>JAGGNC010000005.1 GCA_017886405.1 Pseudomonas sp. | reverse complement strand
GTTCAAGCGCGGGGCCAGTAATGCCCAGGCGCTTGATGAAGCGAACGCTGAACTACAAGTCTTGCGTGCCAGCCTGGCGCTCTCGCAGGCGCGCCTAGATAAGACGCGCATTCTCTCGCCGTATGAAGGCGTCCTGGGCTTGCGTCAGGTCAGCCCCGGCGCTTACCTCAGCGAAGGTCAGGATATCGTCAACCTAGAAGTGCTCGACCCGCTCAAGGTCGATTTTCGTATTCCGCAAAAAGCGGTCAGCCAGATCCGTCTCAAGCAGGTCATCGAGATCAGTCTGGATGCCTATCCGGGTGAGCGCTTCAGGGGTGAAATTTTCGCCATCAACCCGCGCCTGGATGAGGTCGGGCGCAGTCAGGCAATTCGCGCCAACCTCAGCAACAGCGATGGTCGCTTGAGCCCTGGGCAGTTCGTCCGTGTTTCGGTGATCCTGGCTGAGCGACCGAACGCCTTGGTGATTGCAGAGGAGGCCGTGATGCCGGTGGGTGAGCGGCTGCTGGTCAACCTGGTGGTGGATGGTAAGGTCGAGCTGCGCGAGGTCAAGCTGGGTAAGCGAATGGCCGGCAAGGTCGAGGTGGTTGACGGCTTGCAAGGGGATGAAACCTTGATCAGTGCCGGTTGGCAGAAGGTTCGTGCCGGCTCGCCAGTGCGCACCAAGGTGTTGGAGCCTGCGCCATGACGCTGTCGGATATCTGCATCCGCCGGCCGGTATTTGCCACTGTGCTGTCGCTGATTGTGGTGTTGCTCGGCTTGATGGCCTATGACCGTTTGGCCGTGCGCGAGTATCCAAACATTGATGTGCCGATTGTCACCGTCAACGTCAGCTATCCAGGTGCCAGCCCGGAAATCATGGAATCCCAGGTCGCGCAGCCAATCGAGGATGTGCTCTCTGGTATTGATGGTTTGGATTTTGTCAGCTCCATCAGCCGTTCGGAAAATACCCAGATCACCGCGCAATTTCGCCTGGGCAGTAACTCCGATGAAGCCGCCAACGATGTGCGTGATCGCCTGGGGCGTGTGCGCGGCCTGCTACCGGATGAGATTGCCGAACCCATCGTGCAGAAGGTCGAGGCCGACGCCCAACCGGTGATCTGGCTGGCCTTCTACAGCGAACGCTTCAGCTCAATGGAAATAACCGATGTGCTGGATCGGGTGATCAAAGATCGCCTACAGTCCATTCCTGGTGTTTCCGAGGTGCAGATTCGGGGTGGGCAGCGCTTAGCCATGCGGATCTGGCTGGACCCGGAAAAACTTGCCGCGCACAACCTCACGGTACAAAACGTCGAAGATGCGTTGCGTCGGCAGAATGTGGAGATTCCTGCAGGACGCATCGAATCGCAGCAGCGCGAATTCACCGTGCTTTCAGAAACCGATCTGAACACCCCGGAGCAGTTCAATCAGCTGATCCTTGATGATTCGCAGGGTTACCTGCTGCGCCTGGCGGATGTCGGCTATGCCGAAATCGGTGCGCAGGACGAGCGCAGTATCGTCCGCTTTAATGGCCAGTCAGCGGTCGCCATGGGCATGATCAAACAAGCCACCGCCAACCCGTTGGATATCTCCGATGGCTTAGCCGCCGCGATGCCCGATGTACGTGAGCTGCTGCCGGAAGGTATGGAAATGGCGGTGGCTAACGACAACTCGGTGTTTATCCGCGAGTCGATTGACAACGTCTTCATCACCATTTGGGAAGCGATTGGCCTGGTCATCCTGATCATCTTTATCTTCCTGCGCTCGCTGCGTGCCACCATTATCCCGCTGGTGACCATTCCGGTGTCATTGATCGGTGCGTTTGCCTTGATGTCGTTGATGGGCTTTACCATCAACACCCTGACGCTGCTGGCCATGGTGTTGGCCATCGGCCTGGTGGTGGATGATGCCATCGTTATGCTGGAGAACATTCACCGGCATATCGAAGAGGGCATGCAGCCGGTCCAGGCTGCCCTCAAGGGCAGCCGCGAGATCGCCTTTGCGGTGATCGCCATGACCCTGACCCTGGCGGCGGTATTCGCGCCTATTGGCTTTATGCAGGGCACCACCGGCAAGCTGTTTACCGAGTTCGCCTGGACCTTGGCGGGTGCTGTGCTGGTGTCGGGCTTCGTCGCACTGACCCTTACGCCGATGATGTGCGCGCTGTTGCTCAAGCCGCATCAGGAAGGCGAGCGGCACAACCGCCTGTACAACCTGATCGAAGACTTCCTCAACGGCTTGACCTACACCTACAAGCACCTATTAGCCAAGGCGCTGAACGCCTGGGTGCTGATGGTGGGTGTGCTGCTGATGAGCGTTGTGGCCAGCGTGCTGTTATTGTCCGGGTTGAAATCTGAGCTGGCACCGACCGAAGACACGGGCACCATCATCGGCGTATTCAACGGGCCGGACGGCGCCACCATCAACTACACCGGGCGCTATGCCCGTGAAGTCGAAGCGGCCTACGCCAGCACCGCAGAAACCAACCGCTATATGGTCATAGCGGGGTTCCCCACGGTGGCCCAAGGCATCTCTTTTATGAAGCTGGATGACTGGGCTGATCGCACCCGTAGCCAATTTGAAATTCGCAACGAATTGCTGCCCAAACTGCAAAATATCGCGGGTTTCCGTGCTTTCCCAGTCAACCGCCCGCCACTGGGGCAGAGCGCGCGCAACCAACCCGTCAACTTCGTGATCCGCTCCTCCATGGAGTACAGCGAGCTGCAGAGTTATGTTGATGAGTTGCTCAACGCGCTGCGCGATTATCCTGGCTTGGAAAGCTTGGACAGCGACCTTAAGCTCAACGCGCCGCAACTCAAGGTGACGATCAACCGCGAACAGGCGGTAGCGGTCGGCAGCGACGTGGCAACCATCGGCCGCACCCTGGAAAGCCTGTTCGGTAGCCGCCAGGTGACCCGCTTCAAGCAGAATGGTGAGCAGTACGATGTCATGGTGCAGTTGCAGAACGTTGACCGCCGCAACCCGCAGGACCTCGATCGTGTTTTTGTGCGCGGCCACGACGACAGCATGGTGCAGTTGTCCAACTTGATCGAGGTGCGCGAAACCGTGGCACCGCGTGAGCTCAATCACTTCAACCAACTGCGCGCCGTGACGATGAGTGCCAACGTTGGGAGCGGCTTCACCTTGGGCGAAGCCTTGGAGCAGCTAGAGGCGACGGCGCGTGCGGTGTTCCCGCCTGGGACCCAGTATGACTTCACCGGCACGTCGCGCGACTTCAAGGAGTCCAGCTCGGGTATTGCGTTGATCTTCGTCCTGGCCCTGGCGTTTATTTTTCTGGTACTGGCGGCGCAGTTCGAGAGCTTTACCGATCCGTTGATCATTCTGTTCAGTGTGCCGTTGTCGATGGTCGGGGCCTTGCTGGCGCTGACGTTGTTCGGCGGCACCCTGAATATCTACTCGCAGATCGGCTTGGTGACGCTGATCGGCCTGATCACCAAGCACGGCATCCTGATCGTCGAGTTTGCCAATGTGCTGTTGCGCCAAGGCCATGAGCTACGTGCGGCGGTGATTAATGCCTCAGTGCAGCGTCTGCGGCCGATCCTGATGACCACCGGGGCGATGGTGCTGGGTTCTGTGCCATTAGCAATTGCCACCGGAGCCGGGGCCGAGAGCCGTCAGCAGATCGGCATGGTGATTGTCGGCGGTCTGCTAGTTGGCACCTTCTTCACCTTGTTCGTGATCCCAACCCTGTACATGTTGCTGCGCCGCTGGCGGCCGATCACCGCACAGAATGAGGTGTTGGCCGCTGCGTAGGATGGGTTAGGCGCTTGGGGTGACTTGAGCGTATTGCGCTGTGTTGCGCGCCGTAACCCATCATGGTCACGGCAAGTACGTTGGGTGAGCCACGCTATAGCGGTGCCGCGCTGATGGGTTACGCCGCCCTGGTAATGCAGCCTTACCGAGCCACTCTCTGGCGGCTAACCCATCCTACGATTTGTCTACGGGGCGACTCTTAGACTCTTATAAGCGCCGTGGGCGCGGTGTGGCCCCAAGGCTGCGTCAGGTGCCGGGGCCGCAGTCGATGTTGCACGGCGCAGTTTCGGATCGAAGGCCCAGGTTCAGGCTGAGATCGCGCAAGGCAGTGCGCAGGCCTTCCTCGATCACCGGGTGGTAGAAGGGCATGGCCAGTGCGGTTTCCACATCCATTTCGGCCTGCACCGCCCAGGCCAGCAAATGCGCCAGGTGCTCACCCCTCGGTGCTGCCATCTCGGCGCCAAGCAGACGGCCCGTGCTGCGCTCGGCGTAAACCCTTAGCAGCCCGCGGTTCTGGCGGATCACCCGCGCTCGTCCCTGATTGGCATAATCCACCTCGCCGATGGCGAAGTCGCAAGAGGCCTCTGTTAATTGGGCGAACGATGCGCCAACCGTGGCGATATTCGGATCGGTGAACGCGATGGCCAACGGTGTGCGCCGCGAGTGAGTTGTCGCTTCGGGGAAGCGTCCGGCGTTGTCGCCCGCAATACGGCCATCGTCTGCCGCTTCGTGCAGCAATGGAATACGGGCGGCGACATCGCCGGCGAAGAAGATGTGCCCCGCCTCAGTCTGCATCGTCAGCGGATCGACTTTAGGCATCCCGCGCTCATCAAGCGTGATACCCGATGCGGCGAGGTTCAGCCCATCGAGCGCAGGTTTGCGCCCTGTGGCGGCCAGAAGCCAATCGAACTGCTCTTCGCGGCGTTTGCCATGCTCGGTGAAGCTTACGATTACCTCGTCACCCTCACGCGCGATGTCTTGCACATCTGCATCCGGGTCGAACGGCAGGTCTGCGCCGATTGCGGCCGCAGCGGCCTTGAGTACTGCGGGGTCGCTCAATTGGCCCACGCTACCACCCCTGCCGAACAGCCTTACGCGCACGCCTAGCCGGTGCAGCGCCTGGGCCAATTCCAGGCCCAGCACGCCGCCGCCGAACACCGCGACGGCTTTTGGCAGATCACTCCAGGCGAACACGTCATCATTAATGATCAGTCGGTCGCCGACGGCGTCGAACGCCTTTGGCCGCACTGCAACCGAGCCGGTGGCGACGACGATGCGCGCGGCGTGCAGCGTCTCGCCGCTATCCAGTTGCAGGGTATGCGGACCCTCGAACCGTGCGCAGCCTTTGAACCGATGGGCAGGGTCGATGGCCTCTACCGCGTCCAGCACAAAGCCTACGAAACGGTCGCGCTCACGCCCAACCCTGGCCATTACCTCGGCGCCGTCGATGCGCGGCGCTGCGGCGTGAACGCCGAAACCGGCGGCCTCGCGCACAGCCTCGGCGGCTTCAGCTGCGGCGATCAATAGTTTGGATGGCATGCAACCGACCCTCGCGCAGGTGGTGCCATAAGGGCCGCCCTCAATCAGCACAAGATTGTCGGTGTGCTTGCGCGCGGCGCTGTATGCACCCATGCCCGCCGTGCCCGCGCCGATAATGGCCACATCGACCTTGCGTATAGGCATCAGTCCATCCTCCAGCCGTGGCTGACCACGATGCTTTGTCCGGTCAGCGCGTTGCTGGGGAAGGTGGCGAGGAACAGCGCGGTATGCGCCACGTCCTCGACCGTGGTGAATTCCTTGTCCACTGTCTCGCCAAGCATGACCTTGTTGATGACATCCTCCTCGGAGATACCGAGATCCTTGGCCTGTTCAGGGATCTGCTTTTCCACCAGCGGCGTCTTCACGAAGCCCGGGCAGATCACATTAGTGCGCACGCCTTTTTCGCCGCCTTCCTTGGCAATGGCCCGCGCAAGACCGAGGATGCCGTGCTTTGCGGCGACGTAGGGTGCCTTGAGCGCCGATGCTTGCAGCGAGTGCACCGAACCCATAAAGAGGATGGTGCCCGAGCCCTGCTTATACATCTGCGGCAGCACCGCCTTGGCGGTCAGGAATGCGCCGTCGAGGTGGATGGAAACAACCTTGCGCCATTCTTCGAAGGTAAATTCCTCGACCCGTTTGACCATCTGGATGCCGGCGTTCGAGAGCAGAACGTCTACCCGGCCATAGGCGTTGAACACCTTGGCAAAACCTTGCTCTACGGCGTCCGGGTCGGTGACGTCCATGTCGACACCCATATGCCCGTCGCCGAGGGCTTTTGCAGCTTGCTTCGCCGCGTCTATGTTGATGTCGGCGATCACCACTTTGCCGCCCGCGTTGGCGAAGCACTTGGCAGTCTCCAGGCCAATGCCGCTGGCGCCGCCGGTGATGACGCAGATCTTGCCGTTGAGTGTCATTCTGGTTGCGCCTTTATTGCTCGTGGAAAGTAGTTTGGGCCGGGCCGGAGTAGGCCGATGGCGCGCTGGCACTGATAGCCTCAGCGCGTATCGGCATCTGCACGCGAGCGTCAGGGCACCAGTTGGCCGCGGATTGGATAGTCGTTGTCACGGATGAACTTCAGCCCCTTGGCAAGGCCCGCGAGGTCTGGCCGAGCGAAGGGTGCGTTGGAGATGTCCAAGACCTGAAGCAGGCCGTCGGCGTTGATTACGAACACGGCGGGTTCCGCGAAGGGACGGTCGGTTTCTTTTGCCGAGCGCGGCTCTGAGACATAAAGGCCGAGGCGCTGCATCTGCGCCACAGTCAGGCCGTAACCGACGGGGAATGACACGCCGATTTCGTCAGTGAAGGTACGAGCCCGATCTTCGGGGTCACCGGAGATCGCGATAACGCCGACACCTGCCTTGGCGAATTCGGCGGCCGTGCGCTCCAGCTCCGCCAGGTAAGTTTTGCAGATTGGGCAGTGCTTACCGCGATAGACCACCACCATCTGCCAGTCATGATCGTCCACAGGCTTGCCCAGTTGCAGGTCGCCGCCACCGAGGCGCGACACGCTAACGTGGGGAAGCTGCTCGGCGGATTTGAGTTGTTCAGTCATCGTCATCTCCTTGTTTGAGTTGCAGGTCGCGATGCGCCTCAATAGCCCTCACATAGCGCTTTTGACCTTGCTGACAGGTGGGGTCGGCATGGCAAACATGGATGAGCGTTTATAGCCACTCCTCGACGCCAGCCAAACAAGCTATTGCTGCGACGGGTCCATCGCTGTGACGGGTTTATCTTAGAAGATGAGCCTCGCCCTTCAAGGAGGAAATCCATAAGACCCAGTTTAGATGAGTGAATTGTCTAAATCTGAATTTGAGAGTGAGTCTCTCAGTCCGCACCGTCCGTCTGTGCGCTGACGAACCGGCGGTGGGATTCGCGCAGTAAGCCACTATGGCCATGGCACGTGTAGGGCGAGCAACGCTCCAGCACGATGTGCAGGCAAATCAAGGTAGCCCGGCGGATAAGCGCAGTGCAATCCTGGAGAGAAAGCCCCGGATTAACCGAGGCTTATCCGGGCGGCGCTATCACAGACGCCTTGCGCATCTGCAGGTCTGCCGTGCTCTGAGAAGCGCTAATCAATCGACCTTGAGCACCAGCTTGCCGACGTTCTCGCCGCTGAACAGCTTGAGCAGGGTTTCCGGGAAGGTTTGCAGGCCGCTGACGATATCTTCCTTGGACTTCAGCTTGCCGCTGGCCAGCCAGCCGCCCATTTCCGCAGCCGCTTCGGCAAAGCGCGGGGCGTAGGTCATGACCACCATGCCTTCCATACGCGCACTGTTGACCAGCAGGTTGAGGTAGTTGGCTGGGCCTTTGACGTTCTGCTTGTTGTTGTACTGGCTGATCGCCCCGCAGATGATCACCCGCGCCTTGAACGCTAGACGCGTCAGTACCGCATCAAGAATGTCGCCGCCGACGTTATCAAAGTACACGTCTACGCCTTTTGGGCATTCGCGTTTGAGGCCGGCAATCACGTCCTCATTCTTGTAATCGATAGCGCCATCAAAGCCCAATTCGTCGATCAGCAGCTTGCACTTCTCAGCGCCACCGGCAATGCCAACCACGCGGCAGCCTTTGAGCTTGGCGATTTGTCCGGCAACACTGCCAACGGCGCCGGCTGCCCCGGAGATCACTACGGT
The DNA here is from genome assembly GCA_017886405.1 of Pseudomonas sp. GTDB lineage: Bacteria > Pseudomonadota > Gammaproteobacteria > Pseudomonadales > Pseudomonadaceae > Aquipseudomonas. The sequence continues at coordinate 2,005 of JAGGNC010000005.1, read as the reverse complement.
TTCACCGGCCTTCGGCGCGCCAACGTCGAGCAAGGCGAAGTAGGCGGTCATGCCAGTCATGCCCAGGGCAGACAAGTACAACGGCAACGGCGCACGCTTGGGGTCGACCTTGTAGAAGCCCTTGGGCTCGCCGAGGAAATAATCCTGCACACCCAGGGCGCCGTTTACATGATCACCGACTGCGAAGTCGGGGTGTTGCGAGGCGATTACTTCACCCACGCCAAGCGCGCGCATCACTTCGCCAATGCCGACAGGTGGGATATAGGACTTGGCATCATTCATCCAACCACGCATGGCCGGGTCCAGCGACAGGTAAGCGTTCTTCACTAGAATTTGACCGGCGCCGGGTTCGCCGACGCTGGTTTCTTCGTAGCTGAAGGTCTCGCGGCTGGGCAAGCCGACCGGACGTTGGGCAAGCAAAAACTGACGATTGAGTGGGGCAGTCATGGCAGGTACTCACAAAGTTGAAAGACTGTTGATAGCCCTTACTGGATTAATGGGCAAGATTTGCCCGGGGAACGAATGGTGATCAATCCATTCGAGTGATAAGTTCTCAGGGGTATTAATCACTCAAATGGATAGAGCTATCACCAGCAGTTTGATAGTGCTGCCTTGTAAGCGGGTAGCTGACTAGACTGAGATTAGTCTTAATTCTTTCGAGGACACGAACATGAGCTTGAGCTTTTCCGGCCGGGTTGCCCTGGTCACCGGCGGTGCCGCCGGTATTGGCCGTGCCACGGCACTGGCATTCGCCAACGAAGGCCTGCAGGTGGTGGTGTCCGACGTCGATGTGGCGGGCGGTGAGGGGACTGTTGCGCTGATCCGTGAAGCCGGCGGCGACGCGCTGTTTGTGCGCTGCGACGTCACCCGCGACGCTGAGGTTAAGGTGCTGATGGAGCGTACGCTGGGCGCATACGGCCGTCTGGACTATGCCTTCAACAATGCCGGTATCGAGATTGAAAAAGGCAAGTTGGCTGAAGGCAGCGAGAGCGAGTTCGATGCCATCATGGGCGTCAACGTCAAAGGCGTATGGCTGTGCATGAAGCACCAGATTCCGTTACTGCTGGCCCAAGGTGGTGGCGCAATCGTCAACACGGCTTCGGTCGCCGGCCTCGGTGCAGCGCCGAAGATGAGCATCTACAGCGCGTCCAAGCATGCGGTGATCGGTCTGACAAAATCAGCGGCAATCGAATACGCGAAGAAAAAAATCCGCGTCAACGCAGTATGCCCGGCGGTGATCGATACTGACATGTTCCGCCGCGCCTATGAAGCTGACCCGAAGAAGGGTGAGTATGCGGCGGCCATGCACCCGGTTGGGCGTATCGGCAAGGTTGAGGAAATCGCCACTGCTGTGCTTTATCTGTGCTGCGATAACGCAGCGTTCACCACCGGCCAGGCGCTGGCGGTGGATGGTGGTGCCACCGCGATCTGATTGCATCGGTAATAAAAAACCCGTCATATTGACGGGTTTTTTATTCACTCAGCATGCTAGTGCAGCGGCAGTTGCACACCCTCGAACAGCTCTTCCAGCTCGACCTTGTTGTGGCATTGCACTGCTTTTGCCAATACCTCGCGGGTCAGGTGCGGGGCGAATTTCTCGACAAAGTCGCACATAAAGCCGCGCAGGAAGGTCCCGCGTCGAAAGCCGATCTTGGTCACACTGGCTTCGAACAGGTCGCCGGCATCGAGTACCACCAGGTCCGGGTCGAGTTTGGCGTCGACCGCCATCTTGGCCACGATGCCAACGCCCAGGCCCAGGCGCACATAGGTCTTGATCACGTCCGCGTCGGCAGCGGTGAACACCACTTTTGGCGTCAGGCCACGATGGCTAAAGGCCTCGTCGAGTTTGGAACGGCCGGTAAAGCCGAATACATAAGTGACGATGGAGTATTCGGCTAAGGCTTCGAGGGTGAGTTTCGGCAGCTTGGTCAGCGGATGGCCCAGGGGCACCACGACGCAGCGGTTCCAGCGGTAGCAGGGCATCATGATCAGGTCGTTGAACAGC
>JAGGNC010000114.1 GCA_017886405.1 Pseudomonas sp. | reverse complement strand
TCGTAGAGTTGCGCCAGCGTACCGCCTTCGTCAGGCAGGATGCAGGCGATGCCAATCGACATGGTCAGCATGCTCGCCGTAGCGGAGCCGGCATGCTCGATATTCAGGGTTTGCAGGCTCTCGCGCAGCGCTTCAGCGTGGTGCCGCGCTTCAGCCTCGTCGATGTCATAGAGCAGCACGGCAAATTCTTCACCACCCAGGCGCACGGCCATGTCCAGCGGGCGGCGCGCTGCCTCCTGCAGCAGGCTACCAATACGCTGCAAGACGGTATCGCCACCCTGATGACCGTAGTGATCGTTGTAGGCCTTGAAGTGATCAACATCGCACAGCAGCAGCGCCAGGCTGCGCTGTTCGCGTTGGCCCTGACGCCACAGGCGCTCGAACTGACGGTTGAAGCTGCGGCGGTTGTGCAGCCCGGTCAGGCTGTCGTGATCGGCCAGAACGCGCATCAGTCGGCTGACCAGAAAGTGCTCACGGGATTTGTATTCCAGCAAGTAGCAACCGAAAGCGCCCATCGCGTTACCGATCAGCAGAAACAGCGCGTTGCTGAACAAACGTGATAGCGGCAAGCCGGCGAAGAATTCCCCAACAATGTAGGCCAACAGCACGACCAGCGAACAACCCACTGCTTGCCCGAAGCGCAAGCCAATCAGAAAGTAGGCCGCCATGCATACCAACAGCAGCCCTTCATAGGGATAGGTTAGATCGGCAATGTGGGCGATGTTGATAACAAGTGCAGCGCCCACACCGACTGCCAGGATGCTCACCACACTCAACGGTTGCAGCAAATGGCCATGGCGGCCCTGAATCAACAAGCCGGTGAAGACCAGCAACAGGGCGAAAACGCTCAAACGCACCGCAAACATCCACCAGATCACTGGGCTCTGCACCAGGGCGAAATCAAACGCAGTGAATCCAAGCCACATTAGGATGGCGCCATACAGCGCGATGCATTTGAAGCCGAAGCTGCTGGCCTGGGCATTAGCGCGGTATTCGCGCTCAAGCGGTGTACTGAACTGCAATAAACGAAAGCCCAAGGCAAGCTGATCCGCATAAGGACTGGGGCGGACGTTTTCTAGCCAGGCGTGGGGGTGCGGCATCAAAAATTCCTTAGATGACAGGACTGCTGGGCCATAGTTTTGAGTGCAGCACAGGTTGAGCACCTTTGATACCTGCCACAGACGCTATATGTACGCCGAGCAAACGCTGGCTACGGTGGTGGTCAGGCTTCGAATTCGACGGCCAAAGCGGCCCTAACACAATGCAGGATGCCCAGCTCGACCCGCCCGGCAAACCGCTCGCTGACGGCTGCAACCGGCGGCAACTCGCCCTCACCATCGAGGAAAGCATCCTGAATTTCGCCGAGCAGTTCTGCGGGCACATCCAGGGCCTGCTCCAGGGACAGCTGCTGGCGGCTAATGGCTTCAGCCAGCAGGCTGTAGACATTCTTCTCGCTGCAATTGAGCTGACTGGCAATCTGCACCGGCGTCATGCCGGCACGGGCCAGGCTGACCAATTCGTGGCGCAGATCAGCCACTGCACGCGGCGCGTCATCATCAGCACCGAGTACGGCAAGGAAAGCTTCGCCATAGCGCTCCAGCTTACGCGCGCCAACGCCACTGATTCGGGCCATCTCAGCCAAGGTGCTGGGTTTGCCCCGCAGCATTTCCAGCAAAGTGGCGTCGGGGAAAATGACATAGGGCGGCACACCGTGCTCTTCCGCCAGCTTGCGCCGCAAGGCACGCAGCGCTTCCCATTGGCCGCGCTCCTCGCCACGCACCAATTGACTGGCGGCACTGCTGGAAGCCTTGGCGCTCTGCTGCGGTTTCAAATCGCGGCGCAGTTGCAGACTGACCTCGCCCTTGAGCAAGGACCGACACCTGTCTGAAAGACGCAGGCCACCGAAGCCTTCAAGGTCGACATCAGCCAACCCGCGCGCTACCAGCTGGCGAAACAGTGAACGCCACTCACCCTCGGCAAACGCTTTGCCAATACCAAACACCGCCAGATGCTGATGGCCAACAGTGCGAATTTTATCGTTATCGCGACCGAGCAAGACATCAACCAAATGCCCGACGCCATAGCGTTGGCCCGTGCGGTAGATCGCCGACAGCGCCTGGCGCGCGGGCTCGGTGGCATCCCAGGTCTGCACGCCGTCCATGCAGTTATCGCAATGTCCGCAAGGTTGCGGCATGTCTTCATCAAAATAGGCCAGCAGCGTCTGCCGCCGGCAGCGGGTTTCCTCACACAGCGCCAGCATGGCATCGAGCTTATGCTGCTCGACGCGCTTATGGCGCTCGTCACCCTCGGAGTTGTTGAGCATCTGCTTGAGGAAAATCACATCCTGCAGGCCGTACGCCATCCAGGCATCCGCCGGCAGGCCATCGCGACCGGCACGGCCAGTTTCCTGATAGTAGGCCTCAAGGGATTTAGGCAGATCGAGGTGCGCAACAAAGCGCACGTTGGGTTTGTCGATACCCATGCCGAAGGCGATGGTCGCCACCATGATCAGCCCTTCCTCGTTAAGAAAGCGCTTCTGGTGATAGGCCCGCCGCTCGTTGGGTAAGCCGGCGTGATAGGGCAACGCCGGAAAGCCCTGCTCAGAGAGAAAGGCCGCCACCTCATCGACTTTCTTTCGCGACAGGCAGTAGACGATGCCGGCATCGCCCTTGCGCGCCGCGAGGAAATTCAGCAACTGCTTGCGCGGCTGCTCCTTGGGCACGATGCGATAGAAGATATTTGGCCGATCGAAACTCGACAAAAACCGCTCGGCATTCTGCAGATGCAAACGCTGGACGATTTCCTCACGGGTGCGCATATCCGCCGTGGCAGTTAGCGCGATGCGCGGTACATTCGGGAACAGCCCAGCAAGCTGGCCTAGTTGCAGGTATTCCGGGCGGAAGTCATGCCCCCACTGCGACACGCAATGCGCCTCGTCGATGGCGAACAGGGCAATCTCAAGGGTCTGCAGAAAGTTCAGCATGCGCGGCTGCACCAACCGCTCGGGGGCGAGATAGAGCATCTTGATCTCGCCGCGCTTGATCCGCTCGGCAATTTCACGTTGCTCGTCGCTACTCAGGGTCGAATTCAGCGCGGCGGCAGCCACACCCAGCTCGTCAAGGGTCGCGACCTGATCGTCCATCAGCGCAATCAACGGCGACACCACCACGGCCAAGCCTTCACGCAGCAGCGCCGGCACCTGAAAGCACAGCGACTTACCGCCTCCTGTGGGCATCAGCACCAAAGCATCGCCGCCACTGGCCACGCGCTCGATAATCGCACCCTGGCGACCCCGGAAGCTGTCGTAGCCAAATACGTCTTTGAGGATGCGTTGCGCGTGTTCAAGCATGAAGGGTCTCCGAAACAAGCGGGGCATTATACGCAAGTGCCGGATAGTCACGCGCACCCTGGCGCAGTTTGATCGGTTTTTCACCACCACCGGCCTGCGGCTATGGCCGCTCGTGTCGCTCTAGACTAGAATCCAGCCTCGTTTACTTCTTCAAGGTAGCCCCCGATGTCCTTCGCCGAGCAACTCACCCGCCTGCAAGCCTTCCTCGATGCCGATGAGCTGCATGATGAGGCACTGGACTACATCGCCGCCCACGGCTACCTGACCGCCCTGTCGATCTGCCCTGAAAAAGTGCCGGAGCGCGAATGGATCGACGCCCTGTTCTCTGAGGCGCCGCATTACCGCAGTGAGGCTGAGCAAGAAGAGATCGAAGCCACCTTGATCCAGCTGCAAAGCCACATCGCTCGCCAACTGGCCAGCGACGATGAACCGGAAGTACCGTGCGAACTTGATTTGGGCGATGAGCCGGACGACTCCGACCTGCGCGGCTGGTGCATCGGCTTTATGGAAGGGGTGTTCCTGCGCGAAGCCGTTTGGTTCGACGACGCCGAAGATGAAGTCAGCGAACTGCTGCTGCCGATCATGGTGGGGTCCGGCTTGTTCGATGAACAGCCCGAGTTTGTCGAAATCGCCACTGATCGCGACCTGGTCGACAGCATGGTCGAGCAGATCCCAGAACTGCTGACCGCCTTATTCCTGCTGTGCAATGCACCGGAAGAAAAGCCGGCACTGCTAAAACCTCGCCAGCACTAAGCACGCGCCATGGCGCGTGACATTCAGCTGCAGCGCAACCCGGCTATCCGCTTCGCGCTGCTGGCCATCGGCTGGCTGAGCGTGGCGCTGGGCGTCATCGGCATCTTTATCCCCGTATTGCCCACCACGCCTTTTCTGCTGCTGGCGGCTGCCTGTTTTATGCGCAGTTCGAAGCGCTTCTACCTGTGGCTGGTCAACCACCGCCAGCTTGGCCCGTGGATTGTCGACTACCTCGAAGGCCAAGGCATTCCGCTTAAGGGCAAGGTCTACGCCATCAGCCTGATGTGGCTGAGCATCGGCGTGTCGTGTTACCTGGTGCCACTGTTCTGGGCCAGGGTCTTTATGCTCACCAGCGCGGTGCTGGTGAGCGGGTATATCCTCAGCCAAAAAACCTTGATCAAGACCTGAGTCCTGTTGGCGTTTTGCGCTGCGCGGCAACCTCGACGCGCGGTGTGATGGGACTCAAACCTCGCTAACAACGCTTCAACTGGCAAATAGATAGCCTTCCACATCCATACCCGCATCACGCATCTGCGCCAACTTGTAGCGCAACGTCCGCGGGCTGATACCCAGGCGTTCGGCCGCTTCCTTGCGGCGGCCACGCTCGGCACGCAGGGTATCGATGATCATCTGAAACTCATGGCGGCGCATATCATCGCCCAACGCACCGGCTTCTGCCGTTGCGACCTCCAGCAGCGCAGGAGGTGGTGGGCTATTGATCACCACCGCCATCAGCGGCTGAGGAGAGGGTGCCATTGCCGAACCGATGGGCGCCTGCAGGCAGAGGTCTTGCGGCTGAATTAAACCACCCTGCTGCAGAATCAGTGCGCGCTGAATGGCGTTGTCCAGCTCACGCACATTACCCGGCCAGCTATGGCGCATCAGGCTCATCTGCGCCTGCGGGGAAAGACGAATCGGCGCGTGATTCATCTTCTTCACATACTTGGCCAGCAGACGTTCGGCCAGCGGCACGATATCCGCCGGACGCTCTCGCAGTGGTTGCCAGGCCAATGGGAACACCGACAAGCGATAGTAAAGGTCTTCACGGAAGCGCCCCGCCGCCACTTCTGCAGCCAAGTCACGGTTACTGGTGGCCAGTACCCGGATATCCAGGGTAATCGGCTTGCGTGCGCCAACCCGCTCCACCTCGCGCTCCTGCAACACACGCAACAACTTGGCCTGCAAGCCCAGGGGCATTTCTGAAATTTCGTCGAGCAAAATAGTGCCGCCCTCGGCCAGCTCGAACTTGCCCGGGGCACTGGCAATCGCGCCGGTGAACGCACCCTTCTCATGGCCGAACAGCGTGGCTTCCAGCATGTTGTCCGGAATCGCCGCGCAATTGATCGCAATAAAGGGCTTGTTGCCACGTGGCGATTGCTGATGGATAAAGCGCGCCAGCACCTCTTTACCGGTGCCCGACTCGCCCGTAATCAGCACCGTGGAATCGCTCTGCGCAACGCGCGTGGCCAATGCCAGCAGTTGCACGCTGGCCGGCTCTTCGGCGACCGGGCCATCCTGCTCGGTTGCCGACACGCGCCCCAAGGCATGTCGGTCCACTAAGGCCAGTAAAGCCTTTGGCTCGAATGGTTTGACCAGGTAATCCGCCGCGCCTTGGCGTATGGCATCCACCGCCCGCTCAACCGCGGCAAAAGCAGTCATCAACAGCACCGGCAACAGCGGTTGGCGCTTGCGAATCTGCGCCAGCAGTTGGTGGCCATCCATGCCCGGCATGTTCACGTCACTGACCACCAGACCAAAAGACTCTTCGCCAATGGCCAACAGCGCCGCTTCGGCGCAATCCACCGCGCGGTATTCATGCCCACCCAGCGCTAGGGTATCGGCCAGTGCCTCGCGCAACGCGCGGTCATCTTCAACCAATAGAATTTTGCTCGCCATGGATGATTACTCCTGAATCAAGGGGTGCGCAGCACCGAGTAGCGGCAACGTCAGAATGGCGCAGGTGCCACGCCCCGGCCGCGAACGCAGCTGCACATCGCCCTGATGGGCCCGCGCCACTGCCTTAACCACGGCCAGGCCAAGCCCGGTGCCGGTGGTTTTGGTGGTAAAGAAGGGTTCGCCTAATCGCGCCAGCGTCACGCGGTCGATACCGGGACCGTCATCACTGATACACAGCCGGACAGTCTCGCCGCGCTGATACAGATGAACTTTCAAACGCGCCTCACGGCCACCGGCCTGAATCGCGTTCTCGATCAGATTAAGCAGCGTACCCACCAGGGTGTCGCGATTGCACAGCAGCTCGCCATTACGGCTGTCGCACTGCCAGCGCACCTGCATATCCAGGACATGGGGTTCGGCGGCGCTGCGCAGCGCATCGAACAGCGCCTTGGGTGCCAAACGATCCGGCAGCGGCAGCTCACCACGGGCGAAAATCAGCATGTCGCGCACCTGGTGCTCAAGCTCGTGCAGACGCTCTTTCAGCCGCCCGGCAAAACGCTGCTGCTGCTCAGCCGGCAGCACCTGCTCAGTCAGATGACTGGCATAGAGCAGTGCAGCAGAGAGCGGCGTGCGAATCTGGTGGGCGAGAGACGCCACCATGCGCCCCAAGGCCGACAACCGCTCATGACGGGACAGTTGATCCTGCAAGCGCCGGGTTTCTGTCAGATCCGTCAGCAGCACCAGCTGGCCAGGTTCGGCATGTAATGAGCGGGTGGCAATCGACAAGCGTCGACCGTCCTTCAGGGAAATTTCGTGACCGTCATCTTCACGTGGCGCGAAGTTTCGGGCGATCACCTGACGCCAGAGCATGCCGACCAAAGGCTGGCCGAGCAGGCTACGCGCCACCGGGTTGGCCTCGCGTACCACACCCTGCCCGTCGATGACGATTACCCCGCCAGGCAAGAGATCTAAGAGACTCTGTAGCCGGTTAGCCAGGCGCTCTTTCTCGGCCAGCTCCTGCATACGCTGGGCGCTGACCAGGGCCAGTTGGCCTTTGAGCTCGGTTACCCGCGCTTCCAGCATGCTGTAGGAGCTGCTGAGCTGGGTCGACATTTGATTGAACACGCTAAAGGCTTGTTCAATCCCGGCACGGCTGGTCTGCTCGGCAGATGCTGGCGGTAGGTCGGAATCTTTAGGGCGTTGCAGGTTGGTGTTCATGGTTCTCTCTCGCGCAGCGAGCCGTCATAAGACAGTCAGTTACAAGAGAGTTAGCAATACCCGTGCCTAAAAAAATATCCTTTAAAATCAATAGTGTAAAAAACAAAGCCGAAGGTTACGTCAAACCTTCGGCTTTATTGGCTGGGCAAACGCCAAGTCACTGACGATCCCCCTTTTTGAAAAGACTCAGTCGTCCATGCCTTCATCATCACGCCGGCTCATGCCGTACTTACGCATTTTCTCAACCAGGGTGGTACGACGAATACGCAAGCGTTCGGCGGCACGCGCCACCACACCGCTGGCATCATCCAGGGCCTGTTGAATCAGGCCCTGCTCAAGGTTGCCCAGGTAATCCTTCAGGTCTAAGCCCTCAGGCGGCAGCATGGCGGTGGAGTCCACGCCCGGCAAACCGGCCAGGATAGTGGCACGCTCATCCAACTCATCACGCAAGCTAGCAACCAGGCTTTCTTCTTCATCGTCAACGTGGCGAAACTTCATCGGCAGCTCGCCCACACCAATAACGCCATAGGGGTGCATGATCGCCATACGCTCAACCAAGTTGGCCAGTTCGCGTACGTTCCCTGCCCAGTCGTGCTGGCACAGCGACATTATGGCCGCTGAGTTGAAGCGGATAGAGCCGCGCTTCTCGAACTCCATGCGTGAGATCAATTCATTCATCAGCAGCGGAATATCTTCGATGCGCTCACGCAACGGGGCCATTTCGATCGGGAACACATTCAAGCGGTAGTAAAGGTCCTCGCGGAAGCTGCCGGCCTCAATCATCTGCTCCAGATTCTTATGAGTGGCGGCGATAATCCGCACATCGGCATTCTGGGTCTTGTTACTGCCCACGCGCTCAAAGGTACGTTCCTGCAGCACGCGCAGCAGTTTCACCTGCATAGGCAGCGGCATGTCACCGATCTCATCGAGAAACAGCGTGCCCCCGTTGGCCAATTCAAAACGTCCCGCACGGGTAGTAATAGCACCGGTAAACGCACCCTTTTCGTGACCGAACAACTCGCTTTCCAGCAATTCCGCAGGAATCGCACCGCAGTTAACCGGCACAAAAGGGCCCGCACGACGTTTGGAGTGGTAATGCAGGTTGCGCGCGACCACCTCCTTGCCTGTGCCCGACTCACCCAGGATCAGCACGCTGGCCTCGGTATCAGCCACCTGCTGCATCATCTTCCGCACCTGCTGGATGGCTCGACTGGTGCCAACCAAGCTACGGAACAGATGAGTCTCGCGCTGAAGGCCACGCTCACGTGCCTGGTCGTACATCTCACGGTAGACCTGGGCGCGGTGCAGGGAGTCGAGCAACTTGTTGTAGCTCAACGGCATTTCCAAACTGGCCAAAACGCAGCGGCGCTGCTCTTCAGGCCAGTCGGCGGCTATTTGATCGTTGATCAGCAACGTGGGCAGGAACTCATCCCATGCAGCCAACTGCTTAAGCATGCCCAGCACGCCGCCTTTGGCTTTTACGTCGCCGAGCAACACGCTGAGCACCTCGCGGCTGGACGCAAGCTCGGCCACACACTGCTGCCAGTTCTGGCTATCAGAGGCCAGGTGATCTTCACCAAGGAAATTTAGAATCACCGTCAAATCACGGCGGCGCTCGCTGTTATCGTCAATCAGAAGGATTTTGGTTTCACGCCACATAATTTTTTTCTGATCCTGGAGTGAAAAACGTGCCCGCAGCCCAAATGCAACTCGACCCAGCATCGGCAATTGACCGCTAGTTAAGTCAATTTTTTGTTCGCAGTCAATTTTATGGCGTGCTTTTTTATTTCGTCCGATAGGCAGACTAAGCAGCTGTTTAGAATAGAAGGGGAAATAGCAGAAGGTCGACATCGAGTGACATCGACCGAGAAGCAATGCTCAACCAAACAGCTGATAAACCTTGGCGCCTTGCTGAGATTGGTTCATCTGGACCAACTCCTTGGCCAAACGCTGCTGCTCAGCCTGACAAACGTTGACCAGCTCACGATAAAGATCCAGCAAGTCCTGCATGCGGACACGCAGAGTATCTTCATCATTGGAGGACTCAACCATCGCCTCATCCACAGCTTGGCGGCACTGCACATCCAGCTCGCCGATGGCGGTCCAGTCCTGGCTCGCCAAGGCCCTGCGCAAGGCGCAACCGGTTTTTTCAAGACGCTGGACTGTCGAAGTCATGAGTACGTTCCTTTAAGCATCAAACTCAATCACTGACCGATGGCATCCCAACCAGCCTTCACATCACGCAGTAGCTTTGCAACTTCTTCTAGGGCGCTGGCATCATTCTGCGCGTTAGCCTTTAGCAAGCGGGTAACCATGTACTGGTAAAGGTTATCTAAGTTGCTGGCTAACTCGCCACCTTGGGCCAGATCCAAGCTTTCACGCAAACCACCGATAATGCCGATGGCTTTGCCGATCAATTCACCCTTAAGTGCAGTTTGTTCGCGCTCCATGGCGCCGCTGGCTTGGGCGATGCGGGTTAGGCCACCCTCCATCAGCATTTGAATCAAGCGGTGAGGTGAAGCGTCAACGGCCTGGGCCTGGTTGTTGACAGATTGATACTGCCGCATAGCTACCATCGCGTTCATTCTGTAAGTACTCCAGTGTTTGCCGGGATACTTCAGTTATCGGCGGCCAACGCGCCAGCTTGAGCTTTATATGGAAGAAACAGCCTAAAAAACTTAGCTGGCTGGCGGCTCAACTTCCGGGCCAATTGCAACCCACGCATCGCGGATTTGCACCAGCAGCGCCTGCACCTCTTCCAAGCGACGCGGGGTTTTATCCACCGCCACACCGGCTAAGCGCCGGGTCATGTAGTCGTATAGATCATCAAGGTTTTGGGCCAGTTCGCCGCCGAGGGTTTTATCCAGGCTGGCCTGCAAAATACCGATGATTGAAAGCGTCGCGCCCACCGCTTCACCGCGTACATC
>JAGGNC010000037.1 GCA_017886405.1 Pseudomonas sp. | reverse complement strand
GCAGAGGCCATGCAGTTACTGGGCTGGTTGGAGCAGAGCACGGCGGTTGCAGTCTGATAGTTTGACGCAAGGTTATTTGCTGCTGGAAGCATGATGGGTGTTTTGGTCGGTTGCTCCTGGCGTTCAGCGTGCGGCTAATGGCTAGCGCGGCCCCGTCGGCGTAATGGTGTCTGGTCAAGGATGAGGCGGGTATTCAGGTATTCCTGCAGGCAATTCCCGAATCAAGCTTTCAGGCGTTTCGCGGCGTCACTAGGATGCGCGTAAACATGACCAAGTTACTGGCTCTGCAGAATGATCTCAGTGCTGAGTGCGCCTGGATTCATGCCTCCAGCGAGCAGAAGTTACTCAAGCATAAAGGCGATTTGAGCTAGGCTTATAGTCGCTTTTATAAGTTCTGGTCGCTGCAAGCGCGTGATTCGATTTTGCAAGTGACTACAAAGCGCGATGGTGATGGCTAGGTCATCCGCACGCTGTATGGGTTTGCCGATTACCTACCGCTGCAGCCGGGCTTTGTGCGAGTAACAAGATCGAAGGCTTCTGGCGTATCACCCCGCGCGACGGTCCCGAAGGGGTGATCCTCAGTGGCGGCAGGCCATAAAAAAGGCTGCCCGAGGGCAGCCTTTTTTATGCGGCGATAGCTGACACTTATTTCTTTATGTCGCGCTGCGCATAGCCGGTGTACAGCTGGCGTGGACGGCCAATCTTGTACGGGCTGGAGAGCATTTCTTTCCAGTGGGATATCCAGCCGACGGTCCGCGCCAGCGCGAAGATCACGGTGAACATGCTGGTTGGAATGCCAATGGCCTTGAGGATGATGCCCGAATAGAAGTCAACGTTCGGGTACAGGTTGCGTTCTTTGAAGTACGGGTCGGTCAGGGCGATCTCTTCCAAACGCATGGCCAAGGCCAGTTGCGGATCGTTGGAGATGCCCAGTTCTTTCAATACTTCGTCGCAGGTCTGCTTCATCACGGTAGCGCGCGGGTCACGGTTTTTGTAAACGCGGTGACCGAAGCCCATCAGTTTGAACGGATCGTTCTTGTCTTTGGCCTTGGCGATGAAGGTGTCGATGTTGTCGACACTGCCAATCTCATCAAGCATGGCCAGGACGGCTTCGTTAGCGCCACCATGTGCCGGGCCCCACAGTGCGGCAATACCAGCAGCGATACAGGCAAATGGGTTGGCACCCGAAGAGCCGGCCAGGCGCACAGTAGAGGTGGAGGCGTTCTGCTCATGGTCGGCGTGCAGGATAAAGATCTTATCCATGGCCTTGGCCAGCACCGGGCTGATCGGTTTGATCTCGCACGGGGTATTGAACATCATATGCAGGAAGTTTTCTGCGTAATTCAAATCGTTACGCGGATACATCATCGGCTGACCCATGGAGTACTTGTAGGTCATGGCAGCGATGGTAGGCATCTTGGCGATCAGGCGCATGGCCGATACTTCGCGGTGATGCGGATTATTGATGTCCAGCGAGTCGTGATAAAAAGCTGAAAGGGCGCCGACGACACCGCACATGATGGCCATCGGGTGGGCATCGCGGCGGAAGCCGTTATAAAAGGTCTTCAGCTGTTCGTGAACCATGGTGTGGTTCTTGATGGTGCTGACGAATGTGGCTTTCTCTTCTGCGTTCGGCAATTCGCCGTTCAGCAGCAGGTAGCAGGTTTCCAAATAGTCGGATTGCTCTGCCAGCTGTTCAATGGGGTAGCCACGGTGTAACAGGATGCCCTGATCACCGTCGATATAGGTAATCTTCGATTCGCACGAGGCGGTGGACATAAAGCCAGGATCAAAGGTGAAACGCCCCGTGGCGGTTAAGCCCCGCACGTCAATTACATCAGGCCCAACGGTGCCAGTTAAAATGGGCAGCTCGACGGGGGCAGCGCCCTCGATGATCAACTGCGCTTTTTTGTCAGCCATTTGTGGCCTCCTAGTTATGCTTGGAATCATCTGACTGCCCCCCACGCAGGGCCCGCATCACTATAGTGAGATAAATTCGAATGTCAATTTGCGAAAACCCATGCGGCAGCAGGGTTTGCGGGTTTTTTATCGCCTTGGAAAGCTGTGCTTCACATCATTTATTGATGGTGCGCAATGCGCTTTTAGGTAAGGGGCTTTGCGTTGTCATTAGTAACCTAACTGTTTATACTCTGGCCCCAACTACCAAGGGTCCTTGCGCCGTTTTCTGGTAGTTGTCACTCCTTGGGTGATGGGTACCTGACCAGTGCACTTCCCGACAACTTTGCCCTGATAGTTAGGGCTCTCAGTGTGATAAAAAGCCGTGAATAGCCAAAGACCTGTAAACCTAGACCTTAGGACTATCAAACTCCCGATCACCGCTTACACGTCCATTCTTCACCGCATTTCGGGTGTCATCCTCTTCGTCGGTATCGCCATCATACTGTATGGCCTCGACAAGTCGTTGGCATCGGAAGAGGGCTTCGCCCAGGTGCAGGAATGGCTGGCCAGTGGGCTGGTCAAATTCGTGATCTGGGGTCTTTTGTCCGCTCTGCTGTACCACCTGGTGGCAGGTGTACGCCACTTGATCATGGACTTGGGCATTGGTGAGACGCTGGAAGGCGGCACGCTGGGCTCGCAAATTGTTCTCGCCGTTTCGGTGATTGTGATCCTGCTGCTGGGGGTTTGGATATGGTAACTAACGTCACTAGTTTTGCCCGTTCCGGTCTTGCCGATTGGATGGTTCAGCGGGTTTCCGCAGTTATTCTTGCGGCCTATACGCTTTTCTTGCTGGGCTATGTAGTGCTCAGCCCTGGTATGGGCTATGCGGAATGGCAAGCGCTGTTCTCCAACAACGCGATGCGTATTTTCAGTCTGCTGACTCTGGTTGCGCTTTGCGCGCACGCCTGGGTAGGTATATGGACGATTTCCACTGACTACCTCACGCCAATGGCGCTAGGTAAGTCAGCGACTGCAGTACGTTTTATCTTCCAGGCCGCGTGTGGCGTTGCCATATTCGTGTTTCTCGTCTGGGGCGTGCAGATTCTTTGGGGTAACTGATTCATGACAAGCATTCCTACTCTTTCGTATGACGCCATCATTATCGGTGGCGGCGGCGCAGGTATGCGCGCGGCGCTGCAATTGGCTAAGGGCGGTCACAAGATCGCTGTCGTAACCAAAGTTTTCCCGACCCGCTCGCACACTGTTTCGGCTCAGGGTGGCATCACCTGCGCCATCGCTTCGGCTGATCCAAACGACGATTGGCGCTGGCACATGTACGACACCGTTAAGGGCTCCGATTACATCGGTGACCAAGACGCCATCGAATATATGTGTTCCGTTGGTCCGGAAGCCATATTCGAACTGGAGCATATGGGCTTGCCCTTCTCGCGCACCGAGCAGGGCCGCATTTATCAGCGTCCTTTCGGCGGCCAGTCCAAAGGCCCGGATGATCCGACCCAGGCGGCCCGTACCTGTGCTGCCGCTGACCGGACTGGTCATGCGCTGCTGCACACGCTCTATCAGGCCAACCTGAAAGCCGGTACCTCGTTCCTTAATGAATGGTATGCAGTTGATCTGGTTAAGAACCAGGATGGTGCTGTTGTAGGCACTATCGCCATTTGCATCGAAACCGGTGAAACCGTTTATATCCGTTCCAAGGCTACAGTTCTGGCCACTGGCGGCGCTGGTCGCATCTACGCGTCCACCACCAATGCCCTGATCAATACCGGTGACGGTATCGGTATGGCTTTGCGTGCTGGCGTGCCGGTGCAAGACATTGAAATGTGGCAGTTCCACCCAACAGGGATTGCTGGTGCCGGTACTTTGGTGACCGAAGGTTGCCGCGGTGAAGGCGGTTATCTGATCAACAAGCACGGCGAGCGTTTCATGGAACGCTATGCGCCGAACTCCAAAGATCTGGCCGGTCGTGACGTAGTGGCTCGGTCCATGGTCAAGGAAATCCTCGCCGGTAACGGCTGTGGTCCGGATGGTGATCATGTGATGCTTAAGCTCGATCACCTGGGTGAGGAAGTGCTGCACAGCCGCCTGCCAGGTATCTGTGAGTTGTCTAAGACCTTCGCCCATGTTGACCCAGTTTTCGCCCCAATCCCTGTAGTACCCACCTGTCACTACATGATGGGCGGTGTACCGACCAACATTCATGGTCAGGCCATGACTCAGGATGCCAATGGCAACGACAAGATCATTGATGGTCTGTTCGCGGTCGGTGAAGTCGCTTGCGTATCGGTGCACGGTGCTAACCGTCTGGGCGGCAACTCGCTGCTCGATCTGGTGGTGTTCGGCCGTGCGGCTGGTATTCACTTGGAGAAAGCGCTGAAAGAAGGCGTGGAAGTACGTGGCGCATCGCAAACCGATATCGATCAGTCTCTCAAGCGTCTTGCTGGCGTTAACGAGCGCACAAAAGGCGAAGGTGTAGCGTCGCTGCGTAAAGAATTGCAGAACTGCATGCAAAACTACTTCGGTGTATTCCGTACCGGCGAGTACATGCAGAAGGGCATCCAACAACTGACCGACCTGCGTGAGCGCATCGAGAACGTTTCAATCGAGGACAAGAGTCAGGCGTTTAATACTGCGCGAATCGAGGCGCTGGAACTGCAAAACCTTCTCGAAGTTGCCGAGGCAACTGCGGTGGCTGCGGAGGCTCGTAAGGAGTCCCGTGGTGCCCATGCCCGCGAAGACTTCGAAGAGCGCGATGACGAAAACTGGTTGTGCCATTCCCTGTATTTCCCAGGTGATAAGCGCGTCAGCAAACGTGCCGTCAATTTCGCGCCGAAGACAGTACCGGTGTTTGAACCTAAGATTCGGACTTACTAAAGGTCGCCGACATGTCGCAAGCCAATCTGTTGCAAGTAAGCATTTATCGTTATAACCCGGAGCAGGACCCAGCTCCGTTTATGCAGGAGTTCCAGGTCGACATCGGCGGTAAAGATGTCATGGTTCTTGACGTGCTGGCGTTGATCAAAGAACAAGATCAAAGCTTCTCCTACCGTCGTTCCTGCCGTGAGGGCGTATGCGGCTCTGATGGTATGAACATCAACGGCAAGAATGGCCTGGCCTGTATTACGCCGCTTTCGGCTGCCGGCCTGAAAGGCGGTAAGCTGGTGGTTCGCCCGCTGCCTGGTCTGCCGGTCATTCGTGACTTGGTTGTTGATATGAGCATCTTCTACAAGCAATACGAGAAGGTGCAGCCGTATTTGCAGAACGATACGCCGGCCCCGGCTATCGAACGTCTGCAGTCCCCGGAAGAGCGCGAGAAACTGGACGGTCTTTACGAGTGCATCCTGTGCGCGTGTTGCTCCACCAGCTGCCCGTCGTTCTGGTGGAATCCAGACAAGTTCCTCGGCCCGGCTGCGTTGCTGCAAGCTTATCGTTTCCTTGCCGACAGTCGTGACACCAAGACCGAAGAGCGTCTGGCGGCTCTAGATGATCCGTTTAGTGTGTTCCGCTGCCGCGGCATCATGAACTGCGTGAACGTTTGCCCCAAGGGTCTGAACCCTACCAAGGCAATCGGCCACGTACGTAACATGCTGCTGCAGAGTGGTACCTGATTCACAGCTTTTGCTAGACCTGTAACACCCGCGGCACGGGTTTCAACTCCAGTGCCATGGTTTTAGTCAGAGCTGCTGCTCACAAAGCGGTGGTTCTTAATTTGATAAACATGACGACCAGCAGGGGCATCCGGGCTGGTGCCCGGACTATCTGCGGGATCCGTAGTGGCTGACCAGTCGCTGCTTTAGGACTGAGTAGCCGTGCGGTTTCTTCGCCGGTGGTGTCCCCTTACCGAGGGTGACCAAGCATGCAAGAAAGCGTGATGCAGCGCATGTGGGACAGTGCCCACCTATCTGGTGGTAACGCTCCCTATGTGGAAGAGCTCTATGAGCTTTACCTGCACGATCCCAACGCTGTGCCAGAAGAGTGGCGCACTTACTTTCAGAAGCTGCCGACTGACGGCAGTGCCGCCACCGACGTATCGCATTCAACGATTCGCGATCACTTTGTCCTGCTTGCTAAAAACCAGCGGCGCGCTCAACCGGTGTCTGCTGGTAGCGTGAGCAGCGGGCACGAGAAGAAGCAAGTCGAAGTGCTGCGTATGATTCAGGCTTATCGCATGCGCGGCCATCAGGCCGCTCAGCTCGATCCGCTTGGCCTATGGCAGCGCCCTGTACCTGCTGATCTGGCGATCAACCACTACGGGCTTACCGATGCTGATTTAGACACTATCTTCCGTACCGGTGGTCTCTACATTGGTAAGGAAGAGGCTACTCTGCGCGAAATTCACGATGCGTTGCAGCAGACATATTGCCGCACCATCGGTGCCGAGTTCACCCATATTGTCGATTCCGAGCAGCGCAGCTGGTTCCAACAACGGTTGGAAAGTGTGCGAGGCCGCCCGCAATTCTCGGTCGATGTGCAGAGTCATTTGCTTGAGCGTCTGACTGCGGCTGAAGGACTGGAAAAGTACCTGGGTACTAAATACCCGGGCACTAAGCGTTTCGGTCTGGAAGGTGGCGAGAGCTTGATTCCGCTGCTCGATGAAGTGATTCAGCGCTCTGGCTCCTACGGCACCAAGGAAGTCGTTATCGGCATGGCACACCGTGGTCGTCTGAACGTGCTGGTCAATACCTTCGGCAAAAACCCGCGCGATCTTTTCGACGAGTTCGAAGGCAAGAAGACTGTAGGTCTGTCTTCCGGTGATGTGAAATACCACCAAGGGTTCTCCTCCAACGTGATGACCGCTGGCGGCGAAGTGCACCTGGCCATGGCGTTTAACCCATCCCACTTGGAGATTGTTTCTCCTGTGGTTGAAGGCTCCGTTCGCGCCCGTCAGGATCGTCGCAGTGATGTTACCGGTGAGAAAGTATTGCCGGTATCCCTGCATGGTGACGCAGCGTTCGCCGGTCAGGGTGTGGTCATGGAAACTTTCCAGATGTCGCAGACCCGTGGCTTCAAAACGGGCGGCACTATCCACATCGTGATCAACAACCAGGTCGGATTCACCATCAGCAACCCGCTGGATGCGCGTTCCACCGAGTACTGCACCGATGTGGCGAAGATGATCCAAGCGCCGATCCTGCACGTCAACGGTGATGATCCGGAAGCTGTGCTGTTTGTCACTCAGCTGGCAGTCGATTACCGCATGCAATACAAGCGTGATGTGGTGATTGATCTGGTTTGCTACCGCCGTCGCGGCCACAACGAGGCCGACGAACCGAGCGGCACGCAGCCGTTGATGTATCAGCAAATCACCAAGCAACGTACCACTCGCGAGCTGTATGCCGATGCTCTGACTGCTGCGGAGCGTCAATCGACAGATGAGGTACAGGCCAAGGTTGATGAATACCGCACTGCGTTGGATAACGGTCAACACGTGGTCAAAAGTCTGGTCAAAGAGCCGAACAAGGAACTGTTTGTCGACTGGCGCCCGTATCTGGGCCATGCCTGGACCGCGCGACATGACACGAGTTTTGCGTTGAAGACCTTGCAGGAGCTGTCGAACAAGCTGCTGGAAGTTCCGGAAGGTTTCGTCGTCCAGCGCCAGGTTGCGAAGATTCTTGAAGACCGGCAGAAAATGGGGGCTGGCGCGCTACCAATCAACTGGGGCTACGCCGAAACCATGGCGTACGCCACCCTGTTGTTTGAGGGCCATTCGATCCGCATGACCGGTCAGGACATCGGCCGCGGTACTTTCTCGCACCGACATGCGGTGTTGCACAACCAGAAGGACGCAGCGACTCATTTGCCGTTGCAGAACCTCTATCAAGGACAGCCGCGTTTCGATCTGTATGACTCCTTTTTGTCGGAAGAAGCAGTACTGGCTTTTGAGTACGGCTATGCCACTACCCAGCCGCAGACGTTGGTGATTTGGGAAGCTCAGTTCGGCGACTTCGCCAACGGTGCGCAGGTGGTTTTTGACCAGTTCATTTCCAGTGGCGAGCACAAGTGGGGCCGTCTGTGCGGTCTGACCATGCTGTTGCCGCACGGCTATGAAGGGCAGGGGCCTGAGCACAGCTCGGCGCGTTTGGAGCGTTTCCTGCAACTGAGCGCCGAGCACAACATGCAGGTCTGCGTACCGACTACCCCAGCACAGATCTATCACTTGCTGCGCCGGCAGATGATTCGGCCACTGCGCAAGCCATTGGTCGTATTGACGCCAAAGTCGCTGCTGCGCCATAAATTGGCGATATCGACGCTGGAAGATCTGGCCGAAGGTTCGTTCCAGACCGTGATCTCGGAAATCGATGCCATCGACCCGAAAAAGGTTACGCGCCTGATTCTGTGCAGCGGCAAGGTCTACTATGACCTGTTGGAAAAGCGCCGTAATGAAGGTCGCGAAGACATCGCCATTGTGCGCATCGAGCAGCTCTATCCGTTCCCGGAAGATGATTTGAACGAGGCCTTGGCTCCCTACAAGAACCTCAAACACATCGTCTGGTGTCAGGAAGAGCCGATGAACCAAGGTGCCTGGTATTGCAGCCAACATCACATGCGTCGCGTGGCGATAGCGCTTAAGAAAACGCTGTTCCTCGAGTACGCCGGTCGAGAAGGCTCTGCCGCGCCAGCGTGCGGTTACGCTTCGCTGCATGCCGAACAGCAGGAAAAACTCCTGCAGGACGCCTTCACTGTTTAACGCCTTCGCGTAATAGCCGGCCCACAGGGGCCGTCTTGTAGAAGAAATCGAATTTAAGGAACCACACACAATGGCTATCGAGATCAAGGCCCCTACTTTCCCGGAATCGGTTGCCGATGGCACTGTCGCCACTTGGCATAAGAAACCGGGCGATGCGGTCAAACGCGACGAATTGATCGTCGACATCGAGACCGACAAAGTAGTGATCGAAGTGCTGGCCGAGGCCGACGGCGTGCTCGCTAAGATCATCAAGAATGAGGGCGATACCGTGCTCAGCAACGAAGTGCTGGGCACCCTCGGTGAGGGCAGTGGCGCTGCACAAGCACCGGTTGCCACGGTGGCTAAGGACGCCGCTGCAGCTGCTGCTGATGACGATGCTTCAGCCGGCGAGGATGCCATTCTTTCGCCTGCAGCACGCAAGATTGCTGAAGAGAACAGCATCGACCCGAACAGCATTACGGGCACTGGCAAGGGTGGTCGCGTAACCAAGGAAGACGTGGTTGCGGCTGTTGATGCTAAGAAAAACGCCCCCGCTGCTGCACCTGCGGCCAAGCCAGCTGCCGCTGCCCCAGCTATGGCTGCTGGTGACCGCGTCGAGAAACGCGTGCCGATGACCCGCCTGCGCGCCAAAGTAGCTGAGCGTCTGGTTGAAGCTCAGTCGAACATGGCGATGCTGACCACCTTCAACGAAGTCGACATGACCGAAGTTATGGCGCTGCGCTCGAAGTACAAGGATCTGTTCGAAAAGTCTCACAATGGTGTGCGCCTGGGCTTTATGTCCTTCTTCGTCAAGGCCACTACGGAGGCCCTCAAGCGCTTCCCTGCGGTCAACGCTTCAATCGATGGTTCCGATATTGTCTACCACGGCTACTCAGATATTGGCGTTGCCGTGTCCAGTGACCGTGGCCTGGTGGTCCCAGTGTTGCGCAATGCCGAACTAATGAGCTTGGCGGAAATCGAAAATGGTATTGCGACCTTTGGCAAGAAGGCCAAAGACGGCAAGTTGTCGATCGATGACATGACCGGTGGCACCTTCACCATCACCAACGGTGGTACGTTCGGTTCGATGATGTCGACCCCGATCGTCAATCCGCCGCAGGCCGCCATCCTGGGTATGCACAACATCTTGCAGCGTCCAATGGCGATCAACGGTCAAGTGGTGATCCGGCCGATGATGTACTTGGCGTTGTCCTACGATCACCGCCTAATTGATGGTAAGGAAGCCGTGACCTTCCTGGTGACCATCAAGAACCTGCTGGAAGACCCGGCGCGTCTGTTGCTGGACATCTAAAAGCCAGTTTCTCCCACGGCGGCCCTGCACGCAGGGCCGTCCGGTTTATCCGAGAAGGAATACGTTATGACCCAGAAATTCGATGTGGTAGTCATCGGTGCCGGCCCAGGCGGCTATGTAGCCGCCATCAAGGCAGCTCAACTCGGCCTGAAGACTGCTTGCATCGAGAAGTACCAGGACAAAGAGGGCAAAATCGCCCTCGGTGGTACTTGCCTGAACGTCGGTTGCATTCCGTCCAAGGCGCTGTTAGATAGCTCATGGAAGTACTATGAGGCGAAGGATCATTTTGCCATTCATGGTATCGAAGCCAAGGGCATCACCATTGACGTGCCTGCGATGATCGGCCGTAAAACCAATATCGTGAAGAACCTCACCGGCGGCGTTGCCACCCTGTTCAAAGC
>JAGGNC010000232.1 GCA_017886405.1 Pseudomonas sp. | reverse complement strand
TCTCCAGCTTATCCACAGGCAGGTCTCCTTAATAAGAACAAATCGCCAAGCGCACTGTTAAACATCGCCTAGCGACAGTCGCGCGGTTGGCCATCATGGTTGGCAGACCATAAAAAAGCCCGACCAGTACCTTTGCCAAGGTCGGGCTGCCACGTATCATTCGCCCCCAGTCTGTCACCGGCGTTACAACCTGCCAAGGCGCGTTATAGCGCAGCTTTTTGCAGGGTAATTCAGCGGCGCTTCACCATTCGGGATCACTTACATGCAGTTCAGCAAATCGAACAAGCTCGCCAACGTCTGCTACGACATTCGCGGCCCGGTGCTCAAGCACGCCAAGCGCCTGGAAGAGGAAGGTCACCGCATCCTCAAGCTGAATATCGGCAACCCGGCACCGTTCGGTTTCGAGGCGCCGGAGGAAATCCTGCAGGACGTGATCCGCAATCTGCCCACCTCTCAGGGCTACAGCGACTCCAAAGGCCTGTTTAGCGCCCGCAAGGCAGTTATGCAGTACTACCAGCAGAAGCAGGTAGAAGGCATTGGTATCGAGGACATCTACCTCGGCAACGGCGTGTCCGAACTGATCGTAATGGCCATGCAGGCACTGCTCAACAACGGCGACGAAGTGCTCATTCCGGCGCCGGACTATCCGCTGTGGACGGCTGCGGTAGCCCTGTCCGGCGGCAAGCCGGTGCATTATCTGTGCGATGAGCAGGCCGGCTGGTTCCCCGATATCGCTGACATGAAAGCCAAGATCACACCCAACACCAAGGCCCTGGTGCTGATCAACCCAAACAACCCCACCGGCGCTGTGTACTCCAAAGAAGTGCTGATGGACATCGTCGAACTGGCGCGCCAGCACAACCTGGTGCTGTTCTCCGACGAAATCTACGACAAGATCCTCTACGACGAAGCCGTGCATATTTGCACCGCCTCGCTGGCTCCAGACGTGCTCTGCCTGACCTTCAACGGCCTGTCGAAGTCCTACCGCGTGGCCGGTTTCCGTTCCGGCTGGGTAGCGATTTCTGGACCCAAGCACCGTGCGCAGAGCTATATCGAAGGCATCGACATCCTCGCCAACATGCGCCTGTGTGCCAACGTACCGAGCCAGCATGCGATCCAGACCGCACTCGGCGGCTACCAGAGCATCAATGACCTGGTGCTGCCGCAAGGCCGCCTGCTGGAGCAGCGCAACCGTACCTGGGAACTGCTTAACGCCATTCCCGGCGTCAGCTGCGTCAAACCCATGGGCGCGTTGTATGCCTTCCCGAAGATCGACCCGAAAATCTGCCCGATCCATAACGATGAGAAATTCGTCCTCGACCTGCTGCTTTCGGAAAAACTCTTAGTCGTCCAAGGTACGGCCTTCAACTGGCCGTGGCCAGATCACTTCCGCGTGGTCACGCTGCCGCGGGTGGATGAACTGGACATGGCTATCGGTCGTATCGGCAACTTCCTCAAGACCTACCAACAGTAACGGGAGAACACCATGACCCAGGGCAAACGCTACCTCCTGACCGGCGCCAGTTCCGGTATCGGCGCAGCCTTGGCCCGCGAGTTGGCGGGCAAAGGTTACGACCTGGCTCTGGCGGCGCGTCGTGAAGACAGCCTGCACCTGCTAGCAGCTGAACTGCAGGCACGCTTCAACCGTACGGTAGTGGTATTACCACTGGATGTGACTGACTACGCTGCCTGCCAAGATGCCGTTGGTCTCGCAGCCAACGCCCTCGGCGGGCTGGACGGGTTGATCGCCAACGCCGGCATTGCCTTAACCGGCAAGGCCGGTGGCGGCCACTTCGACCGCGCCAGGCGCACTGTGGAAACCAATCTGATCGGGGCCATTGCCTGCCTGGACGCCGCCTGTGCACTGTTTCGTCAGCAAGGTCATGGCCATCTGGTGGCGGTTGCTTCAGTGGCCGGTAAACGCGGGCTGCCCCACACCGCGGCCTACTCAGCAAGCAAGGCTGGCCTGATCAGTTACATGGAAGCTACCCGCAGCGAGCTGCTGGGCAAAAACATCGACACCACCTTGCTACTTCCCGGCTTTATCGACACCCCGTTAAATAACGACATGGCCAGCCGGCCATTCCTGATCGACGTGGAACGCGGCGCGGCGCTAATCGCCAAGCATATCGACAAGCGCCATGTCAGCGCCTACGTCCCGGGCTGGCCCTGGGCACTGCTGGGCCGCGTGCTGCCTTATCTCCCGGCTGCACTGATTGGCAAATTCTGATGGACCTGCAGATCGACGACTTCTACAAGGATGCCGCTGCCGGCATGCTGACCCTGTACCAGGCGTTCCCCAGCAAAGCTGCGCTGTATGTCGAAGACCTGATCGGCCGCGAAGAGCCCGACGAATTCGGCCTACCCACGCCCCGTCATCAAAGCTGCCTAGGTGCGCTGTTGTGGTTAGCCGAAGAAGGCTATATCCGTTTTGACTCAACCATCGGCTATGACGCGCTCGACCAGGCCGTACTCTCTGAGAAAGGCTTTCTGCGCCTAACCCGCGGCGTCCCTCATGCGCTGCGCGAAGGCGATGCCTTACCGCCAAGCGTGCGCCGCGTGCATGCCACTTTGGCGTTTCAGTTACGCGAAGCCTTAGAGCAACGCCACGGCGAACGCGTCGCCCGCCTCACCCGCCTGCTGTTCGAAAGCACCCTCAAGAGCGCAAGCGACATAGTTTGAAATAGTCGCCAGGTTGAAGTGCCAGGGGCTGCGCCCTTATATAGCCGACATAACTAACAGCAAGCCGCTTAAAAACCAGGCTAAGCAGCCAAATATGGTTTTTTAGCGGCCTGATAAGCCTTTCCCATGAGGAGTCTCAATACACCATGATGCGCATTATGCTGTTCCTGGCCACCAACATTGCGGTGTTGATAATCGCCAGCATCACCCTGAAATTGCTCGGGGTTGACCGCTTTACTGGCCAGAACTACGGCAGCTTGCTGATTTTCTGCGCCGTGTTCGGTTTTGCCGGTTCGCTTATTTCGCTGCTGCTGTCCAAGTGGATGGCAAAGATGAGCACCAAAACCGAGATCATCACCCAGCCTCGTACCCGCCACGAACAATGGCTGCTGCAAACGGTGGAAGAACTGTCCCGCGAAGCCGGTATCAAGATGCCAGAAGTGGGTATCTTCCCGGCTTACGAATCCAATGCTTTTGCCACCGGCTGGAATAAGAACGATGCCCTCGTAGCCGTCAGCCAAGGCCTGCTGGAGCGCTTCTCGCCCGATGAAGTGAAAGCCGTTCTGGCCCACGAAATTGGTCACGTGGCCAATGGCGACATGGTCACCCTGGCGCTGATCCAAGGTGTGGTGAATACCTTTGTGATGTTCTTCGCACGGATCTTCGGCAACTTCGTCGACAAGGTGATCCTGAAGAACGAAAGCGGTCCCGGTATCGGCTATATCGTCGCGACCATTTTCGCCGAGTTAGTCCTGGGCATTCTGGCCAGCACCATCGTCATGTGGTTCTCGCGTAAGCGTGAGTTCAAAGCAGACGAAGCCGGCGCCCGCCTGGCCGGTACTGGCGCAATGATCGCCGCCCTACAACGCCTGCGTGCGGAACAGGAAGTACCCGTGAATATGCCCAACAGCATGATGGCCTTTGGTATTAATGGTGGCCTCAAGCACGGCTTGGCTGGTCTGCTGATGACCCACCCGCCGCTCGAAGCCCGTATCGAAGCCCTGCGCCAGCGCGGCTAAGCTCAGCAGCAACGCAAAAGGCAGCCCACGGGCTGCCTTTTTTATGCACCTAAAATTTCAATTTTTGCTCAGCTGATAAACCCGCTCATCCAGGTGCTCAAGGCCGCGCTGCAAGAATTTCCAGTTCTCACCCAGCACATCTGCACATCCCAGGTTCTGCAGTTGCCAAGCAGGCGTATACAAACGCTGCACCTCTTCATGGGCAACAGCGAAGGGCGGTCCCTCCATCTGCGCCTGATCATAATCCAGGGTTACCAGCAAACCCTGGCAGCCGCTGGGCAGGATGTGCGTCAAATGCGCCACATACCGGCCGCGCATCTCCGCTGGCAATGCAATCAGTGCGGCGCGGTCATACAGCGCAGTGCAGCCGGCAAGCGGCGCAGTCAGCGCAAAGAAATCCCCGCAATAAATCTCTACAGCACCGGAACGATAAAGCCTGAAAGCACCGACCTCGCTGACTTCTGGCTCAAGCCCGTGCTCAATGAAGAAATCCTCGACCGCGCGCTGCGCCAGCTCAACACCGGTTACCTGATAGCCCTGCCCTGCCAACCAGGCCAAGTCCAGGCTCTTACCGCACAGCGGCACCAGCACCCGCGTGCCCGCAGGCAAAGCCAATGCCGGCCAAAACTGCTGCAGGTAAGGATTGACCTCGGGCAGATGAAAGCCGATTTCACTGCGCGTCCATCGCGCTTGCCAAAACTCTGCGTGCATAACGACTCCTTTAAAAATCAATGGCCGACCCTGATGCAAAGCAGCAGAGAAGAGCAACGATTACAGCCTCACATGACCCATCGATAGAGACGATCAAAGTACCCGGAATTTTGCGCTTTTATGCACTAACTTACCGATAGACGATACCCACCATCGTTCAGGAGTCCGCCATGCCGTTGCCCAGCCTGTTTATTTCCCATGGCTCGCCCATGCTAGCCCTGCAACCCGGTGCCAGCGGCCCTGCCCTAGCCCGGCTGGCCGCTGAGTTACCCAGGCCACGTGCCATTGTCGTAGTGTCCGCGCATTGGGAAACTAGCCAGTTACGCGTTGGCAACGCCGCACGGCCAGGGACCTGGCACGATTTCCATGGCTTTCCCGAAGATCTCTACACGCTTGACTACCCAGCTCGCGGCGAACCCGTCCTGGCAAGCGAAGTTCTCGAACTGCTTGGCCATGCCGACCTGGACGCCACACTCGACCCCAACCGCCCGATGGATCACGGCGCCTGGGTGCCACTTAGGCTGATGTACCCACAAGCAGATATTCCGGTGATTCAAGTATCACTGCCCAGTCAACAGGGCCCGGCATTGCAAAGCCGTGTGGGTCGTGCGCTTTCTATATTGCGCGAACAAAACGTTCTGCTCATCGGTTCCGGCAGCATCACGCACAACTTGACTGAACTCGACTGGCAGGCGGGCCCCGAACGGGTCGAGCCCTGGGCTCAGGCATTTCGTGATTGGATGGTAAGCAGCCTGGCCGATGGCGATGAAAAGATTTTGCACGACTATCGCCAACAAGCGCCCTACGCCGTGCGCAATCACCCCAGCGAAGAGCACCTACTGCCGCTGTTCTTCGCCTGCGCGGCGGGAGGCCGCTTCAAAGTCGAACACAGCGGCTTTAGCCTTGGAGCACTGGGAATGGATATCTACAGCTTTGCCTGAGCAGCGCGCGACAGTGCCATGGACGGATAGCTGGCAACTTGCTAGCGTCGCCCGCCTGCGCGAGCGACGCGATAGCTATTAACCAGGCTCATGGAAGACTCGAAATGAAAATCCCCCTCCGTATCGCAAGCTGCCTCGGCTTCACCATCATCCATAACAGCTACCTGGGCTTAGGTTACCTCGCCTACCTGTCTGGGGTATTTCTGTTCCTTTGCGATATCGCGCTCAACAGAGCCAGGGTTACCACCTGGATATGCAACAAGTTGCTCGAGGCGGCCGGCAACGCCGGAACGCTTTCCCCATGTTGAGCGATAGAATAATTCCCTTGATCCTGCCTGCTTTGATACGTCCAGCCAGCAACAGGATCAGGCCGCCGCTGTTGGCTGCCCCGGATCAGTCAAAAGATATGCCTCGAAGCCTAACTGGTTGAGCAAATGCACCGCCAACTCACTGCGTATGCCACCTTCCGGGGTAACGGCGTAAAGGGTTTTCGCATCTAGATTCTCGCTATGGGTGCGCAGATTGGCCACCGGCAGGCTGATGCTGCCCGGCTGATGCCCCAGCCGGTACTCCACCGATAAGCGCACATCCAACAGCAAGAACTGCCGTTGATCGCGCTCGACCAGCTGATTCAATTGCTCGGCGCTGATCTCGGGTATCAAGCTGGGATGCACCAACTCGACAAACAAGTCGCGCCCCAGGCGAGCCAACGCCCCATCCTCAAGCATCGTCACCGTAGCCGAGCGTACCGAACCACTGACCAAGGCTTCCTCGCCAAAGAAGTCCCCCACCTGCAGAATTTGCTGAGTGCCCTGCTGATATGCCGAAGGCAGCGTCACCGCCGCCCTTCCATGCTTGAGCACATAGAAATACTCGCCCGGTTCGCCATAGCGCACCACCGCGTCCCCGGCCGCCACATCGATGAACTCAAAACGCGCCAATAACGTGTGTAAATGCGCGGGCGGCAGCCTGCCGAACAAGGGTGAACTGAGCAGCTTACCCAGCCAGTCGTCATGCTCGTGTTGTTCATCATTCTTGGCGTCGAGGCTAACGACCCCGTAATCCGCGCTTTGACTCCAATTCAACAGACGTTCCAGCAAGCCGCGCTCCAGCGCGAACAGAGAAACATCGCTGAGCGCCACCACCGTTTGCCCCTGCGGCTGCGCTTCATTAAGGGCATGGCTAGCCTCAGGGCTACCCGCCAGCATCGGTTTGCGCGCTCCTTCCTCGCCCAGTCCGACCTTGCCCTCCAGCAGGTAATACAGCGCCAGGGATTTTTCTCCCCGCTTAAAGAGTAGCGTTCCAGCTTTGCGCTCTACAAACTGCACGCTATCCAGCACCTGCTGACGGTATTGCGGGCTGAGAAAATCGAACGGACTGAAACGCAGCAGCAACTCCAAGGTCAGAGCCGGTTTAGCGTTACTCATGGTGATGCCCTCCGTGATGACGACCTGGACAGCTAGACTCGACTGCCGCGTCCAGTCACCTTGAATTCACCCTAGTCCATCGCAGACAGAAGCGGGGCCTGCATTTCGTCATACCGCTGCGCAAAAACTCGCAAAACTGCCTAGTTGCTAGTGGCAAATGAAACGGTTTATGGGCGAGGCCTGGGTGGTGTTCTTTGATGAAAAACCTTTGGTTGAGTTGGCTGCAGGCGCCCACGCTATCGACGCGGTCACCGAACGCCGCCCACAAAAAAGCCCCGCATCACAACAATGCAGGGCTTTGGCTTAGCAATTGGGGCGACTCAGTCGCGGCCAATCAATCCTCGCGATAGCGACGCAGCTTCAGCGGCTTGCCGCCAACACGGGTGTCTTTCAGCTTGCTCAGCAGGTTCTCAAGACCTTCTTCCGGCAGTTCGACCAGACTGAAGCTCTCACGCACTTGGATGCGACCGATGGCTTCGCGAACCAGACCCCCTTCGTTAAGGATAGCGCCCAGCAGGTTCTTCGCGGCTATGCCGTCACGTGCGCCCAAGGCGGTACGGCAACGGGCACGGCCTTCGCCAACTGGCACGGGAGCACGACGCTCACGGCTGCCTTCACGATCAGGACGCTCAGAGCGCTCGCTGCGTTCACGCGGGCCACTGCTGCTGCCACCCGGCACCAACGGCTGATCACGCTCAACTTCAGCCAGCGTGAGCGCCTGGCCATTGGTGGCCTTGCGCAGCAGGGCAGCAGCCAACGCACGCGGGCTACAACCGATGTCAGCCGTCAGACGATCCAGCAGCTCACCGTGGCTGGCTTCAGCATCAGCCACCAGTGGCGCCAGGCTGTTGGTCAGCTTCTTGATGCGCGCATCCAACACTTGTTGGGCGTCCGGCAGCTTAACTTCGCCCACTTTCTGCCCGGTTACACGCTCAATCACTTGCAGCATACGGCGCTCACGCGGCGTCACCAGCAACAGGGCGCGACCGGTACGGCCAGCACGACCCGTACGGCCAATACGGTGTACATAGGATTCTGGGTCGTACGGCATGTCCACGTTCATCACGTGGGTGATGCGCGGTACGTCGAGACCGCGAGCGGCAACGTCGGTGGCGATGACGATGTCCAAACGGCCATCTTTCAGCGACTCGATTACACGCTCACGCTGGTTCTGCGCGATGTCGCCGTTGAGTGCGGCAGCCTTATAGCCCTTAGCTTCCAGCGCGGAGGCCAAGTCCAAGGTGGCTTGCTTGGTGCGCACAAAACCGATCAGTGCGTCGAACTCTTCGACTTCAAGCAAACGCAGCACGGCAGCTTGCTTCTGGTCGGCGTGAACCATCAGGTGCACCTGCTCGATGGCAGTTACCGTTTGGGTTTTGGTTTCGATTCTGACGTGCTTAGGGTCACGCAGGTGCTTTTCTGCGATAGAGCGGATCGA
This sequence comes from Pseudomonas sp., assembly GCA_017886405.1. GTDB lineage: Bacteria > Pseudomonadota > Gammaproteobacteria > Pseudomonadales > Pseudomonadaceae > Aquipseudomonas. The sequence continues at coordinate 2,114 of JAGGNC010000232.1, read as the reverse complement.
GTGCGGCAGCGTGGCGGAGAACAGCACCGTCTGACGGCTTTCCGGCATGGCCTTGAAGATCACTTCAAGGTCATCCATAAAGCCCAGCTTGAGCATTTCGTCGGCTTCGTCGAGTACCAGGTGCTGAATGGTCGACAGCACTTTCTCGTCACGACGCAGGTGGTCAACCAGGCGACCCGGGGTGGCGACAACAATTTGTGCGCCATTGCGGATGGCCTTGAGCTGCGGGCCCATTGGCGCACCGCCGTAAACGGCGATTACATTTACGCCTGGCATTTGCTTAGCGTAGGTTTCAAAGGCGGTAGCAACCTGCAACGCCAACTCACGGGTCGGCGCAAGGATCAGCGCTTGGGGCTGACGCTTCGCCGGGTCGATACGGCTGAGAATTGGCAGAGCAAAGGCAGCGGTCTTACCGGTACCGGTCTGCGCCTGGCCAATCATGTCATGACCGGCGAGGATCACGGGGATCGCTTGAATCTGAATAGCCGAAGGCTCTTCGTAGCCAGTGGCAATAACAGCAGCGAGCACATTGGGATGAAGATCGAGAGCGGCGAAGCCGCCGTTTTCCTGGGTCATGGGTCTGCCTCTAGTGCATCCGCAAAGACCCATATTCCAAAGCTGCGCTTGCCGTGTAAGACTCGAAAGTCACCCTGGCAGCCGTGTCGGCGGGGATTTGCGAAAACGTGTGATAAATGAATCGTCAAGGATAGCCCGCAAAACGGACTAACTGCCAAAGTTAACCTTCGGGCGAGCTGTACTACCTGAACGTGGCCAAGAATTGACCGGCGCGCACTATACCGGAAAACCTGGCCGATGTGCCTGCTTTTGCATAAAGAGTCGGTAAAAAAAGCTAATAGCGTGCCATGTGCCCATGCTCTGATAGCCTGCAACTGCCATTCTGTAACCGCTGCTCGCCACAATTTACTAACCCTGCGCACAAGGACTCATCGCCATGACCCAAAGCACCAACGGCCGCGTCAGCCGTGAAAAACGTGGCCAGATCATGTTGATCGGCCTAGACCGCGCGAGCAAACGCAACGCCTTCGACATGCCCATGCTCGACGACATGTGCCTGGCCTATGGTGAGTTCGAACGCGACAGCGAAGCACGCGTAGCCGTGGTATTCGCCCACGGGGAACACTTCACCGCCGGGCTAGACCTGGCCAATGTAGCGGCGCAGTTTGCCGCCGGCTGGAAAATCCCCGAGGGTGGTTGCGACCCTTGGGGCGTATTCGGCGGATCACGGGTGAGCAAGCCGGTAATCGTGGCCGCTCATGGTTACTGCTACACCATCGGCATCGAGTTAATGCTGGCCTCGGACATCAACCTATGCGCCAGCAACACCCGTTTTGCCCAGATGGAAGTGCAACGCGGCATCTTCCCGTTCGGCGGCGCCACCCTGCGCATGCATCAAACAGCCGGATGGGGCAATGCCATGCGCTGGTTGCTGACGGGTGACGCGTTCGACGCCCATGAAGCCTATCGCCTCGGCCTGGTGCAGGAAGTAGTGGCCAGCGAAGAGTTACTGCCCAAAGCACTCTGGCTGGCCGAACGAATTGCCGCTCAAGCACCACTGGGTGTGCAGGCCACCCTGGCCTCAGCACGCCAGTCGGTAGTCGAAGGTCAATCCGCTGCCGCCGCCAGCCTGCACTCGACCGTAACTCGACTGATGGCCAGCGAAGACGCCCAAGAAGGCGTTAAAGCCATGCAGGAGCGCCGTCCGGGCGACTTCAAGGGGCGCTAAGTAAACTCGCGCTGACGCGAAACTGGCCAACCAACTGCTGCAGTTTGTTGGCCGTGTGGCGCACGCCCTCGGCGCTGCTGTGAAGGACGCCGACGCTTTGACCCATCTCACTGGTGGCCTGATCAACCCCGCGTACTGTCTGCCCGTAGCTCAAGCTGCGTTGGTGCAACTGTTTGATGATGGCAAACATGTGCTCAACGGCCTGATGCAGGTGCAGATTCTCCGAGGATGCCTCCAGGGTCAGCCGTAAGCTGGCATCGACATTGCCCACACCACGCTCCATAAACGCCACCGCTTCTTGGGTCTGACCCTGCAGCCCCTCGACCAGCGTACCAATCTGCTCAGCGGCATCAGCTGTGCGTCCAGCCAG
>JAGGNC010000170.1 GCA_017886405.1 Pseudomonas sp. | reverse complement strand
TAACAACACCCCCTGACGGGTCGATCTTGTTTATTTGAGTGGCTGTGTTACGGTCGGCTGAAGCCCTGCAAACCCCATCTTCGTGATGGGGTTTTGCTTTTTCACGATCCGCAAAGGAGATGTATCCGCACCATGACCAGCACACCTTCGCTCACCATCACCCGCCTTGACCTGCAGCGTTTGCAGCATCTGCTCGACAGTTTGGATGACTTCGGTCCCGGTGCAGTGGCTTTGCAGGCCGAACTTGATCGCGCGGATGTGGTGGGCCATGACGAAGTGCCGGCCGGTGTGGTGACCATGAATTCACGGGTGCACTGCCGGGAAGAAAGCAGTGGTAAGGATTACCACCTGACGTTGGTCTATCCGCAGGACGCTGGGGGTGATGGCAAGGTTTCGATCTTGGCACCGGTAGGCAGCGCGTTGTTGGGGTTGTCTGTGGGCCAGCATATCGACTGGACCGCACCCAGCGGCAAAGTGCTCAAGCTGACGCTGCTGGCGGTGGAATACCAGCCGCAAGCGGCTGGCGAATATAGCCGCACCTGACCACGACTATCAGGCCTTCTGCAGGGCCTGATTGAGAGCCGCTTCTAGGCGGCTCTTGTAGCGCAGGTAATGCACGCTCTGCATTTGCCCTTCGCCGAGGACCGCTGACAGATCCAAATCAGTGATATAGCAGGGGTAGCGCGCGCTATCACGACGTTGCGCGAGGATGTGCTGGGCGACGGCGGCGAACAGATCGCCAGCGTATTCCAGCTCGGAAAACTCACGGTGATTGCAGTACAAGGTGACGTGTGTGCGCTTGTGGCCTGCCATCCCTGGCGACCACCCTGCGGGCCGTCGCTTCGCGACGTCAAAAATCTCTCCCGGAGATTTTTTGCCATCGCCCGGCTCGACGATGGCCTGTACGTCATAGAACGGGTGGCTGATCGGTGACAGCGGCGGCTGTCGTCGCTCCAGTCGCTGCGCGCGCAACGGTGCGTCCGGCAGCACTTGGTAATAGAGAATCTCCAGCGGCTGATGCCCCAGTAGGTTGTCCAGCGGCAGCAAAGCGTTGCGCCGGTACAGCACCGATTGCAGAAAGCGTTGCAGTGGCGTCAGTAGGCTCTGCTCATCACGGTAGGGCATTTGCTGGCGCCACAGCGCGTTATGCTCGTCGAGCACGCTCAGTTCGGCCAGGGCGTTTGCCTCGTTGAGCCGGTAGAACACTTGGATGCACTGCGGCCGACCGAGCGGCAGGATCAGTGCCAAGTCTTCACCCTCTAAAGCGCTGCGATCCAGACGCAGTTCGCTGTAACCGGGCAGCTCTGCCCCTAGGTGCTCAATCAGTGCGGTTAAGTCTTTCAGGTTGGTATGGCTGACGTGGCCGGGCTTCAGTTCGAGCAGGTGATATTGCTGCTTGATCTGCAACAGATAGCGGTTGGCGTGTTCGCGGCTAAAGCTGCCAAGGGTTTCGCGGAACAGCTCCTTGACCCGCTCGGCAATAGCCGTGGCGCGGTTACGGCAAAAGCAGCGTACCCGCAAATTGGGCTGCTTGCCTTGGCTGGGCAGGGTGTTGAGGAAGTCACGTAGGCAATCGAGCAGCGCATGCGGGCCGTCATAGCGGGTGACCAACAACTCGTTCCAGCTGTTTAGGGTGACCTGGTCGATGGTTAGAATTAGGTTCTCGCGCACGCCGGAATAGCCCAGTGCATCAGTGCGCTCGGTGGTCATGTGCATATTCATTTGGCTGAATTGGCGGAGCGGGTCGACGCCGACGTTGACCAGTAACAGCACTTCGCTGGGTACGCTGGCGCTCAGCAGTGCCGCTTCGTCTACCGCTGGCATGGGCAGCGGCACCAATTGTTGCAGGCTGCTGAGAAGGTTGGACAGCTCGAATTCGCTCAGGTCGCTGCTACCGGGCTGCAGCGACAAGCGTGTGCTGTTGTCGATCACGCCATTGCGCTGGCACCAGGCGAGCAGTTCGATCAGTTCACGCGAGCGCTTGAGCGGTGAGAAATTCCCCAAGTCCTGGGCATTAACGTTGCCGTTATAGAGCGCCCAGAGGGTTTCATTGGGCGCATCCGGGCTTGGGCTCTGGGCTAGGGTCAAGGTGTCTTCGGCAAGGTCCGGGGCGATGCCCGGGTTGATAAACTCGATCTTGCCGGATTTGCGCTCAAAGGCCGCGTACAGTCGGCGGCCGAGGATGCTAAGGTCACGGCTATTGAGTGAACTACCGGCCTGTTCGTTGCGGGCAAACTCAGACAGGAAGCGGTAACTGTAGGTCAACTCATTGACCAGCATGCGCCGTTCAGTCATGACCTGACGCACTTTCCACTGGCTTCGACTGTCGAGCATCGTCAGCTGCCGGCTGTCCCAGTTCCAGTCGCGGGTCAGGCGCTCCAACAGCACGCGTTGCCAGCTTTTACGGTTGTTGGATGGTGGCCGGCTGAGTTTCTTATCGACTTTGAGGTACAGGCAGCGGCGGATCAATTCCAAACGTTCATGCTCGCCGCGCGCCTTGAGGTACTCCTCCAGGCGGCGGTAGACCACGACATAGGGGTCAAGCTCATCGACATCCAGGCGATTGGCGAACACCGCCTGCTTGAAGCGCAGTGACAGGCATTCGACCTTGGGATGCTCACTGGCATAGACCTCGGTGAGCAGTAACTTGAGCACTGATTTGTAAGGGGACTCGACGCCCTTAAACAGCTGCCACATGCCCGCGCCGATAAACTCCTCCGGCGGGATCCGCGCCAGGTGGCCGAGGTCGAGCACATCCTCGGCGCGGACAAAACGCTTGGCCAGCAGAATGCTGGTGTAGTACTCATAGCGCGGCTCTTCATACGCCGGCACCAGCCACCACAGCGGCGTGCGCCCGCCAAGCCAGATCGCGGTGCGGTAGAACTCGTCGAGCAGCAGATAGTGCTGGGTGGTGCCGCAGTCATCCGAGGTCAGTTGCGCTTCGCGCTCGCCCTGGGTGAAGCGCGTGGGATCGATCAGAAAGAAATGCGCCTCAGCGCCGAAGGTGGCTGCCCAGCTTTCCAGCAGTGCGCATTTTTTGTGCAGTTCATGCAATTGCTGCTGGCTGAGGTCGCTGGCGTGGCACACCCACAGGTCCATGTCGCTATGCTCGGCTTGGGCCACGGTGCCCAGGCTGCCCATCAGAAACAGACCGTGAATTGGCAGCGCCTGCTTGCCGCGATAAGGCTTGTAGGCGAACGAGCGGGTCAGGCGCTGCACTTCGGCAAGCAGTTCATCATCCGGCTTGAAGCCGCTGAGGCCAGCCGGGGTCAGCCCGGAGACGTAGCCAGGCAGTAGTGGATGATTAACGTGGAACAGCAGCGGCAGCAGTTTCAGCACCAGTTGCTGGCGCGTCGACAGTGCCTGCATGGCTCGCTGCAGGCGCCCACTGTTGAGCTTGAGGAAGCGTGCACGCAACTGCGTCAGTACCTTGCGATCGATACCGTCTTCAATGTCCGGGCGAATTTCCTCGGTACGACTCATGCTCAGGCTCTGCGGGAGATTGCGCGATCATGCCTTGCCAGGTAGCTGGCGCAAGGCGGATACAGGGTTATCGCCTGCGTAGCGGGCAGCTTGAGGGTGCGGCCGCAACACAGACTGGGGTGGCTCAGAAGCCGCTTCGGAATTTGCCAGCGAGTAGGCTTTGAAAAGCAGCCTGCTTTGCCACTGCGGCGTTAAAAACAGGCTCAAATGAGGGCCAGAGGCTATTTCTCACGCCGTATCGCCGACGCACAGCAGATCCGAGGCCGTTCTCAGGCCGCTTCGGTCACATTGAGGATGGTCAGCAGAGCTTGTGCGTGCTCGGCGGCGTCCAGGCCCAAGCTAGTGAGGTAACCACCGTCGGGCTGGTTGATCAGGCCTTTGCCATGCAGGCGTTTGGCGGCGGCAATCGCCGCGGGAGTGGCCGTGTGGTGAACCTTGATTCCTTCTTGGGTGGTGCCCAGGTTGAACAGCGCGAGTATTTCCAGTTCGGCAATCAATTCGGGGGTAAAGGCCATATGTACTCCAGCTTCTTGTTTTAGTGAGCTGCGGCCGGCGGCGGCAGCACCCGCTGCGGTTAATCGGCTGAAACAACAGCCAGCCTGTGAAAGGCAGTGTAGTGAAGCCACAGGCAGTCTGCTCTGATCTGATGCTGCCAGAAGTCGGATGGCAGCGGGGCAAAAATCTGCGGGCTTTTTACCTTGCCTGCTCAGGCAGCTGGGGCAGGGCGCGCAGGCCTTGTTCGAAGCGGGCGAGGTCAAAGGCGCGGTCGTCACGCAACATAACCTCGATTTCATCCGCCAGCACCAGGGCCATCAGTTCGATAATCGCGTCGCGTTCGTAGCCGACCAGACTCAACTTGTTTAGCACCGCCTGGACGAAAGCCGGTTCGCCGGCTTCGAGCTGGTTCTCGATGGCCTGGGTCAGGGTGTCCTGGGCAAAATCTTCTTCGTCTTGCTCGCTCATGTGTTACTCCAAAAGATTGCGGGTCTCAGAATCTGTTTACGATCTTGCGAGCTAGAGTCCTGCAAGGTACCTCGTTAGTAACAGCCTCCGGCTGGTCAACACGGGGAAGAAGCGGACTGGGCTCGCACACGCGTGTACTTTTTTGTACATGAGCATTCCGAGCCTGTTTTAAACGCCGCAGGGCCGACGTGCAGCAGATCGTGAGCAGGTTCTTAGCCTTGGGCAAAATCCAACAGAGCTTGGCCGGTCAGGCGATAGGTGGTCCATTCGTCCTGAGGTCTGGCGCCAAAGGATTCGTAGAATTCGATAGCGGGTGTATTCCAGTTCAGTACCCCCCACTCCACACGACCGCAGCCTTTGCTTATTGCCAGTTGCGCCAGATGCCTTAGCAATCCTTTGCCCGCGCCAATCTTGCGCTGCTCAGGGCTGATGTAAAGGTCTTCCAAATAGATGCCGTGCTTGCCCAGCCAGGTCGAATAGCTGAAGAAGTACACGGCATAACCAATGGGCACACCGTCGAGCTCGCAAATTAACCCGTGCGAAGTGCTGTCGGCACCAAACAAGCTGGCCTGGATGCCGATAGCATCAGTTTTCACTTCGTGCTCGGCTTTTTCATAGATGGCCAGATCGATGATAAAACGCAGAATCAGTGCGCTGTCTTCGACAGTGGCAGGGCGGATGTGCAGGGACATGAATGGCTCGCTGAAAGGGGGATTCACCGTATAGGCATACCAGCGTAACCAGAGGTAGGGCGATCAGGCAAAGAAAAAATCAGGCCGATACTCAGCATGCGCAAGGCCCGGTAGGGGGCTTGAATAGTAGATATGGGCCGCGGCCTAGGTTCAGCAATGGCTCCTCATCTAACCGCGACGCACCCCTGACGCGACGCGGTATCGCCTAATTAAGCGCTCTATTTATTGCGCCGCCCAAGCCTGCTGGCGTTGAGCTGACATTACATGGCCATGGGTCATGGGTCATGGGTCATGACGTTCGCAACAAGATGCATCACCATGCCCAGATGAGCGTGCTTATCCATGTTGCCCAAGTCGAGGTTCAGTCGAGCAGATCATCGCGATCGGCTTCAGCTAACGGGCAGTCGTCACTCTCGCTACTTGCAGGGCGTGCCTACACCTTTCAGTGAGCGCTTGCAGAATTTCAAGCGATAGCCCGAGGTGACTGCCTTGTCACACATCGTACTGTTGTAAGCGCGGTACTCGGCGATCAGCACGGGCTTACCCTGTTGGTGAAACAGCCGGTAGCCATCACATTCTTTGTAGGCATAGCAGCTTTCATTCACCGCGAAGTCAAATGAGTCGACCAGTTGCGGCAGCGGTTCCACGGTGTTTTTCAAACCAACGCTCAGGTCACGGTTGTGTGCTTCGCGGGCTAACCAACGGTTGAAATCGAGCGGGTCTGTCGCGTTCAGTTGCAAGCCATTGGCATTGCTATAGCCATCCACTATTGTCGGGGTCGACGCCGTTGCAGCCCTTACTAACCGCGAGGTCCAGACGCTTGCTGAGCAGGGCGCGTCCGTCCGCACGGCGAATATCCAACCAGCGCTCGCCCGGCCAGTCGGCCAGCGGTGCACCGAGTGCGGCAGCTGGGTAGGCCGCTGCGTCTGACCGCCAGTTCTCCCAGGTGCCGGCGCTGAAGTAGCAGATTACGATGCGCCCAGCGGACTTGAGGTCGCCGATGGTTTGCTGAGGCGTGTCGTACAGATGCCGGTTCGGCTTCTGCAGGCGGCCGTCAAGTTGCAGCTGCCAGCTCACGTGACCGGGGATTACCAGAGGCGTGGCGCAGACTGCTAGCGGGCCTAAGCCGGCCGTCATCCGGGGTTTTCTTCGCTGACGGCGCATTGCGCGCCGCCGGATCCGAGCGGACTAGCGGTTGCCTAACAAGGCCTGTCCACGCACGACCGCCGCGCGTACCTGATTGGGCGCGGTACCGCCGATATGGTCGCGGGCATTTACCGAACCTTCCAGGGTCAGTACGGCGAAGACGTCTTGTTCGATCTGGTCGCTGAACTGACGTAGTTCTTCCAGGCTCATCTCGGCTAAATCCTTGCCGCTGGCGATACCATATTTCACTGCATGGCCGACAATTTCGTGGCAATCGCGGAACGGCAGGCCGCGGCGCACTAAGTAGTCAGCCAGGTCAGTGGCGGTGGAGAAGCCGCGTAGCGCCGCTTCACGCATGATCGCGTGCTTGGGTTTGATCGCCGGGATCATGTCGGCAAAGGCGCGCAGGCTGTCGCGCAGGGTGTCGGCGGCGTCAAACAGCGGCTCTTTGTCTTCCTGATTGTCCTTGTTGTAGGCCAGCGGCTGGCCTTTCATCAGGGTTAGCAGGCCCATCAGTGCACCGAATACGCGGCCGGTTTTACCGCGTACCAGCTCCGGCACGTCGGGGTTTTTCTTCTGCGGCATGATCGAGCTGCCGGTGCAAAAGCGGTCTGGCAGGTCGATAAACTGGAACTGCGCGGAGGTCCACAGCACCAATTCTTCGGAGAAGCGCGACAGGTGCATCATGGCAATGGCGGCGGCGGCGCAGAATTCGATGGCGAAGTCGCGATCCGATACGCCATCCAGGGAGTTGCCGCCCACGGCGTCGAAACCGAGTAATTGGGCGGTGAGCTCGCGTTGAATCGGGTAGGTGGTGCCGGCCAATGCCGCCGAACCTAGCGGCATGCGGTTGGTGCGCTTGCGGCAGTCGACCAAGCGCTCGTAATCACGCGACAGCATCTCGAACCAGGCCAGCATATGGTGACCGAAGGTCACCGGTTGCGCGGTTTGAAGGTGGGTGAAGCCAGGCATAATACTTGCCGCTTCACGCTCGGCTTGTTCCAGCAGGCCCTGCTGCAGGCGGGTGATCTCAGCGAGGATCAGGTCGATCTCGTCGCGCAGCCACAGGCGGATGTCGGTAGCCACTTGGTCGTTGCGCGAACGGCCGGTGTGCAGCTTCTTGCCGGTGACGCCGATACGGGCGGTGAGGCGCGCCTCGATGTTCATGTGCACGTCTTCCAAGTCGACACGCCAGTCGAACTCGCCGGCCTCTATTTCCCCCTGGATTTGCGTCAGACCATCGACGATGCTGTCGCGCTCTGCGTCGGTCAGCACAGCGACTTTCGCCAGCATAGTGGCGTGGGCGATAGAACCCATGATGTCGTGGCGATACAGACGTTTGTCGAATTCGACGGAGGCAGTAAAGCGGGCAACAAAGGCGTCGACAGGCTCGCTGAAACGGCCGCCCCAGGATTGGTTGGTTTTTTCAGTGCTCATGGGCTTCGCTCGGCTAGTGCGCTAAAACAGGCTGGTCGCGCGTGGCGACCGGCAAGACGGAAACAGCTGCCGATAATAACAGGCTGGCCGACAAATTCGCCGCGTCACGTTGTCGGCGACGGTAGCTAGACTTGCTTGGGGCAATGTTGCGCTGTTCACAGTTCTAACGTGGTGGGCGCATTTCAGGGCTTTACTTTCCCCGGTCGCAGCGGCGTTTCTTGCTGCTGAGGCGGGTCTCGCGGACACTGCCGTGATGAAAATAAAAAGCGTGCCATCAGAAAAACAACCACCACTGGTCGATGACTTCTTCGTGCCTGAGCTGTGTCAGCCAGAAGCCCTGCTGAGCATGGTGTTGCTGGCCGAGCTACTGGTACTGGTGCTGGTGCTCTCTGAGCCTATGCTGCCTGGCTTCGATTGGGTGCGCCTGGCACTGACGTCGTTGTTTGTGCAGTGGATTGTGCTTCTGTCTGCCGCCGTGCTGTGCCGCTTGCGCCCGTTGATGGCACGCATGCCGGCAGCTACGGCGGGAGCCTTGTGCTGCATGATTGTGGTCGCCTTGAGCCTGACCTGTACCGCCGTAGCGGACTATTACGAACTGGGCGGGCCACTGTCGCGTACTGGTGAGGTCAATCTGTATCTGCGCCATGCCCTGATCAGCCTGATTATGTCGGCGTTGTTGTTACGTTATTTTTATCTGCAGAGCCAATGGCGCAAGCAGGAGCAAGCTGAGCTGCGCGCGCGCATTGAGTCGCTGCAGGCGCGCATCCGCCCGCACTTTCTGTTCAACAGCCTGAACAGCATCGCCAGCCTGGTGGTGATCGACCCTTACAAGGCCGAACAGGCGGTGCTGGATCTCTCCGATCTGTTCCGCGCCAGCCTGGCCAAGCCCGGAAGCTTGGTGCCTTGGCGCGAGGAGTTGGAGCTGGCGCAACGATATTTGTCGATTGAGCGCTATCGGCTCGGTGAGCGTCTACAGTTGCACTGGGAGGTTGCCAGTGTGCCGGATGATCTGCCGATTCCACAGCTGACGCTGCAGCCCTTACTGGAAAACGCCTTGATCTACGGCATTGCGCCGCGAATCGAGGGCGGTTTGGTGCGGGTCGAGGCGAGCTATCACGAAGGGGTATTTCAGTTGTGCGTGAGCAATCCATACGAACATTTAGCCGAGCAGCCACCCTCGCGCGGCACGCATCAGGCATTAAGCAATATCGATGCGCGGCTGGTGGCACTTTTCGGGCCGCGGGCCAGTCTCAGCGTAGAGCGCCGTGACGGTCGCCACTTCACCTGTTTACGCTATCCTTGTGCAAGACCCAAGCAGGAAGCCCGTGCATTATGAATGTCCTGATTGTCGATGATGAACCCTTAGCCCGTGAGCGCTTGAGCCGAATGGTCGGCGAACTTGATGGCTATCGCGTGCTTGAGCCCTGTGCAAGCAACGGTGAGGAGGCGCTGAGCCTGATCGACAGCTTGAAGCCTGATGTGGTGCTGCTGGATATCCGCATGCCTGGCCTCGATGGCCTGCAGGTAGCGGCCAAGCTGTGTGAGCGTGAAGCACCGCCCGCAGTGATTTTTTGTACGGCACACGATGAGTTTGCGTTGGAGGCCTTCCAAGTCAGTGCAGTGGGGTATTTGGTCAAGCCCGTGCGCGCGGAAAGTCTCAGTGAAGCGCTGAAAAAGGCCGAGCGCCCCAATCGTGTGCAATTAGCGGCCCTGACCCGACCCGCCCTAGACACCAGTGGCGGCCCACGTAGCCATATCAGTGCACGAACACGCAAAGGCATTGAGCTGATCCCGCTGGATCAAGTCATCTATTTTATTGCCGACCACAAATACGTGACCCTGCGCCATGCCGGTGGTGAAGTGCTGCTGGATGAGCCGCTGAAAGCACTGGAAGACGAGTTTGGTGATCGCTTGGTGCGCATTCACCGCAATGCTCTGGTTGCCCGTGAACGTATCGAACGGCTGCAGCGCACCCCTCTCGGGCATTTTCAGCTGTTTCTCAAGGGCATGAATGATGAAGCGCTAATTGTCAGCCGCCGGCATGTGGCCGGGGTGCGCAAGTTGATGCACAACCTCTGAGGGCTATCAGCTAGTCCAGATAAGCCCGGGTTGCAGGCCCGATCTGGGCCAGCCTGTTATTATCCTCGGCAGTTCGTTTCTGGAATTGCCCATGTATCGCGAAATCCGCATCGCCACCCGTAAAAGTGCCCTGGCCCTGTGGCAGGCCGAACACGTCAAAACCCGCTTGGAGCAGGCGCACCCTGGCCTCAAGGTCAGCCTGGTGCCCATGGTTAGCCGCGGCGATAAGTTGCTCGACGCGCCGCTGGCGAAGATCGGCGGCAAGGGCCTGTTTGTCAAAGAGCTGGAAACTGCGCTGCTGGAAAACCAGGCCGACATCGCCGTGCATTCGATGAAGGATGTGCCGATGGACTTCCCCGAGGGCTTGGGCCTGTACTGCATTTGCGAGCGTGAAGACCCGCGCGATGCCTTCGTCTCCAATACCTATGCCAGCCTCGACGCACTGCCGTCCGGTAGCGTGGTGGGCACGTCCAGTCTGCGTCGACAAACGCAGCTGCTGGCGCGGCGTCCGGATCTGCAAATCCAGTTTCTGCGTGGCAACGTCAACACCCGCTTGGCCAAGCTGGATGCCGG
>JAGGNC010000135.1 GCA_017886405.1 Pseudomonas sp. | reverse complement strand
AGTGAACAGTGGCACCACCATCTTTATTGGGGGTTGCCGTTAAGTTATTAAGCGAATTAATACCCCGCGCGTTTTTTTCCATGAAGCCTTTGGCATTGTAAACCGTGATAGAGGCAAACCCGTCAACAGGGACATCTTTAACAGTCAAGGCATAATTGGTTTTGCCATCATTCTTTTCAGGAACCACGTTGACATAAATGGCATCTTCTTTAGGATTACCACCCCAGCCCATTGCGGTACCCATCAAATGATGGATGGGGTTAAGTTTTGATTTATCGCCGAGCATTCCTGAAGTATCGGTTAACGTCGCTGCAAGTACATTAATGGCATCTCTAACTTTAGAGAGTGACTCCTCATCCCAATCTGGAATGTCAAGTGAGCCAGATTTTTCTTGTTTAACGATTATCTGATCCTGAAGCGCATTTGCCTGTTTGATGTCATTGGCATCATTGGCATTAACCAGGGTGCGAAATACTACCGTTAGATAACGTGTACCAATATCTTTTTGTGTAAACGTATACGAGCCATATTTATAAATAGCCGCGGGGATAGAATGGTCTTGGTTCACTAGCATCAATGACTGCCAGCGGTCTGTTTTGGGTTTGGTGATAGTGACAGGTGTAGTTAAATCAAAAATCCCAATAGAATAAAGGGTATCTTGATTCATGCGAATAACGTCTTGTTTATCTAATGGTGTTGGCTGGCGTATATGGAACATTTTGCCAAATCCGCCAGCAGTTTCGTAGCGTTTCATTGTCATGTCGGTCTCAGCACGTACAAAATTGTCGACGGTAACCTTTTGGTTGGCCCACACGCTTGTAGCTGAGATTAAAATAGCCGCAGCTAATGCATCGATAATCAAACTTTTAATCCGCATCCTAATGACCCCATTAGTTGTTTATTTTAATATGAATAAACTGAATTACTGTGCCAGTAATATCGCTGCTAGTTGCATGATGCGCCACATACCGCCATGTTAAGCCGCGCCGGTCACAAGGCCAGAGCAAGCGCAGAGTCAGCTTCGGCGTCTGCTTGAACATATAGTTAGCTATCAATAGACGGAACAATAGACACGCTAGCCGCAAGAACCCAGCCGCTTAGACCATAGCCCGACTCTATGGAATAGCCAGTGAGCAGGTTAGAGCGTGTAAACGTCACGGCCCTTTCCAACGTCTCACTCCAAGCGGCGTTTTCAGCCGCCCCTTCACAGAGGACAGACCAGTTTTTTTTAAGCAGCGTGTCTGCCGAGACCTCCCGCACGCCCGATAAGGCGGCTAATGGCTGTCCCCTTTTATTGTGCGTACGGTTTGTTTGCAGCGAAACTTCCAGGGCTTTGATCAGTCAAAACCAGTTATCGCAGCCCAATTTCCACTCTGTTTTTCTTGCGCTGCTATTTTCACTAGTGCGGAGAAGCGGGCCATGTATAAACGTCATTGCGGCAATTGGTTTTTGGCTAGTGTGCTAGCGGCTGCATGTGCCGAAAGTGCTTATGGGCAGTCTTTTCAAGTCACCGACCTGGGTAGCCTGGTCAACAACTCCTACAGCGTTCCCCACACGTTTAGCCAAAATGGGCTGGCTACCGGCTATAGCTATAACGGCACTGTTGCGCGTGCGTTCTCTTGGTCAGCAACCTCCGGCCTACGAGATATAGGCTTACCGGACAATTCGGCCGGCTACGGCTATGGCGTCAATGATCTTGGACAGTTTGTCGGTTACAGAAAGGTTGGCACGACTGACCGCGCCTTCTTCTGGTCCAGCGCCAGCGGCATGATCGATATCGGCAACTTCGGCGGCGCCAATAGTCATGCACGGGCGATAAACAGTAGTGCCCAGGTAGTGGGGCTCAGTCAGCTCAGTTCGGGCAAGTACCGTGCGTTTATTTGGAGCCCCAGCGACGGCATGCGCAACCTCGGCGCACTTAATGACGCGGGTAACAGCTATGCCACAGGCATCAATGAACTGGGTCAGGTAACCGGCTTCAGCCTAACCACTGACTATACGATGCATGCCTTTATATGGCAGGAGGCTAACGGCATGGAGGACCTTGGCAGCCTCGGGGGCACCAGCAGCTATGGCAAAGCCATCAACAAAAGCGGCCAAGTGGTCGGTTACAGCGCCTTGGGGGCGGCTAATCATGCCTTTTTGTGGACCCCTGGCGGGGCTGGCATGCGCGATCTCGGCACCCTGGGTGGCAACAACAGCTACGCCAAAGGCATTAATAACGCGGGTGTGGTCGTGGGACAGAGCGACTCAGTGGCAGGCCCTCGCGCATTCATATGGGCCGAGGCAAAAGGCATGCTGGACTTGAATCTACAACTCCCCGACAACCTCGGTTGGGTAGTCGAGGGAGGCGTCGATATCAATGAAGTGGGTGAGATACTTGCCCTGGGGCGAAATGCCCGGGGTAAGTATCACGCCCTGTTGCTGTTACCGGACAACAGGCCCTGAGCCTTTGAAGTATCAAGGCGTGCCCAGCTCGAAGGCCCCCAAGTCGCAGTTCGCCACGCCATCGCCGGTGCCGTCCAACGGACGCGGGAAGCCGCGTTGATCGTAGCCATAGCAATCGCCGATGGCGGCGTCCAAGGCTGGGCTACCTGGCAGTAGCGGGTAGGTCTTGGTCGGGCCACCGTTATCGCCTTCGAAGAGGAGAATCTTCATCACATGGGTGAAGGTCTGCTCGTAGGGCACGTAAACATCTCCTGTGCAGTTACTCGGTTCGTCGTTGAGCAGCAGGCCTATGGCCTGGTAGCGGAAGGTGTCGCCGATGTTTTCGCAGTTGTAGGGTGCGCCAGTTTCCCACTCGAAGTTGCCGGCGATCAGGCTGTTGCGCAGGCGTAGATCACCCCAGTTGCGTATGCCGCCAGCATTGCCGGCAATGGTGACGCTGATCAGATCAGCCTTGGGTAGCGCGCCCTGCGGATTGCCGGGATAGCCGTTACTCAAGCCGCCGCGGATATGCCCGCTGAGGGTGCTGTTGGCCATTCGCAACAGGCCACCTTCATTGGCAATAGCGCCGCCGACGGTGTAGCGCAAACCATAATTCTCCAGAAAGGCACTACGCGTGATGTAGGCGATGCCCAGGTTGTAGAGGCCGGCCCCTGCGCCCTTCAGTGACTGATCGGCGACACGATTGCGGCGCAGGGTGCTGGTGCTCAGCTTCAAAGTACCCTGATTAAAGATGGCTCCACCACGACCCTGGTTGTTGCCGCTAGAGCCTTGGGCGCGGTTGTCCTGGATCATGCTGTAGCGGATCTCCAGGCTAGCGTAGTTGGCAATTGCACCACCCTGACCAAAGCGCAGGTTATCAGCCTCTGCAACGGCTGCGTACTGCGGCGGAGTAACCGCTTGATTGCCCTCCAGCAGTATCCCGCGCAGCTTGGCTTCGCCGTGGTTCTCGATGGCGCCGCCGTTGAAGGCGGTGTTGCCGCCTGCCAGGGCCAGACGGTCCAGGGTCAGCTTGGCGCCGCTGAGCACTTCAAACAGTCGGTCGTTGGTCTGCCCGCTTATGCGGCTTGGCAAGCCTGCGCTGACCCCTTGAATGGTCAGCTCGCCAGCGATGTCCAGATCGCCAGTGAGGTTGTCGTCCTCGTCGATCGGCACCCCTTGCGGGTCGAGCGATGCCGGCCGACTGAGCTCATAGTTTTGCGCTTGCAGCATAATCCGGTTGGCCCCAGGCGTGCCGTTGGCCGCGCTCACCGCATCACGTAGCGAGCAATGGACGTCGCAGATACCGTCGAACTCATCGGCGGCGGTGGTCACCGCGAAATCGGCGGCACTGACCAGGATGGGCATTGCGCCAATACTGGCGCAAAGCAGGATGCGAGGTATGAGATTTACGCGTGAATGGAACATTTCAATACCTTCGGCAGCGACAGCTGCATATTCAGAGGTGGCAGATGTTGGCTTGCGCCTGTTGTGATCCCATTCGGCTACTGCTCGAAACCTCATAGGAGGGCGAGCGTCACGGCATGATCGGCTCGAATAGGTTGTGCCATTCACGGCTAAGCGCCCCGAGGGAAGACCGGGCATCGTTGATGGCGGCGCTGGGGGTTGATACCGGGTCGACCCGCGCAAGCGCGGAGGCGCGCAATGGGCTGGCGACTGTCCGCTGAATACCTGCGGACAGGCGCAGGGTAAGCGCGGGACTGCAGGCTGGAGCATGGCGAGTTCCTTTCGGCCAGGGCCGACTCATATTCTGTTGTTGTAGGTGCGGCCCACGATCTGCGCGTGGATACAGAGCGACCCGCGGTGGATGACTAGGGCTGCTAATGGAAGGTTCTATGACGTTAGTCGCCATAGCGGCAAGACAAAGCCGAGGCGACGAGTGGCGCGCAACTATGGAATAAAACCCCGCCCAGCCTGAGCTAGACGGGGATAAGCGAACTACTGAACGGTCAACTCATAGGCGCCCAAATCGCACACCGCCACGGCATCGCCATTGCCATCCTGGGGCCGCGAAACGCCGCGCTGATCCTTACTGATGCACGCGCCGATACCGGCATCCACTGCCGGGCTGGCGGGGAGCAAGGCATGGAAGAAGGTTTTGCCATCGCTGGCTAGCGTGGGTGACAACACCTGGGTGAAGGTCTGCTCGAATGGCACAAATACATCTGCCGTGCAGTTACTCGGTTCGTCATTGCTCAGCAGCCCTATGGCCTGGTAGCTGTAGTGGTCACCTAAGTTGATGCAATTGAGCACCTCATCGCCTGGCCAATTGCTGTTGCCGGCAATCAGGCTATTGCGAATCAGCAACTGCCCCCAATTCATTACTCCATAGCGGTTGGAATTCTTGGATCTACCATCGACGATGGTGACATTGGTCAGGGTGGCGGATGAGCGGATCGCCGGTGGGTTGTCGTTACGGCCATTGGTTATCGCGCTCTCAAAGTTATGGCTGAAGGTGCTGTTGGTAACCGTCAGCACGCCGCCTTCGTTGGTGATGGCGCCACCTTCGGCCAGTTCGCCAATAACATTGTCAATGAACGAACTGGTTTCGATCCTAGCGCTGGCCGTGTTGTAAATGGCCGTGCCGGCTCCGGAAAGGGGTAAGCCGCCGACGTCGTTGCGACCAAAGTGGCTACCGCGCACCTGTAGCTTGCCACTGTTGAAAATGGCCCCTCCCAGCGGATTGCTGCTCTCTTTTATGGCGCTGTTGCCTTCAAATTTCGAAGCTGACACCAGTAGATCGCCATAGTTGGCGATGGCGCCGCCGCGCCCGCCATCCACATCGCCCCATTCGCGGGTGATATTGTCCAGCGCCTGCACGTTATGCAGTAGCAAGTTGCCATAGTTTTCCACCGCGCCACCATTGTCTGCGCTACGTCCGTTGCTCAGAGACAGGCTTTTGAGGACCAGGCGAGCCCCGGGCCGAACCTCGAATAGTCGGTGTTCGACCACGAACAGATCGGCGTTCACGCCCTCGACGATGCTCTTGCCAATACCTGCACCCTTGATCAACACCTCGCCGGTGACATCCAGATCGCCAATCAGGTTGTCGTCTTCGTCGATGGGTTGGTTGTCATCGTCGCGCAAATTGCGCCGAGTCAGCGTATAGGTGCCGGACGGCAACAGAATGATACTGCTGCCGCTCGCTTGGTTGGCTGCCGCCACCGCGTCGCGCAGCGAACAATGCAGGTTGCACTGGCCGTCGTAACTGTCCTGCTCGGTAGTCACCAGCAATACAGCCGCCTGGGCTGAAGCCGCGCCGAACAGCAGCAAGGCACCGGCCAGGGTGCGTGACAGAGAAAAATTAAGCATGGTGTAGCTCCTTCCGGTTTCCCGGGTTTTATCGGAGCGGACAAACATAATTCCCGCCTGGTTGGGTTATGGCCGCCCTACCCTCATTTGGGGCGGACAGCGCAAATCCCGCGATGTGGTACCGCCCTGGCTAGGCGGTTTAGATCACCAAAGCGCAACCACTGGCGCTTTGTACACGAGCGCCCGCTTCCTTGAACGAACGCAACGCGCAGAGATAAGGACTGAGGTGCGCCGGGAAATGTTCCCTGACGCTCGTCGGCTTGGCATGACGGCCACAGATTGAAACGACCAACGGCCTGTTCGTAGAGGCCGGTCTACAGCGATATTGACCGAGGTCAACAGAAGAAATAATAGGGGACAGACCGCGTTTTATTATAGCGTGCACAAAACAACTACTTTGTAGCAAAAGGAGCGAACTGAAAGGATTAAAAACTAGCACGCCCGAATTAAGGCTCACCTACGGTGATCCACTGGATTAATTCGCTAGAATTTCTCAAAGCGAACTGCCTTTTAATCAGCCTCCCAGATGGATCGAAGAGTAGAAGCTCCGCAGGGCTGGCGCGGTGTTCAGTGAGAAGCTTTTCTCCCTCTGGGGTGTTAATTTTGGCGATGAGAAAGAAAACTTGGTCACTAAGCTGATCACGCGCTTTATTCATTTGTTCAGTCTGGCTTATGCTAACTGCAAGGTTTGGATCATAGACAAACACCAGAGCCGGCAAGCCGGTGCCTATTTGCTCGTGGGTCATCTTAAAACCTTTAGGTATCAACGTTAGTGCAAACCCTAGAAATATCAATATGGATATGATGACACCAATAGCAACCCAAGGATTTCGGCGAGTGGAGTTAGAATTATATTTATCGTTGATGACAAAACCCTCTTTATTTTTGAGACTATAAATATAACGTTTGCTTAAGGGGTTGGCTTTAGCCCGTCCCAGTGAGCGGAGCGAACGGTTTGAGCCTATTGTTAGACGCTGGAGAATAAAAGGGCGCGCACCACGGGTTATTGCTTAATTAATCGTGGCCGGGCACCCTCTGTTTATTCCCTATTTAAAATGTCCCCTAATTCAGAACGGATGTGCGCTCAGGCCTGGCTGACGATGTACTTGAGCACTTCAACCACCTGTTCTGGGCTTTGCGCCCAGGCTAGGGCGGCAGCGTCGACTTCCTTCAATGGGTGAATGATGTCTTCTGCATGCAGGGTGATGAAGGGCTTGCCGAGGGCTGCGCAGTAGCCTGCATCGAAGGCAGCATTCCACTGCTTGTACTTGTCACCGAAGCGGATAATGGCCACATCGCAGGCTTGTAGTAGGGTTTTGGTGCGGATGGCATTGACCTTGGCCGATTGATGGTCACGCCAGAATGGTTGTTGTTGCACACCCAGTGCATCACCCGCGGCATCGCTGCGCTCGTGGTCGGTGACCGCCGAGGTGAATTTCAGGGCTAGCCCTTGTTGCGCGGCACCCTGAATGATTTGCTGGCGCCAGTCGGTATGAATTTCACCGGATAGATAGACGGTCAGGCTCATGCCAACCTCCTTCTCGAAGTGTCTATGAGATGGTCTCGAGGACCTAAGCAGGCCCGGAGTTTGGCATGCTTTGACGTTTTTTCATAAAATCCTGACTTTACGGTTTGTTTCACGTCGACAGACAACAGAGTGGCGGGCACTGTTTATTGCCTCAGCTAAAAGGGTCGGAGTGATTTGTTTTGATTAGTTGGCTTCAGGCGGCACTGCCAGATGATTCACTCCATCCCATTTGAGTCCCTTTGGTTAAGGGGTGTCGGTTGAGCGGCGTTGAGGTTAGGTAGTTAATGCGGTTACTTGCGTAGCTCGGCTAGGCTAAGTTGATGATTAATTGCGGCCCCTCATCAAGCATCGCCAGCACTTATGAGTACAGCGGTTTTCTTCAGATAAACAATAGTAAACAATAGGGGTCAGACTACGTATTATCGGCTTAATTAACCGTGGTCTGTCCCCTATTTATTCACTAAACTAGCCTTTACTATTAAGTTGTTTCTGGCGCTACTTTTTAAGTCCAAAGAATCACGACGAGCAACTAAGATGGGACAATCCACCCACAGCAAAGAACTCAGGCGGTTTCAACCTATAGTATTTATCCTCCACGTCCTTCGACTGCTCTGCATATGGCTGTGTCATCACGTCCTGCAGCTCTCGAATTAGAGAGTAATTTCCCGCAGCTGCTTGCTGATAAGCCGGCATAACAAACCACTCTCGCAGAATGTACTTTGGGTTGACGAGCTTCATTTGCCTAGAGATTTCCTCACTGGATCGGGGCGAAGTAGCATTCGCGTCACTGGAGCTGTTGAGGAGCGTTTTCCATTTTGCGAGCCACTCTGCCCAGCGCGTGTCCATCTCTTTGGGGTCTGCATCATGCGCCGAGTTGTTGTAGAAGCTTTTCTTGAGTGGGCCAATGTCGTCGGGTATCGACGAGAGCTCGCGGAAGAAAATAGTGTAATCGACAGGCGTTTGCATCATGAGTGTTTCTAGCTCGCTGAGCAGTACGTTGCAAAGTGCCTGGTGAGACGCTGTGTGCAAAGTGCTAAGACCCAGCTTGGCAGCCCACATCTTTTTCATTTGCGCGTGCATTACTGTCGAAAATCCACTTTGAATCTCGTCGAGCGCTAGCAAATAGTCCTGATGCGACGCCAGCAACGGCCGTAACGCCGAGCAAAACATGTCGAAGTTGCGCTGCGCGGCGCTTGGTTGATTCATGAACGAGAAGTGATGACCGCCCCCCGTCCACGGTTGATAATGCGGGTTAAACACATCGCAAAAGCCGAAGGGACCATAATCAAGTGTAAAGCCACCGACTGCGCAGTTGTCGCTGTTGAAGTTACCCTGGCAGAAGCCGACGCGGATCCAGTTCGCCACCAGTGACGTGAGGCGGCTACGAAACTCGCGCGCCAGCAACACCGCTTTTTCTGGGGTGGTGAGTTGCCTATCGACAACGTCAGCGTACTCACGATCAATCAAGTGCAGCACAATCTTCTCGAGTTCTTCCATCGCGTTCAGGTGTTCGTTTTTACGGGTACGGCGAGCGAAAAGTTCGAGTTGGCCGACGCGGATGAACGACGGTGCGACACGTGTCGAGATGGCGACGGCTTCAGATATAAGCATGTCGGGATTCTCCGAGCGCGAGCCCTCCGAGTACCACGGTCGCTTCACCTTCTCCGTTTTTGAAACGTACAAACTCAAAGCCCGTGATGTGGGCACGCCCAGTGCGTGCATGTGCTCCTGAGCCAAGAACTCGCGGATACTAGACCGCAAGACAGCGCGACCGTCCGCGCCGCGGCAATATGGCGTGCGGCCGCCACCTTTCAGCTGCATTTCCCAGCGACGACCGTTGATGACGGCCTCAAGCACAGAAATTGCCCGACCGTCGCCATATCCGTTGCCGGTTTGGAACGGGCACTGCTGGATGTATTCAGTGCCGTAGATGGAAAGTGCGTACCCACTCGCCCAACCGACCTTGCGCATCGGCTCAGGAACCTGAGAAATGTCGCCGGAGAACATGCGGACGAAGTCCGAGGACTCTGCCATGTTGTCAGCGAAGCCAAGCTCGGAAAAAAAGTTTTTGCTGTGCGCTACATACTCTGGGTCTTTGATCGGAGTAGGTCTAACGGGGACATAATGGCCCGTGAAGACTTGTCGCGGCGCGTGGTCGGCACCGTTTTCTGTCGCATCAGGATCACAGTTGAGCGTGTCCATGAGGGAATAGTTTGCCAACGTCGCAAGGTCGTTGAGCGTCGATATAGTCGAGAAGGTTTCCTGAGGCAGTCGGTTTGACATATTTTTTTATACCAAGGTTCGTGAAAATAAATTTTAATAGGCTCAATAACTTTAGCTTCAGCAATTGGTAGCATCAGCACCGAACGTACCTCTGGCGAGTAAAGAAAGTACTGTTCGCCAGCCTTGCCAGCATATCGAAGGCGGATGTCTCTTGATGCCTCTAATTGATACGCGTAACCCTGAACATCAGAGATAATACCGGCAAATTTTTGCCAACCTGACGTCCGCTTTCCTAGGAATCGCTGGCGGCAATAGCCAGACCCAAATCACCTTGTTTTGATGTGATTCGTACCTGAATTTACACGAACGGCCCGACACACACGACCGGCACCTCCATACTCAGCAGTCTTAAGTATGTATCAGACGTCGATTTACCAACGTATTTGCTGAATTCGCTTGTATATTTTGATTATAAAATAAATAGGCGAAGCGGATCGTATGCCTGCTGACAGTTCCCGCTTATAGCCGGTGAAGTTTTGCCCGAGTTTGGTGCAGTGGCGTTTTACTTCTTAATGCGGCTTACTGTAATCACCCTGATTGTTAGCGCGCTGTAAGGCATACGCAGGCGGAGTCACAGAAGTTAATAATCATTATTATTTGATAATACTTCTGATTATCAATATTTTTCATTTTCGGTAGTACCTTTTATGTCTTTATGTTGTGCATGTTGAACATTGGTTCGTTTCGCTCTATTCTAGATTCAGAATGGATTCTTGGCGGTAGAGACTAACAACTAATTAATACTCTTAATATATACACACTTAAGGAACTATCATGGCTAACGAAAGTCGTCGGAAATTCATTCGACTCAGCTTGCTCGGCATGGCTGCTATACCTCTTGGTATGGGTATTCTATCTCAACGTGCCTTCGCCCAAAGCCTTACACCGCTGGACCCATCGACCCCTCAAGCCAAAGGGCTGA
>JAGGNC010000325.1 GCA_017886405.1 Pseudomonas sp. | reverse complement strand
ACCTCGGCGCACTGTTGGTCATTGCGATTTTCTACACCGCGTCGATCGACTGGCGCGGCATCGCCGTGATCGTCGCCGTGCTGCTCGCGCTGGGGGTGGCCAATCGCTTCGGGGCCCGTCGGGCCGCGATCTATCTGCTGCTCGGGCTGGGGTTGTGGGCCGGGTTTTTCATGTCCGGTCTGCACGCGACACTGGCCGGCGTGCTGACGGCGTTGTTTGTGCCGGCGCGGGTGAAAATCCTGCCGAGCGCGCTGCCGGAGGTCATCCACCGCGGCGCCGACGACATCGAAGCCCAGGCCCTCGATAACGACTCCGACGCGCTGCATCCCGATCGTGTTGCCATCATCGGCGCGATCGACGGCAGCCTCAATGCAGCCACCGCACCGCTGCAGCGTTTCGAGAACGTGGTGCAGCCGTGGGTTACCTACGCCATCCTGCCGATTTTTGGCTTGTTTAATGCGGGGGTCGCAATCGACGCCACGGTGTTGCGCACGCTACCAACCGCTGTACCACTGGGCATCATGGTCGGACTGGTGCTCGGCAAATCGCTCGGCATCAGCCTGGCCAGTTGGCTGGCAGTGAAGACCGGACTGGCCGAACTGCCCGAAGGTTCGACCTGGCGGCAGCTGATTGGCACCGCCTTCCTGGCCGGCATCGGCTTCACCATGGCACTGTTCATCAGCAGCCTGGCGTTTCATGACAGCCATTTCGAGCGCGAAGCGCAACTGGCCATCCTGATCGGCTCACTGCTGGCCGCTGCGATCGGCATCAGCATCCTGCTGACGACGAAGGCAACTAAGACTCCGAACGCGCAGTAAGAGGTTGCCTGCCAGACCCGTGACGGGGTGAAGGGTGCCGCCGGCTTTAATCAATCAGCGCAGTCGCCGTGAAATCGAGCTGTTCGAGAGCTGCGCCCAGACGCAGACCGGCGCCAGCAGCGCAAGCGTGATAGGTGCTTTCATGCCTGCTTTCCTTACTGCTTTACTCGCCGCGTGTCGCCGATCAACCTGGAACCTAGACGGAACGTGCGCAGTGTGTCGGCACAGCAACGCACGCAGCGGCGACAGAGCGATTGATTATTCCCAACGTAGCGATGCTGTCATGAAGCCTCACTTCAACTCGTAAGCCAGGACTGTATCGCCCAGCGTGGTGCCGAACGAGCCATGGCCGCCCGCCGCAACGACGACCATCTGCTTGCCATGGATGCGGTAGGTCATGGGGGTCGCCTGGCCGCCTGCGGGCAGCCGACTTTGCCAGAGCTTGCGCCCCGTCGTCACGTCGTAGGCGCGCAGGTAGTTGTCCAAGGTGCCGCTGAAGAACACCACACCGCCGGCCGTGACCAAGGGCCCGCCCAGGCTGGCCACGCCCATCGGGAATGGAATCGGAAGTAGACTCGGCATCTGATCGCGCACGGTGCCGTGGCGGTGCATCCACGCGCGCTGGCCGCTACGCAGATCGACTCCGGCGATCGCACCCCAGGGCGGCGCTTGGCATGGCAGCCCGAGTGGCGAGAGGAAGGGGCCAATCTTCACGGCGTAAGCCGCACCATGGTTCTCATTCCAGTGCTCGCTGGAGCCGGCGCTGACGATATTCGCCGTGGCATCGGGGCGAGCAACCAACTCGAATGTGAAGGCCAGGAAGGCTGGTGCGCCGACCATGATCTGGCGCACTGGATCGACCGCCACGCCGCCCCAGTTGAAGACCCCCATGTTGCCCGGATACACCAGCGTGCGCCTCGTCGCGGGTGGCGTGTAAGGGCCGTCATAGCCCATACGGTGCAGCTCAATGCGGCAGATGAGTTGATCCAGTGGCGTTGCACCCCACATGTCCTTGCCCGTCAGGGCGGCTGGCATGAAGCTCAGCGACGAATGGGGTTGTGTCGGCGCGGCGAACTCGCCGGGCACCGAACTGGCCGGGACCGGTAACTCGCGCACCGGCAGAATCGGCTGGCCGCTGCGGCGGTCCAGCACATAGAGGTCGCCCTGTTTGGTGGGTAGAACCAGTGCGGGCACCCGCTTGCCGTCAATCGTCAAGTCGATCAATGACGGCTGCGCCGGCACGTCTCGGTCCCAGAGGTCATGGTGCACCGTTTGGAACAGCCAGCGCAGTTTTCCACTCGCCACGTCGAGCGCGATGAGGGCACTGGAGAAACGTTCGACCTCCGGACTGCGGCCCGCGCCCAGCTGGTCGGGCGAGCGGTTGCCCAGCCCGATGTAAACCAGCCCGAGCTGCGCATCAACGCTGGACGGTGCCCAGTTGTTCGGCGCACCAGCGGTATAGGTCTGGCCCGGCAGCAGTGGTGCGGTAGCGTCCGGGCGGCCCGGATCGAAGTTCCATACCAGCTGCCCGCTGCGTGCATCGAACGCACGGATCACGCCGGACGGGTTGAGCACCGACGCGTTGTCGTTGATTGCGCCACCGACGACCACCACGCCGCCCGCTACCACGCGTGGCGAGGTTTGCATGTAGGCACCCGCACGCAGGTTCGGCATCCCGGCACCGA
>JAGGNC010000314.1 GCA_017886405.1 Pseudomonas sp. | reverse complement strand
CCAACCTGCTGGCACTCAACGCCGCCATCGAAGCGGCTCGCGCCGGCGAGACCGGACGCGGCTTTGCCGTGGTCGCCGATGAAGTGCGCAACCTGGCGCACCGCACCCAGGAGTCGGCACAAGAAATCGAGAAAATGATCGAAGAGCTGCAGGTCGGCTCCCGTGAGTCGGTCACCACTATGACCGAGAGCCAGCGTTACAGTGAAAAAACGTGGTTATTGCCAACCAGGCCGGCGCACGACTGAACAGCGTGACGGAACGCATTGGCGAAATTGACGGAATGAACCAGACGGTGGCCACCGCAGCCGAAGAACAGGCCTCGGTTATTGAAGCGCTGAACATGGATATCTACGAGATCAACACCCTCAATCAGGAAGGTGTGGAAAACCTCAACGCCACGCTGCGCGCCTGTGGTGATCTAGAGCAACAGGCCAGCCGCCTCAAGCAACTGGTGGACAGCTTCCGCATCTAGCGGCCTGTGTGGCTTCCTTCGTTATGAGCGGTCAATTCCTGCAGGTTGCTAGCACCGCAAAACAAACGGGACGCTCACTGAGCGGCCCGTTTATTTTTGTTTATCAGTAACCAGCGGCGGCTCTTCAGGGCGCTGCAGCTCTTCATGCTGCTGCAATTGCCGCCATAACTCGGCAGCCTCGGCGAACTCGGTGCCATCCTCGGGCTTCAGCGTCTGCGGGTCATAACGTTGCGTACAGCCTTCTCCCAAGATCGGCGGCGCAGTGGCGGTGGCGCGCTCAAGCGGATCGTTCATGGCATGCACCTCATTGGTTTAGCTGAGCGCCACATGGCCTTGATCATGCTGGGCAAATTCCTTGACCGCGCGCAACACATCACTGCGGCTGACCTGTCCAATCAAGCGCCCGCCTTCAACGACCGGCAGACGCCGCCGTCTACCCTTAAGGAAGCGCTCGGAAACCTCAATGATGTCGGCTTCGGGCGAGATCACCTCGACATTTGTGGTCATGTAGGAACTGACATCGCCACCCGCCGACTCGTAATAAGCCCCGGAAAGAATGCCACGCAAGCAGTCGCCTTCTGACAGCAATCCCACCAGATGCCCTTGTCCATCAACCACCGGAGCACCAGAAATACGGTGCTCAAGCAAACGATTGATAGCGGTGAATAGGTTCATTTCTGGACGAAAGGTCACCAGATTACGTGTCATGTAATCACGGACCTTGATTGACTTGAGCATCTGCATCTCCTTTTATCGCGTACGGACCCGGCCCGCTGCGTGCACCTCAGTCGAATACCACCGTCTTGTTATCGTGCACCAACACTCGATCTTCTAAGTGATAGCGTAGACCACGCGACAGCACCATCTTCTCTACGTCTTTACCCAGGCGCACCATCTCTTCGATGCTGTCGCGGTGGCTGACGCGCACCACATCCTGTTCAATGATCGGCCCAGCGTCGAGCTCTTCGGTGACATAGTGAGAGGTCGCGCCAATTAGCTTGACTCCTCGCAGCGACGCCTGATGGTAAGGCTTGGCCCCGATAAATGAGGGCAGGAAGCTGTGATGGATATTGATCACGCGCTGGGAAAACTCTGCACAAAGTTCAGCCGGCAAAATTTGCATGTAACGGGCCAGGACAATTACATCGGCACTGTGCGCCTTGACCAGGCGCGCGACTTCATCGAAAGCCGGTTGTTTATCTTGCGGATTAACCGGTACATGGAAGTACGGAATATCGTGCCACTCGACCATGCTGCGCAGATCGTTATGGTTGGAGATCACACAGGGGATATCGCAATCCAACTCATCGCTGTGCCAGCGGTGCAGCAGGTCCGCCAGGCAATGCGATTCGCGACTTGCCATCAGAATCACACGTTTCATCTGCGCTGAGTCGGTAACCCGCCATTCCATGGAGAACTCGCGGGCAATCGGTGCGAAGGCCTGACGAAAGCCGTCCAAATCAAAGGGCAAAGAATCGGCTCGAATCTCGTGGCGCATAAAGAACCAGCCGCTCTGGTTGTCCGAGTGATGACTGGCCTCGGTAATCCAACCGTTATAGGTGGCCAGGAAGTTACTGACCTTGGCCACGATCCCGACTCGATCCGGACAGGCAATGACCAATCTAAAAGTGCGCATCAGCGGTTCCACCACTTAAATTCAAGTCGACCATTCTAGTCACTGCGCGTGAAAACTGCAGTAGCTCCATATGCACGGCCCATGCTCACGCAACACGCGGGGTGCGTAAATATATGAATTCAGGGGGCGAATGGCGGCTGCGCTGCGACTCGGCGGTTTCAAAAAATGCGGAGGCTGCAGTCAGCCAGAGATACAAGACGACTTCAGATATCCCTTATAAGCGTCATTGGGAACTAATCCTGCAACCTGCAACCTGCAACCTGCAAGATTCAACAGCAACCAACTAAACAATGCGACGGCATTAGTAACTTAACAATACAATTCATAAAAAAACTGGCAAAGCGGTTTACTTGTAGAAAGTTCCTGACTACTATTACAAATACTCCATTATCAATC
>JAGGNC010000074.1 GCA_017886405.1 Pseudomonas sp. | reverse complement strand
CCTTTAGCGCGTTCAATCTGGGCGATGGCTTCGCTGGCGCTGTTTTGTTCGCCCCAGGTCATGGTGCCGAGGCAGAGGCTGCTGACCTTAAGATCGGTGCGGCCGAGTTGACGGTAATCCATAGCGAGTTCCTTAAGAAAAAACGGGTTAGCTGAATCGTGTTGATATTTTCCGCGCAATCTGCATAATTGCGCACCTCTTTCTGCAGTGGAAGTGATGCGCCGTCTGCCGAAGAATCTTGCCGTATTACAGTCGCGCTGACCCGAGCCCCCGATAGCGCCTGTTTTCGGCTGCCTTTGACCTTGTCAAAGCACGCACTATTCAGTAAGATCCGCCGTCTTATTTATCAGGGCGGCCCCTGAGGCTATAAAGAATGAAAACTTTTACTGCTAAACCGGAAACAGTTAAGCGCGACTGGTTTGTCGTCGACGCTGCGGGTCAGACCCTGGGTCGTCTGGCTACTGAAGTCGCCAGCCGTCTGCGTGGCAAGCACAAGCCTGAATACACTCCGCACGTTGATACCGGTGATTACATCGTCATCATAAATGCCGAGCAGATTCGTGTTACTGGTGCCAAAACCACTGACAAAATGTACTACTCCCACTCCGGTTTCCCGGGCGGCATCAAGTCGATAAGCTTCGAGAAGCTGATCGCTAAAGCGCCTGAGCGCGTGATCGAGACCGCGGTTAAAGGCATGCTGCCTAAGAACCCGCTGGGTCGCGACATGTATCGTAAGCTGAAAGTTTATGCGGGCGCTGTACACCCACATACTGCTCAGCAGCCCCAAGAACTGAAGTTTTAACGGAATAGTTCATTATGTCGGCGACTCAAAATTACGGCACTGGCCGTCGCAAGACCTCAACCGCTCGCGTTTTCCTGCGTGCGGGCACTGGCAAAATCTCTATCAACAACCGCACTCTTGACGGTTTCTTCGGCCGCGAAACTGCCCGCATGGTAGTTCGTCAGCCGCTCGAACTGGTTGAGATGACCGAGAAGTTCGATATTTTCATCACTGTTGTCGGTGGTGGTGTAAGTGGTCAAGCTGGCGCAATCCGCCACGGTATCACCCGCGCCCTGATGGACTATGATGAAACTCTGCGTCCTGCGCTGCGTAAAGCTGGTTTCGTGACTCGCGATGCCCGTGAAGTTGAACGTAAGAAGGTTGGTCTGCGTAAAGCGCGTAAGCGTCCGCAGTACTCCAAGCGTTAATTCGCTTCCTGCGTTCCAAGAAACGCCCAGTACCCTATCGGGGCTGGGCGTTTTTTATGGGTGCTGGTTGGTTATGCGGCATCATGCCGCATCTGCGTAAGTCCTGATTTGTAAGGGGTTGCGCCTTCTCTGTGGAGGTAATTACCTTGTCAGTAGAGGGGCTTTTCTTTACCATTTGAAAAATTTTGCGCGACTCGATTTTTACCTTGTATAGGCCTGACCTTCAGGCCATAAAGCTGATGGGAGACGACTGAATGAGCAATGACGGCGTGAATGCAGGCCGGCGTCGCTTTCTGGTAGCGGCCACCTCTGTGGTGGGCGCTGCAGGAGCGGTGGGTGCCGCGGTCCCGTTCGTAGGGTCCTGGTTCCCAAGCGCCAAGGCTAAAGCTGCCGGAGCACCCGTTAAGGTGAACGTCGGCAAAATCGAGGCGGGACAGCAGATGGTTGCTGAGTGGCGGGGGCAGCCGGTGTTTATCGTGCGCCGTACCGAGGAAATTCTCAGCAACTTGGTCAAACTCGAGCCAGTATTGGCCGACTTTGATTCCAAGGCATCTGAGCAGCCGAGCTATGTCGATCCGAAAACCCGTTCGATCAAGCCCGAGTTGTTGTTGTTGGTAGGCTTGTGCACTCACCTGGGTTGCGCGCCATCCTTCCGCCCGGAAGTTGCGCCTGCTGATCTGGGTGCTGATTGGGTGGGCGGCTATTTTTGTCCGTGCCATGGTTCACGCTACGACCTCGCAGGTCGTGTTTACAAGGGCCAGCCTGCGCCCTTGAATCTGCCGGTACCGCCGCACACTTATGAGACAGATGATGTGATCATCATCGGTGTGGATCAGGAGAAAGCATCATGAGTAAACTCATGGAGTGGATCGATGCGCGCTTCCCAGCGACCAGAATGCTGGAAGAGCATCTAACCAAGTACTACGCCCCGAAGAACTTTAACTTCTTCTATTTCTTCGGCTCGCTCGCCTTATTGGTGCTGGTCAATCAGATCGTTACTGGTGTCTGGCTGACTATGAGCTATACCCCGTCGGCGGAAGAGGCGTTTGCTTCGGTCGAATACATCATGCGTGATGTTGAATACGGTTGGATCCTGCGCTACATGCATTCCACCGGCGCCTCCGCGTTCTTCGTAGTGGTTTACCTGCACATGTTCCGCGCGCTGCTCTACGGCTCTTATCAGAAGCCACGTGAGCTGGTGTGGATCTTCGGCATGTTGATTTACCTGATGCTAATGGCAGAAGCCTTTATGGGCTACTTGCTGCCATGGGGGCAGATGTCCTACTGGGGTGCCCAGGTGATCA
>JAGGNC010000294.1 GCA_017886405.1 Pseudomonas sp. | reverse complement strand
GAGACAGGCGCCGATCTACAGCAGTGCCAGCATCAATGAGCGCCTGGACTTTCTCGCGGCCAAGGAAGCCTCCCTTGCCGCGCCCAAGCATCACACCGCCCGCACCCCGTATTTCTGCTCCGGTTGCCCGCACAACACCTCGACCAAGCTGCCGGAAGGCAGTCGCGCCCAAGGCGGCATTGGTTGCCACTACATGACCCAGTGGATGGACCGCAACACCGACACCTTTACCCAGATGGGCGGCGAGGGCGCAACTTGGATCGGCCAGGCGCCGTTTACCGATACGCCGCACATCTTCCAGAACCTCGGCGACGGCACCTACTTTCACTCCGGGCAGTTGGCCATCCGCGCGGCGGTAGCCGCTGGGGTCAACATCACCTACAAGATTCTCTACAACGATGCGGTGGCCATGACCGGCGGTCAGCCAATTGACGGCGAGCTGCGCGTCGATCAACTCAGCCAGCAGGTCTATGCCGAAGGCGTTAAGCGCATTGCCGTGGTCACCGATGAGCCGGAGAAGTACCCAACCCGCGCCACCTTTGCGCCGAATGTGACCTTCCACCATCGCCGCGAGCTGGATGCCGTGCAGCGCGAGCTGCGCGAGGTTCAGGGCTGCTCGGTGCTTATCTATGACCAAACCTGCGCCACTGAGAAACGCCGCCGGCGCAAGCGCGGCAAGTTGCTCGATCCGCAGAAACGCGTCTTTATTAATGCGGCGGTGTGCGAGGGCTGTGGTGATTGCAGCGTGAAATCCAACTGCCTGTCGGTGCTGCCGCTGGAGACCGAGCTGGGGCGCAAGCGCGAGATCGACCAGAACTCCTGCAACAAGGATTTCAGCTGCGTTGAGGGCTTCTGCCCCAGCTTTGTCACCGTGTACGGCGGTACGCTGCGTAAGCTCAGCGCGGTCGGGCATGGGGCTTTGTTTGTGGCCTTACCGGAACCGCAACAACCCAGCCTGGAGCGGCCTTGGAATATCCTTTTGCCCGGTGTTGGCGGCAGTGGCGTAACCACCGTTGGCGCGTTGTTAGGCATGGCCGCGCATATCGAAGGTAAAGGCTGCAGCGTGCTGGATCAGGCCGGTCTGGCGCAGAAATTTGGCCCGGTGATCACCCATATCCGCATTGCCGCCAAGCAAGACGACATCTTCGCCGTGCGCATTGCCGCCGGGGAAACCGACCTGCTGCTGGGCTGCGATCTGGTGGTGGCCGCCAGCGCAGAGGCCCTGGCCAAGCTGAATGACAAAATCGCCCATGCGGTGGTCAACAGCTTTGAGGCCGCCACCGCCGAATTCACCCGCAATCCTGATGCGCAAGTGCCTGGCGCGGCCATGCGTGAAGCGCTGATTGAGGCGGTAGGGGCGGGCAAAACGCATTTTGTCGACGCCAGCCGCCTGGCCACGCGCCTGCTGGGAGACAGCATTGCCATCAATATGTTTATGCTCGGCTTCGCCTACCAGAAGGGCTTGGTGCCGGTATCCGCCGAAGCCATTAACAAGGCCATCGAGCTCAACGGCGTGGCTGCGCCACTCAATCAGCAGGCATTTCTCTGGGGCCGCCGTACCGCTCACGATGCCACTGCGGTGGAGCGCGTGGCCACGCCGGATTTGACCGAAACGCCGCACTGCCAAACCTTGGAAGAGATTGTGGCCGACCGCATGGTGCGCCTCACCGCCTTCCAAAACCTCGCCTACGCCGAGCGATACCGCGAGCGAGTGGCGCAGGTGCAACAGGCTGACAAGGGCGCCGACCGTGCGCTGAGCAACGCCGTGGCGCGTTATTACTTCAAACTGCTGGCCTACAAGGATGAGTACGAAGTGGCGCGCCTGTACAGCGACGGCAGTTTTATCGAACAGCTGCAGGCGCAGTTCAGCGGCGATTACCGCCTGCAATTCCACCTCGCGCCCAGTTGGCTAAGCAAGCCCGATGCAAGCACTGGCGAGCCGCGCAAACGTCAATTTGGTCCCTGGATGCTCAAGGCTTTTGCTGTGCTGGCCAGGTTCAAGTTTCTGCGTGGCACGCCGCTGGATGTATTCGGCTACAGCCCCGAGCGCAAGTTGGAGCTGGAACTGATCGAGGATTATGAGCAGAGCCTGGCGTACCTGCTCCGCGAGCTGAATGCCGACAACTACCGCACCGCGGTGGCCCTGGCCGAGCTGCCGGAGCAGATTCGTGGCTATGGCCACATCAAGGAACGCAGCCTGGCCAAGGTGCGCGAGCAGAGCAACCAGCTAAAGGCGCGCATGTTGGTTAGCGAGATCACTGCGGTGCATGTGTTCGAGCCAGCTGCCTGACAGGCATTGGTTTATGTGCTGGGCTTGGTCGCTTTGGGCCTCAACGTCTACGCAGCGGGTCTTACACAGCTGCTTAACCCAGACTTAGCGCCAGGCTGATGCCGTGTGGTTTAAAGCCCAGGTTGGCATAAAAGGCATGGGCCGCCTCGCGGCTCTGGCTGCTGGACAACGCCACCTTGTAGCAACCCCACGTGCGGGCGCGTTCGATGACTTTGCCCATCAGCGCCTGGCCAATTCCCAGACCGCGCGCCTCAGTATCCACCACCACATCTTCAAGGATCGCCGAGCGGGCGAAGTTGTGCGCCAAATGCTCGATCAGGTTAAGCGTGCAAGTGCCGAGCAATTTGCCGTCGCGCTCGGCCACCAGCACCACGCGGCTCGCCGGTAACTCGCCCAGGCGCAAAGCCAACAGCGTGGCATCGCAGCGCGGTTCATCGGGCGCCAGTTGTTGCAGCAGCGCCGCCAGGGCAGCGGCATCGGTCACGCTGGCCACACGCAGGTGGAAATCGGCAAAGGCCGCCTCCGGCAGATAAGGCGAAGCAGCGGGGCGCATGGCGATCTCCTATGGCAGTCAGTTGGCAGTATGGCGCTGCGATAGTGGCAACGGCATGACAAAACGGCGCGGCCTCGCTAAGATGCCATCCCCCGCTGATGGCTCGTCCATTCAGCAGTTGTTCCCATAGTTCAATGGATAGAATAAGCCCCTCCTAAGGGCTAGATACTGGTTCGAATCCAGTTGGGAACGCCATCTTTCGTGAGTAAGGCAGCGACTATTTGAATGCCTGGGTCATGCCCTTTAGGGATTCAAGTGCCATAACCTGCTGAATGCAACACCCCGCAAATTGCCCGCATCGCGCGGGCATTTTTCGTTTCAGGCCTCGAATAAAAGTGAATAAAAAAGGGGCAGACCACGATTATCTGCCTTAGCTGTTGATGTGATCTTGGAACAGGAGTTTCCAAATGCCGCGTCGAGCGCGGGTGTTGTTGCCGGTAGTGACCCTGCATCTGATCCAGCGGGGTAATAACCGATCCGCGTGTTTTATGCGGATGAAGACTATCAGTTGTATCTCGCACTGCTTGCCGAACTGGCGCAGAAGCATGATTGTGCCGTTCATGGGTGGTGCCTCATGACCAGCCATGTGCATTTATGTAAACCATATAAAAAAAGGCCAAAACCTTGATGCGGTTTTGGCCTTTTTGGAAGAGTAACTGACTCTGATAGATTATCAGCTTAAGCAATCTCGCTGAAGTAATGTAGCCTCCCTCTAAAGCCTAATTTTGCGGTTTGGCATCCATTTGCTTCATTACTTTATCGATGCCTAAGGATGAGCCTTGCACCGGTGGAAACTCAACAAATGACTTCAAAAATTTACCCGTAATTGCTTGAGCCGGAACAAACGTCCACATGTTATCGGCAAACCAGCGAATGTACATGGGTGAATCTTTCCAGGCTGTCTCAAAAGGATCCGCACGAAGATTCGTCAAGATTGGCCATGCCGGTGTTTTGCGATAAGCCGTATTGATCGCTCCTTCCGTGATTGAAAAATTCAGCTTCCAGTTTTCATAACGGACGGCGTTTAAATTTCCGCCCTGATCAAAATAGAAGATTTCCTTCCGCGGATTGGCTTTCTCTTTACCCTGCCAGAAGGGCATCAAATTGTAACCATCCAGATGCACCTTGAAGGTTTTGCCACCGACTTTGTAACCTTGAAGCAGTTTTTCCTTAACATCAGGCACACCTGCGGCTGCAAGCAGTGTTGGCATCATGTCTTCATGAGAATAGATGTTATTGTCTATCGTTCCGGGTTTAATCATCCCAGGCCAGCGGATGACGCTAGGCACACGAAATCCCCCTTCCCATGTAGTTCCTTTCTCGCCATAAAATGGCGTTGTTCCACCATCAGGCCAGGTAAACTTTTCAGCGCCGTTATCTGTGGAATACATAACAATCGTGTTATCAGTAATTCCCAGCTCGTCTAGTTTCGCCAAAACCGTACCAACCGATTTATCATGCTCGACCATACCATCGGGATATAAGCCAATTCCTGTGACCCCTTCACTTTCGGGCTTGAGGCGAGTCCAGACGTGCATCCGCGTGGCACTTAACCAGACAAAAAATGGTTGATTTGCTTTATGCGCTTTTTCTATAAAAGTGATCGCGGCTTTAGTAAACTCATCATCTGCTGTTTCCATTCTTTTTCTGGTCATAGGACCGGTGTCTTCTATTTTGCCATCAGAATACGAGTGAATAACGCCGCGAGGACCATATTTTTTGTGGAATTCAGCATCTTTTGGGTAGTAGTAAGTTTCAGGTTCTTCCTCGGCATTTAAGTGATAAAGATTTCCGAAGAATTCATCAAAACCATGATTGGTGGGTAACATTTCATCACGATCACCGAGGTGATTCTTACCAAATTGACCGGAAGTATAGCCTTGTGGTTTTAAGAGTTCGGCAATGGTGGGCTGGTTAGCTTTAATGCCCTGCTCTGATCCTGGCATACCAATTGTCAGCAGCCCGGTTCGAAAAGGATGTTGACCGAGAATAAAGGCTGCTCTACCCGCAGTACAGGACTGCTGCGCGTACCAGTCAGTAAACACGGCCCCTTCATGCGCGATGCGGTCGATATTGGGTGTCTTGTAACCCATCATGCCCTGATTGTTTACGCTGATGTTCGAGTAACCGATATCATCGCCCCAAATCACCAGGATGTTGGGCTTCTTATCGGCGGCCTGCGCCATTGCCGACAGTAGCGTAAGGGCAGCGAGCAGAAGCCGCAGCGGAGTTCGGTTTAACTTCATCTGTGTTCTCCCGGATTTACTGAGTAATCTAATGATTGTGCCAGTGCCGATTGAGATGCTGAGGTTTGTACTTCAGCTATCCCGTTGAGCACGCGCGTCACCGTTCTAAAAAGGCCTCTTTTACCCTAGTAGGCTCGCTCACAACTCCAAAGTAATTCTTCGCCGCGGTGTCATTACGACAGCCATTGGCACCATCTTTTACCCTCGGAAGAGGCGCTCACTCTGGTGATGGTTACGCGCATGATCAGGGTGCGCGGGCCAGCCAGTGCCAGCGTGAGGCTAGACACGGATACGAGTTTTTGCAAATCGCACTTTTGGTACTCAGCTCGGCAAAGGACTTCAAGGTTTGCAGGGTTTTCAGGTCAACCCGATCGGTCGGTTGCGGCGGGGCAAAAGTTCCAGCGGGTTAAACACCAGGGCGTTATTCGCGCTTGGCGTAAAGTCTGGGGCCATCCTGCGCAAGACAGTGGTGTACTAGGTCGTCAACTCTTGCAAACCGTGATAGTTCATAAACAGCTTGAAAATTGGCTTTGCTCGGTGACTTTTGACGCACAGCCAGCCAGTAGCAAGCTGCTTCGAGCCACACTTGCCAACACGTTACGCGTCATGCTCATAGCGTTATTACGTGAAGGTTAAAGGCACTGCATAAGGTTTTTATGCTTATAAACGCTAATCGGCACTACCGATAATGGCTTTAATCCAGGCCACATCGTACTGCCCGGAAATATGCGTGCTAGTAAAGGCTTTGCTTTGACCCGTCGCCAGATTACCCGTCCAGATCAAGTATCAGCTTAACTTCAGATCGGTGTTTTTAACCACGGCAAAAGTAACGCCTGTGCCCACGCGCCATTGCTCGTCTACAGGCACAGTCACGCTGCGATTTTTATCAGAAACAGCTGAGCTGTCATAGGCGACGCCAGCGCTCCAAAACAGCGTGGGTGTGGCCTGAAACGGGGTGCCGAGCGCAAGTTGGAACGTGTCTTTATAGTTAGCATCCAGGGTAGTGGAGCGGCCGCTTAAGGTATTCACTTGCAGGTCTATTTCGCCAAAACTCAACCAGCCCTGCCGGTTGGCGCTGGCCAACCAGGCCCATGGTGAATCGAGTTGCTGCCACAGGCTTAGGGTCGCAGTTTGCGGCACGTTAATTTCAATGAATCTCCTCTTGAGCATGAAAGACTATCCACCCAGCCAGGCTGCTGGGTCGTTCAACCTCAGCAAGGTACAAAAGCAGATCGAAGGCGCTCAAGGCCATTGATCGAGCTATGCATTTAAGGTGCTAGCGAGTTCTGCAACCGTCTCGGTTAATTCCTTTGCGGCTGCAGTTTTTTAGGGGGCATGGCTGTTAGGGTGGACTGGCTTGCACCGCGCGTATGTGGGGAATTCGCCGCGTATGGGTCGCTAATGGTTTGACCAATGCGCAAACGTCGACTATGACTACCGCTAGCTAATATTTTACCAGTCAACGAGGCGCCATAAGAACTCAGGTTGCTGAATTTGCCTCTACTTCAAGGAATGACCAGAAGGGGAAATATCTATGGGTAAGTTACTCTGTATAGCCATTGGCAGCGCCATAACGTTGTCGGCTCAGGCCCATGACAAGATTGGCGAAAAAGATGGCCTGACCGGTTATGGCTTTCTCGGTGTTTCTACCAGCTCGATGGAAACCAACACCACGGCGACCATTGGCGGCAATGATGTGTCGAACAAAAGCATCAACTCCCTGACCAGTTCGCCCGACAGCCAAGGCTACGGCGGCATAGTGCCGGCGTTTGGTCTGACCTACACCTTTGCGGGTTCGCGCACGCAGATTTTTGGCGGTACTGAGCTCGAAGATTTCCTCAGCCAAGACAGCACCCTGGGTCTGGGTGTGCGTCAGGGTATTGGTAGCCTGGGTAACCTGCGCCTGAGCCTGTTGGCCGGCACCGGTAACGAAGTCTGGGAAGACCCCTATGTGGTCAATGCCAATCGCAGCAAGACCGACCGCAAAAGTTCGGGCCTGCGTCTAGGTTGGGAGCATATTTTTCAGTCAGACTTTGCCGTGACCCTGACCAGTCGCAAAATTGAGCTGGATGACGAACTCAGCGGAACTGCGTTGGGTCTGACGACAGCGCAGAGCAAGTTGCTGGACCGTGAGGGCAAGCAAAAGAAAATAGACCTCAGCTATCGCTGGAAGCCAAATGCCAATCATCTGTTGGTGCCAACCATCAGTGCTATCGACTATGACCTCGATGGCGAGGCGATGGCGATGCAGGGCGCGCAGTTCGAGCTTAACTACGCCTACCTCGGTGTGCAGGGTTGGGAATTCATTGCCAATGGTCTGCTGGGCTCGCTGGAAAGCGACAAGAGCAACCCGATCTATGGCACGAAGCAAGACCTCGACCGTATGGGTGTGTCGTTGGGGGCCACCTATAAGGAGCCATTCGGTTTGAAGGACTGGAAGGCCAGTACCACGCTGAACTATGGCAAAGAAGACAGCAACATCGACTTCTATGACACTAGCTTGAAGAGCTTGACCGTGGGTATGTTGTACAGCTTCTGAT
Source organism: Pseudomonas sp. (assembly GCA_017886405.1). GTDB lineage: Bacteria > Pseudomonadota > Gammaproteobacteria > Pseudomonadales > Pseudomonadaceae > Aquipseudomonas. Next base: position 2,960 of record JAGGNC010000294.1, on the reverse strand, counting down.
TCGCCCCCTTGGCCAATCACCTTGACCTGAGTGCCGGCCGCTAAATCGGCGCCGGTCACCAGCCACAGCGAATCGCCGGCTTTAATTTTACCGCGGCCGTCGACGATGGCTTCGTGCAGCGCAAACTGGCGGCCATGCAACTCACTGCCGCCGTGGTATTCACGCTGTTGACACGCTCCAGCAACTCCCCGGAACCTTTCACATCAAGGCGGTCCTCAACGTTGAGATCAACCTTGCTGGTGTGGGCCAGGCCAATGTGAGCGCCCCGTTTAGCGCTCACTCGGCGATAGTCGGCAACGGCAGGATGCTGAAATACTCACTTCGCAAACCCTAGGCAACAGCCTTAGGGCTCTTGGCCGGCAGATCAGACAGTGCACAAGAACAAGAAAAAAGCGCCACGCAACGCCACACGCCAGGCCGACACAGCCACCACAACGAAGCTGAGTCGCGCTCGGCAAGTCTGCTATCTGCTAGCGGGACTCGTGCTCCTGGCTATCACTGGCGCGGTCTATTTCAACTTGAGCGGCCAGCCGCCGCTGTCAGCGGCCATCAGCAGCCCTGCAACGCCAGCTATACGCCCAAACCAAACCCCGGAGAACCTTCCAGTACCCAGCAAAAATCCGCTCAGTTATACCGGCGGCGAAACCTGCAGCGGCTGTCACAGCCAGCAGCACGAGCTGTGGAAGGGCTCGCATCACGACATGGCGATGCAGGTCGCCACGGACAAAACCGTGCTGGGCAACTTCAATCACGCCACCTTCAGCTACAACGGCATAACTTCAAATTTTATCACTCGTGACGGCAAGTTCTTCGTCAACACCGACGGTCCGGATGGCCAGCTCGCCGATTTTGAGATCAAGTACACCTTCGGCTTTGCCCCGCTGCAGCAATACCTGATCGAGTTCCCCGGTGGCCGTCTGCAAGCCTTTGGTATTGCCTGGGACACCCGCCCGCAAGCTCAAGGTGGCCAGCGCTGGTTTCACCTCTATCCGGAGCAAAAGCTCATAGCTGGCGACCCACTGCATTGGACCAGCATCGACCAGAACTGGAACTACCAGTGCGCCGACTGCCACTCCACCAATCTGAAGAAGAACTTCGACGCCGCCAGCAATACCTTCAATACTCAGTGGTCGGAGATCAACGTGTCCTGCGAAGCCTGCCACGGTCCTGGCTCCAATCACCTTGCCTGGGCCAAGCATGAGCCCGGCTGGCAAGCCTTTAGCGGCCCAGGCAAAGGCCTGCCGCAAGTCTTCGACGAGCGCCGCGGCAGCAGTTGGCGCAGCGAGCTTCAAACCGGCAATGCCACGCGCAGCGAACCGCGCAAAGGCACAGTGGAAATCGAAACCTGCGCCACCTGCCACTCTCGGCGCGGGCAGACCAGCGATACCTTTGTGCATGGCCAGCGCCTGGCCGACAATTATCGGCCCGCCCTGCTGGATGAAGGCCTGTATTGGCCAGACGGCCAGCAGCGCGACGAGGTGTTCAACCACGGCTCCTTCCTGCAGAGCAAGATGTTTGCCAAAGGCGTGACCTGCAGCGATTGCCACGAACCGCACTCGCTGAAACTGCGCGCCGAAGGCAACGCTGTCTGCGCCCAGTGTCATCTGCCAACAAAATACGACGGCCCGCAGCACAGCTTCCACCCGCAAGGCTCCTCGGGTTCGCAATGCGTCAGCTGCCATATGCCGACCACCACCTATATGCAGGTCGACCCGCGCAGTGATCATTCGCTGCGCATTCCGCGCCCCGACCTGTCGGTAACCCTGGGCACACCCAACGCCTGCAACAGTTGTCATGCCGACAAGAAACCGCAGTGGGCCGCCGACATGGTGCAGCAGTGGTATCCGCACCCCCCGGCTGGCCACCAGCGCTATGCTGAGGCCTTTGCTGCTGCCAGCCAAGGCTTGCCATCAGCCCATGCGGCCCTGATGGCAGTGGCAACCGACAAGGATCAGCCGGCCATTGCCCGCGCCACCGCACTGTCGCTGCTGAACGAAAGTCACGACCAGCAAACCTTTAGCCTGCTGGTAGACGGCCTCTACGACGACCATGAAATGGTCCGCCTGGCTGCCGTCGAAGCCGTTGCCCGCATGGCTCCCTCAATGAGTTCGCAAGCCTTACCGCCGCTGCTCAACGATTCGCTGCGCAGTGTGCGCATGGCCGCCGCCCGAGCCCTGGCCGGCGCCACTGAACAGCAACTCAAGCCCGAGTACCGAGCGCCATTCAACAAGGCTATGGATGAGTACATTGCCGCTCAACAGTTCAATGCCGACCGCCCGGAGTCACTGACCAACTTGGGCTCACTGTATGCCGAGCGAGGCGACACAACTCAGGCCGAAGCCTATCTGCGCCGTGCCATTGCGCTCGACGCCTTCCCTCCCGCGGTGGTCAGTCTGGCCAGCCTATACCAACGCCTGGGCCAGGAACCACAAGCGGAAAAAGTCCTGCGCGAAGGCCTGGCCCGCACCCCCGAAGATGCCAGCCTGCATCATGTGCTCGGCTTGGCCCTGGCACGCCAGCAGCGCCTGCCCGACGCGGTGAGCGAACTGGCCAAAGCCAACCAATTAGCGCCAACCAACCTGCGCTACCGCTATGTCTTTGCGGTGGCGCTCAACAGCTCCGGCCAAGCCGAGACGGCCATCAACGTGCTGGAAGCTACGCACAAGGATTTCCCACAGGATCGGGAAGTCCTGCTTGGACTGATCACCTTCAACCGCGATCTGGGCCAGCTTACTGCCGCCAAGCGCTGGGCCGATACCCTGCTGGCGCTGCTGCCGAATGACCAAGGTGCACAGCAGTTGCGCGACTCACTCGAGCAGAAAGCGCTGATAAAGTAGCGCCGCTTTTGCCTGAGTTAATGATCTAAAGGAGGTGATCCGACATGAGCTAACTGCGGCGCGTGTAACCAACACAGCGAGGCGCAGATAAGGAAAAGCCCCCAGGACGGCGATCCCAGAGGC
>JAGGNC010000050.1 GCA_017886405.1 Pseudomonas sp. | reverse complement strand
ACACCACAAGATGGGCGTTCATGGCGAGAAACAGCAGGGTCACCAGGATCATAAATACCTGGCCAATCACCGGTACCGAAATACCATTGGCAGGGTCGACCATGGACGCAAATCCTAGGCCCATCTGCATGGCCACAATCTGCCCGGCAATCGCAAATACTTGAAACAGTAGCTGCAGGACAAACCCCAGCATCACCCCAATCAGAATTTCCTGAGCGATCCAGATAAACGCCTGAATACTGATCGCATCTATGACTGGCATCGGCGGTAGGGTCGGCATAATAGCCAGGCAAATGGCTAAAGCTAAATACAGGCGTATACGCGCCGAAACCAGCTGGGTGCCGATGATGGGCATAAACATTAAGAATGCAGTGATGCGAAACAGCGGCAGCAGAAAACTGCCCACCCAAGCGCCGATCTGCTCATTGCTTAGCTCGAGCATGTCAGCCGATCAGCATCGGAATATTCATGATCAGGTTTTCGGTGTACTCCATCAACTCGCGCACCAGCCAAGGGCCGAGCACAATCAAGCAGATCAGAATCACCAGCAGCCTGGGCAAAAAACTCAGGGTCTGCTCGTTGATTTGGGTTGCTGCCTGGAACATCGCCACCATCAAGCCCACCAGAAGGCTGGGTACGACCAGAACAGCAACAATCATCGCGGTCAGCCATAACGCATCACGCACCAGATCAACCGCAACTTCAGGCGTCATGGCTAAGTGCCTCCAAAACTGGCGGCAAGTGTGCCCATGATCAATGCCCAGCCATCAATCAAGACAAACAACATGAGTTTAAACGGCAGTGAAATGATCAGGGGCGAAAGCATCATCATGCCCATTGCCATCAGAATACTGGCAACGACCATGTCGATGATCAGAAACGGGATAAAAATCATAAAGCCAATCTGAAAAGCGGTTTTAAGCTCAGAAGTCACGAACGCCGGCACCAAAATAGTCAGCGGCGCATCTTCCGGGGAGGCAATGTCAGTGCGCTTGGACAGGCGCACAAACAGTTCCAGATCGCTTTCACGGGTCTGCGACAGCATAAAGTTCTTAATCGGCCCTTCTGCCTTGAGGATCGCATCCTGAGCCGGCATCTGCTCGTTAAGGTAGGGCTGCAAGGCCTCACGGTTAATCTGATCGAACACCGGCGCCATGATAAACATGGTCAGAAACAGCGCCATACCGACCAATATCTGGTTCGAGGGCGTCTGCTGCAGCCCCAGGGCCTGACGCAGAATCGAGAAGACGATGATGATCCGGGTAAAACTGGTCATCAGCATGACAAACGCAGGAATAAAGCCCAGCGCGGTCATGATCAGCAAAATCTGCAGGCTAACCGAATATTCCTGCTGGCCAGCCGTGTCGGTGCTCAGGGTGATTGCCGGGATCGACAAAGGGTTGCTGCCCGATTGAATCAACGTGCTGGCAGTCGGCGGATCTGCGGCAAACGCAAGGGAAGCACCCAGGCTAAAAACCAATACCAGCAACAAACGCAGCATCACGACTTGTCCTTCTGATCTTTACCCAACAGCTCCATCAGGCGCTGCGCAAACTCACTGGAGGCCGGCTCGGCATCCGGCAAATGCACCGGTTCTTTCAGTACATGCAACGAGGTGATATTCCCCGGTGTCAGCCCCAACAATACCTGCTCGACCCCAACTTGCACGAGCACCAGTCGATCACGCGGCCCCAGGGCCTGGGTCGCCACCACTTTGATCACCTGACCACCACGCGGCACGATCTGCTGAACCCGGCGCATCAGCCAGGCCAGCAGAAAAATCAGGCCTATAACCAGTAGCAAGCCCAGCAACAACTGGACAAGCTGCCCGCCCATGCCGGCACCTGAAAGGGGAACAACTGCCTGCGCTGAGGGTTCGGCAGCGATTGCAGTCAAGGGTAACGCCAGGCCCAGTAAAAGGATTTTCTGCATGGTTAGCGCAGCTTCTTAATGCGTTCACTTGGGCTGATCACATCAGTCAGGCGAATACCGAACTTGTCGTTCACCACTACCACCTCACCGTGGGCAATAAGCGTGCCGTTGACCAGCACGTCAAGCGGCTCGCCGGCCAGACGATCCAACTCAATCACCGAACCCTGATTAAGCTGCAACAGATTACGGATGGTGATCTCGGTATTGCCGACTTCCATAGAGATCGACACCGGGATATCCAGAATCACATCCAGATTCGGCCCGTCCAGATTAACCGGTAGATTCATCTTCGGCGCACTGCCGAACTCCTCCATGGGTGCACGCGGGGCGGTCGGCGCAGAATTGCTGGCTGCCAGCATGGCGTCGATATCGTCCTGTCCGGCATCGCCAGCCTCAGTCAATGCCGCGGCCCACTCATCGGCTAGCGCTTGCTCCTCGGGGGAGCTGGCTTCGTTTTCGTTTTCGTCTGCCATTGTTTTTCCTCGGCTGGCGTTGAATGGGGGTTAGCGCTGACGCTCGATGGGACCGAGCACCTGCAAAGCCAGTTTGCCTTTGTGCGCCCCCATCTTGACCTTGAATGAGGGCACGCCATTGGCGCAGAGAACCACGCTATCCGGCAGTTCCACCGGTATCACATCACCGGGTTGCATATGCAGAATGTCGCGCAGCTTAAGCTGGCGACGGGCAACAGTTGCGCCCAATGGCACGCTGACATCGAGAATGTCTTCACGCAAGGCCTTGACCCAGCGTTCATCCTGATCATCGACATCGGACTGAAAGCCGGCATCGAGCATCTCGCGAATCGGCTCGATCATCGAATACGGCATGGTGATGTGCAAATCACCGCCACCACCGTCCAATTCGATATGAAAGGTCGATACCACGATGACTTCACTGGGGCTGACGATGTTGGCCAGCGCTGGATTCACTTCCGAGTTGACATACTCAAAGTTGATATCCATCACCGCGTGCCAGGCTTCCTTGAGATCGATAAACGCCTGATCCAGCACCATACGCACCACGCGCAACTCGGTGGGGGTGAATTCACGCCCTTCAATCTTGGCGTGACGGCCGTCGCCGCCAAAGAAGTTGTCCACCAGTTTGAACACCAACTTGGCGTCAAGGATGAACAGACCGGTGCCGCGCAGCGGTTTCATCTTCACCAGGTTAAGGCTGGTCGGCACGTACAGCGAGTGCACGTACTCACCGAACTTCATAACCTGCACGCCGCCCACTGCCACATCGGCGGAACGGCGCAGCAGGTTGAACATGCTGATGCGGGTATAGCGAGCGAAACGCTCGTTGATCATCTCAAGCGTCGGCATGCGCCCACGGACAATTCGGTCCTGGCTGGTCAGGTCATATTGCCTGACGCTACCCGGTTCGGCCTCATCCTCGGCTTCAACCAAGCCGTCATCGACGCCATGCAGCAGGGCATCGATTTCATCTTGGGAAAGCAGGTCTTGCACAGCCATATACGGCTCCTGGTTACTGCAACACGAGGTTGGTGAACAGCACTTGCTCGACCGTGGTCTTGCCGGTCTCTTTCTCGGCCAACTCCTGCACGCTGGCGGTCGCTTGCTGACGCAGCATTTCCTTGCCCACCGGGGTGATCAACGAAGCAAAATCCTGCCCGGAGAACAACATCACTAGACGGTTACGCAATACCGGCATATGCACCTTGAGCGCATCCAGGGCTGCTTGATCTCGAGTCATCAGGGCTACGCTAACCTGCATGTAGCGGGCGCGGCCTTGATAATTGAAATTCACTACGAAAGCCGGAGACAGTTCTTCATAGATAGCGGCCTGCTTGACGGGTACCGCAGGTTCAGCGCTGGCGTGTGCCTTAGCCTCATCGGCGCCCGCATCCTTTTTGCCCAGAAAGAACAGGGTCCCCCCGACTGAAAGGCCCACAGCCAGCAACACAGCGATAGCAATGATAATGATCAATTTCATTTTACCGGCTGGTTTAACCTCAGCATCTGCCGGTTCTTGCGCTGCTTCTTTCTTAGCCATGCCAATAATCCGTCGCTGTTCGGAGTTTTATCCGTTTTCAAAGGGTTAAGAGCAAGTGTTATGCCAGTTTATCAACAAGCCTGCTCAATGCGAGTCGCCGAACACCTGAGGGAGTGCTGCGGCATGAGCGCCAGGTATACGCACGCTTTAAAACGAAATCGCCCGATCCCCACACGTGGGGGTCGGGCGAAAGGCAGTTTAGATCAGTGCGCCGCGCAACTACAGCAGCAAGCGCTTTAGGCGTAATAATCGACTAATCCACGAGTACTGACGGAGTTCGTACGGGTTGATTCGACGGTGCTCAAGTGCAGCTCATCCTCCTCGCCGAACGGCTCGCCCGAGGCGCCACCGCGACCTCTACCGCTATCGCCTTCCTGGCCTTGCCAGCCGCGACTGAGCGACTGATCGGAGACGTTCACGTCAAGTTGATTCATACCCTGCTGGGCAAACAGCTCACGCAGGCGATGCATCTGCGCATCCAGCGCTTCACGAACCGCAGCATGCGGGCTGGCGAAAGTGACCTGACTCTGCTCTTGGTTGACGCTGATGCGTACCTCTAAGCGCCCCAGCTCGGCAGGATCGAGCTGAATCTCGGCGGATTTTAAATTCTGACTGGACATCACCATCACCCGATCAACTACGGCCTCACTCCAGCCGCCCTGATGCATAGGCACGGGTTGCCCAAAGACCGGAGTGCGGGCAGACAAAGCATTCTGCTGACCAATTGCCTGGGTCAGCGCATTGAGCTTGCTGACAAAGTTCTCCGGCGTGTTGTTCGCTGTCCCGTCCTTAAGTGCTTCGAGAGCCTTGCCCGTCAGGGCTTCGAGCTGTAATTCCGGCAGCTCAAGCGCCTCGCCCTCAACCGGCACCTCGTCCTGCATCACCTGGCTGGCCAGCATGCTTTGACTGGCGCTCTGTGTCGCCAGATTGACCTGAGCCAAGGGTGCAGCGGACTTTTCAGCCTGGGCTTGTTCCTTCGCGCCCATTTCCAATGCCATACGCACTGCAGGCAGCTGGTTGAGCGCATCGAGCTCAGGATCGAAGCTGGCTTCGGTCATGCTCGCTGGGCCTGAGCTGGTTAGACTGCCGGTGGTGACTAGGAGTGGCGCGGGTTCTGCGTCGAGCGCCAACACTTCAGTCTCTTCCGCCGCCAGCTCGCCAGTTATCCCGAGCAACAGCAGTGGATCAATCACAGCGTCTTCGCCTGCCGGCTCAGTCGGCAAAGGCTTGCCGCTATCGGCAACCTCGACCTGACCACTGGCCGCAATCGCTTGAGAAGCGTCATCATCAGTCTTGCTCTCACGCGCAGCCTTGGCAGGCGCATCGGTGCGCCCTACGGCTGTGGCCTGACGCTCCTTAGCGTAAACTTGGGAGAAGCTGGAAGCCTCATTTCTATTGGGCTGCGCCGGTTTCTCTGGCGGTTTTGATGCAGCAGCCCTGGGCTTTATTTCAGGTGCCGGCTTGAGCAGCAGATCGGGGGCAACGGACATGGATTCTCTCCGCTCGGGGTTGGTCGTGCAGAGGGCATTGCAAGCGGCGGGCCAACTTGTTGACATAAGGATTAGCGAAGGTGCAATGCTGCAGATTCGTGCCCAGCGCAGCAACGCTAGTGGCCTAAACGGCTAGTTGCTTAGCTTGCGTCAGAGGCCTTAGGACCACTCATAGCGCAGTATCAGCGCTACAGGCGCCAAAAATAGCTAATCAAACCAGCCACACAGGCTACTAGTGCCGATAGCGCTGGCGCTCAGATTTGAGCAGGATGCGCACAATGGCAAACTCACGCTCAATCTGCTCGACCAGCTCAGGAGCCAGCTCAAGCTGCTCGCGCCGACCAACTTCCTCTAGTTGCTTACACAACCCGGCAAGTATCAATGTGCCCATGTTGCTACAGCTCCCTTTAAAGCTGTGCGCCGCCAGCCGCAAGCTTTGCGCGTCCGCCGCTTGTTCGGCATTACGCAGTGCCAGCAGGCGCTCTTCGGAGTCAATCAGGAAGGTATCCAGCAATAGCGGATACACATCCTCCATGACGTCCTGCAACGCCATCAATACGGCACTATCAAGGTGAATATCGGTCAACGGCTCGCCCTCCTGGCGTTATGCCCGAGATTATGCCCCAAGCACCCAGGAAAACTCCACGCGCACCCCAGGTTCGCCGTCGCCCCAACTGCAACGTTCACTCAATTGTCTGACCAAGGCCAGCCCACGACCGCTCAGGCTATGGGCATCGCGGGGATGCATCGACAACTGCGGCGCATTGAAGCCCGAGCCGCTGTCCTCGACTCTGACGATCAAACGCCCGCCAGCACTTTCGGGCAACAATTGCAGATGAAAACGCACAAAGCCATCGGCCAGCGCTGCCAACCGCACGCTGCGCTGGCGGTAGTACTCGGCAAACCCCTCAGCATTAGCTTTGAGCGCCGAGTCCAGGCCGAGTACGCCGTGCTCCAAGGCATTTGAATACAGTTCAGCTAGCACACTGAACAATGCGCCGCCCTGGGGCCGCAAACCTTGCACTTCAAGCAGCAACTGCAAGAGGAATGGCAGCGGATTAAAATGGCGCAGGGTCTCACCGCGAAACTCAAAGCTAGCCGACCAGTCCAGCGAGTGGCTCTGGCCATTGTCAGCAAAGGCTAGCGGCGGCCGGATCAGCTCGGCGGCCGCGACCAGGCTGACCTCCAGCAGGCTAACATCATCCTGCTGCTCACCACTGAAACGCACTAAAGCCTGCTGAATCTCACCAAACAGCGCCTGATGCTGCCGATTGGCGGCAAACACCTCTAGCAGACGATCTTCGCCAAACAGCTCGCCCTGACTGTTAGCAGCCTCCAGCACACCATCTGAAAGCAGGAAAACCCGATCACCGAGCGCCAGTGGGTAAACTTCGTACGTGTCGTTGAACGCGGAAGGCTCCAGCACGCCCAACGGCAAATGCCGCGATACCAGCGGCACCCGCTCGCCACTGCCATGCAGCAGATAGCCATCCGGCAATCCGCCGTTCCACACCTCGACCACCTGACGCTGAAAACTAATATTCAGCACCGTCGCGCAACAGAACACTCCGCGCGGCAGGATGCGCTTGAGCTTGGCATTGATCTCACGCAGCACGTCAGCCAGGGAATAGCCCTTGGCGGTCATGCCATAGAACACCTCAGCCAGCGGCATTGCGCCAATCGCCGCCGGTAAACCATGCCCGGTAAAATCACCTAACAGGACATGCATACCGCCGGATGGCTTGAAAGCGGCAAGCAGCAGATCACCGTTGAAAACCGCAAAAGGCGATTGCAGGTAGCGGATATTCGGCGCATCCAGGCAACCGGAATGCGTCACTTTGTCGAACACCGCTTTAGCCACGCGTTGCTCACTGAGCAGGTGTTCATTGTGCATGGCAATAAGGTCGCGCTGCTGCAACACAGTTTCCTGCAAGCGCCGCAGACGATCCATGGCCTTGATCTTGGCTTCGAGAATGACCCGGCTGTAGGGCTTGGCGAGAAAATCGTCACCGCCGGCTTCCAGGCAACGCACCAGAGCTTCGCCTTCGGCAAGAGAGGTGAGGAAGATGATGGGCACCAGCTCCTCACCAGCGGCCTGCTTTATCAGCCGCGCGGCTTCGAAACCGTCCATCAGCGGCATCAGGGCATCCATCAGCACCAGTTGCGGCCGCTCCTGTTCGAACAGCGCCACCGCCTCAAGGCCATTGCTAGCAGTCAACACGCGATGCCCCTGACGACTGACGATAGTCGACAGCAGCATACGGTCGGCCGCGTTATCCTCGGCAATCAGGATGGACAAACGGTCTGGCATGGGCGCCCCGATTAGGCGATCTTGAACAACTGCTCGAAATTCGAGATTGCCAGGATCTTGCGTACATCCGTGTTGCAGTTGATCAGGCTAACCTGCGCGCTGTCGTCGCCAGCATGGTCACGCAGCAGCAGGAGCATGCCGAGCGCCGAACTGTCTAGATAAGTGGTGTCTTTGAGGTCTACAACATAGCGATGCGGAGTGCTGTCTACGCGCTCGTAGGCATTACGAAATTCCTGATGCGCACCGAAATCAAAGCGCCCCTGAATCACAATGGTCAGCTCTTGCCCATCGGATGAGGGCTGCGAGGTGATGGCCATGAATTACTCCTTTCAACAAAAAGACCAAGCCGCACATTCAGATTGGCTGGGCTGCACGTTATACATAAACAGGATGTAGCATCGCAATGCCCGTGCGGCACCTGTTAGGCCTTGACGATGTATCACGGCTAGTTGAGCAAACGACACTAGCCCCTAAAACTGCGCATCACGGGAGATTAAACGCTGCGAAAGCTCATCGAGCATTTTTTGTTCGCGCTTGTCTTCCGCGAGGCGCGCTTCGTCCTGATAGCGCTTGACCAATTTGCGCAGGCCTTCCATGCGCGCATAGCGTTGCTGCCAGACATCGCGCACCTTACCCATATTAGCATTGTGCCAATCGACGCTATTGCGCTGCTGGCCGATGGCCGTTTCAAGTTGGGTGAGAAAACGCTGATAGTTCATCAGCCACTCCCCAGAGACGCCGCGCTGACCTTGGTTGATCCATTGCTGCTGGTAATCACCGCGATAGCGTTCCAGATTGCCGAGCTGGACTTCAGCCTGGCGCAGCAAACCCTGACAATGACCTAATTGCAAGGCCGCCTCGCGCTCAGCACGCTCGGCCATGGTCACTACAGGTGCCAGCCGCGCAGCGCGACTTTGAGCCATGGTTTATCCGCCTGCTGCGGCGGGATTGAAAATCGCTGCCAGCTGCGCGCTACTGCTTTCTAGGCTTTCGTTGTCCTGCAGGTTCTGCCGTAGGTACTTGACCATGGCCGGCTGACGCGCGATAGCCAAGTCGGTGTCGGGATCACCGCCTGGCACATAGGCACCGACGCTGATCAGATCACGACTCTGCTGATAACGCGACCACAGCTGCTTGAAGCGCTGGGCCGCGCGCATATGCTCGGTACTGACCACCTGCGGCATCACGCGACTGATCGAGGCTTCAATATCGATGGCCGGATAATGCCCTTCCTCGGCCAACCGACGCGACAGCACGATATGACCGTCGAGCACACCACGGGCGGCATCGGCAATCGGATCTTGCTGATCATCACCCTCGCTGAGTACGGTATAGAACGCCGTAATCGAACCACCGCCCTTTTCCGCATTACCGGCGCGCTCCACCAGCTTGGGCAGGCGGGCAAATACCGAAGGCGGATAGCCCTTGGTCGCTGGAGGCTCACCAATAGCCAGGGCGATTTCACGCTGAGCCTGGGCAAAGCGGGTCAGCGAATCCATCAATAGCAGCACGTTCTTGCCTTTATCGCGGAAATACTCAGCTATTCGCGTGCAATACATCGCCGCACGCAAACGCATCAGCGGCGCATCATCGGCTGGTGAGGCCACCACCACCGAGCGCTTGAGGCCCTCGTGACCGAGAATCTCGTCGATAAACTCTTTAACTTCACGGCCCCGCTCACCAATCAGGCCGACCACGATAATGTCGGCCTCGGTAAAGCGCGTCATCATTCCCAGCAGCACGATTTACCTACACCGGTACTCAGGAACAAGCCTATGGCCACGGCCCACCGTCAGCAGGCTGCTGATCGAACGGATACCGACATCCAACGGCTCACTTATTGGGACGCTTGATGGATTGATCGTCACATCCATCGGCACCCAATCTCGGCTTCATTCCATACCGTCGAGCGCGCGGCCAGTTCCGTCAAGCACGCGACCAGCATCGATTACGCTCCAGCGGTCACCCCAGGCGCGATGCCCGCTAGGCTGCCGATCGGCATAAGGAAGATCTTACCGTTGGAAAAACCCATCACTTCGGCTTCGACTTGGACCGGGCGGTAACTGTCGTCATTGATCACCAGGCAACGGCTGCCCAATGCAGCCCGTAAACCCTCAGCCTCAAGCGTCAGACCAACCATACGCAGTAAACGGCCTTCTACCTGCGGCTGGGTCGGGAGCACCACAGCCTCACTGTATGCAGCCAAGCGCTTGGCGAAACTCACCCTACTAAGGCGCATCCGGGGCTTCCAGTTCTGTATGCAAGTCAGCTTCCAGCGGATTTAAAGCCTGCTCGCGCTGCTGCTCGAACAACTGTTTGAGGGCCAGGTTCAAGCGTGTTTCAACGGTAGCGTCGATACGGCTGAGTTCGCTCTCCACCCGGCAACCGCCAGGCATCAGGGAGGCATCTTCAAGAATTCGCCAACTCTCTTCATGGCGTTCGCGCAAGACCTTGATTATCTCGAAATCTTGCGGGTTGAGGTGAATGCGAATGTTGGCCGTACCCATCGGCAGCAGCTTAAGTGCCGCGCTAAGCACCTGACGAATCTGACTGGAGTCGCTTTCCAGTTCGCGCTGAATCACTTCACGCACCATGTGCTCAAGCAGCTTGATCATCGCCTCTTCCAGCTGCTGGTCTTGCTCGGCAATCGGCTCAAACAACTCAGCCATCAACTGTTCAAGACTGCCCACCTTGGCGGCCAAGGCCAGGTCAGCTTCCTGCTTGGCTTTCAGCTGGCCGGCATGAAAGCCATCTTTTTCGCCTATGGCAAAGCCTTCGTTGTAGGCATCCTGGCGGATCGCCTCCAACTCATCCAGCGTCAAGGGCTTGACGTCTTCCAGCGC
>JAGGNC010000097.1 GCA_017886405.1 Pseudomonas sp. | reverse complement strand
GATTTTATCTAGAAATATAGAGAGGTACAGGCTGCTGCAATACGTGCAGCAGCGCCGGCGCCATAACGTCGTAGTGGTCTGGGATGTTCAGGCTGTTGATACGCGTATTGGCCAGGCAAGGGCGAAACGTGTCGACCAGCTTGCGCCGATGGCTGGCCCGCATGACCCGTATTAGCTCGGCCCATTCCAGCCACGCGGGGCTGAGTGGATTATCGGCATCGCGGTTGACCCCGGCCAAAGCAGTGTCAACGCCTGGCCAATCGGCGAACACCTGTTCGGCCGTGGGGCTACGCAGGCGGTTTTTCGCGCAAATTAACAGCACCCGCAGTGGCATATGCGTCAGGCCTGGACCTGTTCGCTTTTCTTCTCTTGGGCAATGGCCTGCTGGGCAATCTCGATGATCTGCTCGCGCATCCAACGGTTGGCTGGGTCTTGGTCGGTGCTTTCGTGCCAATAGAGGTGAGTTTCCAGGGGCGTCATGTCCTTGATCGGCAGCTCGACGAAGTGCAGATCATTACGACGGGCAAAGCGTTCCGGCACGGTCATGGCCATGTCGGTGCTTTGCAGCACGGTGGTGGCCATCAGGTAGTGCTGTGAGCGCAGGGCGATCTTGCGCTGCATGCCCATGCGACCCAGGGCGAGGTCAACAAGGCCGAGGCCGCTGCGCCGACTGGAAATATGGATATGGGTTAAGCCGATGTATTCGTCGAGGCTGATCTTATCCTTGGCCATAGGGTGGCCACGGCGCAGGGCGCAGACGTAGCGGTCTGCCATCAGCTTGACGTGGCGCACCTGCGGGTCGGTGTTGAGCGGTGCGTCCACCGCGAAATCCAAGCGGCCGGCCGCCAGTTCCTTGGTGGTTTCGCGGCGCCGCGCCAACATGCTCTCGATATTCACGTTTGGCGCCATGCGTCGCAGGCGTTGGAACAGCGGCGGCAAAATGATCACTTCAGTCAGGTCGGTCATGCTGATGCGGAAGGTCTTGTTAGCCTGCGCCGGGTTGAAGATGCGGCTTTCCTGCACGGAGATACGCAGTTGCTGCAACGCATTGCGCACCGGTGCAATAATGTTTTGGGCCATGGGCGTGGGCACCATGCCCTGGGCGGTACGCACAAACAGCGGGTCATTGAAGGTTTCACGCAGACGCGCCAGCGCATTGGAAACGGCGGGCTGGGTAATGCCAACGATCTGCCCAGCACGGGTCAGGTTGGCCTCAGTGTAGATGGCATCAAAGACGACGAAGAGGTTGAGGTCGACCTTGTTCAGATTCATTACACGCGCGCTCCGCAGGTTGTTTGCATCAGTGGATCATATATCGGTGATGAATGTTTATACACGCTGAGAATAGATTAGATAAATTCTGAACCCTGCTCTAGGATCATTCCTACTTGATCGAATCTCCTTAAAATCAGCGTCAGAAGGTACCCATCATGGATTTCGCCTACTCCCCAAAGGTTCAGCAACTGCGTGAACGCGTCACCGCGTTTATGGAAACCCATGTCTACCCAGCCGAAGCTGTATTTGAGCAACAGGTCAATGAAGGCGACCGCTGGCAGCCGACTGCGATCATGGAAGAGTTGAAAGCCAAGGCCAAAGCCGAAGGCCTGTGGAACCTGTTTCTGCCGGATTCCGAGCTGGGTGCGGGTCTGACTAACAGCGAGTACGCGCCCCTGGCGGAAATCATGGGCAGTTCCTTGATCGGTCCAGAACCGTTTAACTGCGCCGCGCCGGACACCGGCAATATGGAAGTGTTGGTGCGCTACGCCAATGAGGCGCAGAAGGAGAAGTGGCTCAAGCCGCTGCTCGACGGCACTATCCGCTCCGCATTTGCCATGACTGAGCCGGGTGTTGCGTCGAGCGATGCCACTAATATGCAAGCCAGCGCGGTGCGCGACGGTGACGAATGGGTCATCAACGGCACTAAATGGTGGACCTCGGGTGCCTGCGACCCACGCTGCAAGATCATGATTTTTATGGGCCTGACCAACCCGGATGGCCCGCGCCATGCCCAGCACTCGATGATTCTGGTACCGATGGACACACCGGGGGTGAAAGTCGTGCGCCCGCTGCCAGTATTTGGCTACGACGACGCGCCGCATGGCCATGCCGAAGTGCTGTTCGAAAACGTGCGCGTGCCTTACGACAGCGTGCTGCTGGGTGAGGGCCGTGGCTTTGAAATCGCCCAGGGTCGTCTTGGCCCAGGCCGGATTCACCACTGCATGCGTTCCATCGGCATGGCTGAACGTGCGCTGAAGCTGATGTGTGAACGTGCAATCAGCCGTACCGCCTTCGGCAAGCCGCTGGCGCGCCTGGGTGGCAATATCGACTTGATTGCCGACTCGCGGATGGAAATCAACATGGCGCGCCTGTTGACCCTCAACGCGGCCTACATGATGGATACCGTCGGCAATAAGATCGCCGCCAGTGAAATCGCGCAGATCAAGGTGGTCGCACCCAACGTTGCGCTGAAAGTGATCGACCGGGCGATCCAGATTCACGGTGGTGCTGGGGTCTCTAACGACTTCCCGCTGGCCTACTGGTACGCCATGCAGCGCACGCTGCGCCTGGCCGATGGCCCGGACGAAGTGCACCGCGCGGCCATCGGCAAGTTCGAGATCGGTAAGTACGTGTCGAAAGACCTGATGAAAGCCAGCCGCTAACGCCTGTTAGCGCAATAAAGCCCAAGGCCCGCATTTGCGGGCCTTGGGCGTTTCAGGGCGCTGCGCATAGTTGTTTGCGTTCAGACCGTTCAGGGTGGGGTAAATTGGCCCGTAGCCTGCGCCTTTAGGGTGCGCATGCCGCAGAAGAAGCGACCGGCAACCGGCGCATCGATTACAACCACCTCGTAGCCTGAACGGTGCATGGCCACGGCACCTGCATCGCCTCTGCGGTGAGGTCCCGGCCAACAATCCCAAGAAAGGGCTCAAGATCATCCTTCATGGTGAGTTATTTGGGTGCAGGCGCAGTGCATTGGCTGCGTTAATCTTCACGCGTACTTGCAAGGATTGTGTGCATACGAGGCGGCACTGTTGCCTTGCAAGCGCCCACTGACAAGGGCAAAGCACTCCTGGACTTGACGACCGATCCTGCAATCGCATTTTATTAGAGTAATTACTCGAAAAAATAAGAAGGGTCTGCGAGATGTCGATCACTGTGCAGGAATATGTCAATAGCGATGCCACCGGCCTCGCTGAACAAGTGGCCTCAGGTGAGACTAACGCCAACGAGTTGCTGGACATCGCGATCAGCCAGTACCACCGTCTCAACCCGCAAATCAACGCCGTCTGCCAGCCCATGTTTGATCTCGCCCGCGATCGGGTCAAGCAACACCTGAACGGCCCGCTGGCGGGCGTACCCATGCTGATCAAAGACGCGGTTCAGGATTACGCCGGTTTACCCACAAGCAGCGGCAGCAAGGTTTTCAGCCGGACGCCGGCGGCCCGGCACTCGCACATCGTGCAGCGTCTGCTGAACGCCGGCGCGGTCATCATTGGCAAGAGCAATACCCCTGAACTGGCACTAAAGGGGGTGACCGATCCGCTGGCCTTTGGCGAAACCCGCAACCCCTGGAATACCGCTCACACCCCGGGGGGATCAAGTGGCGGATCAGCGGCTGCGGTAGCCGCCGGCATGGTGCCGATTGCCGGTGCTAATGATGGCGGCGGCTCCATCCGGATTCCCGCCGCCTGCTGCGGCCTGTTCGGCCTTAGGCCCACACGCGGACGCGTCTCGGTGGGGCCGGCCCACGCTGAAATATGGGAAGGTGCTTCGAGCGATCTGGTCCTTTGCCATAGCGTGCGGGATGCAGCGCTGGCCATGGATGTACTTTCAGGGTCGAACGACGGCGATCCCTTTGTCATCACCGCGCCGCCAGCGTCGTTCCGCGACCTGGCGAGCCGTGAGCCGGGCGTTTTACGTATCGGCTATAGCACCCGCTCACCTGTGGACACCCCCGTGCATCCTCAAGCCATCATGGCAGTCGAGCACGCAGTGGCAATCCTGCGCGCCCTTGGCCATGAGGTAGTCGAGGCAGAGCCGGACTACAACGGCCAGGCCCTGGCGCGTTGTTACTTGAACATGTATTTCGGCCAGGTGGCTGCGACACTCGATCAGGCCCGGGAAACTGGCGTCCGCGACGAGGAGTTCGAGCTGCTCACGCGCACCCTGGCCGCGTTCGGCCGTGGCATGAGCAGCGCCACTTATATCAACAGTCATCGGCAATGGAACCAGTTCAGCCAGGCACTGGGGGTTTTCTACCAGCAACATGATCTGTATCTGACCCCAACACTGGCTCACCCACCCATTCGCCACGAAGAGGCTGAAATACCCGCTGGTCAGGCGCGAACACTGCAATGGCTGCTGGCGACCGGCCTGCTGCCGCTGTTGGCGCGCTGGGGCGCCATGGATAATATGGTCGAAGACATGGCGCGCAAGAACCTGACCTATGTGCCCTTTACCCAGCTGGCGAATCTGACCGGCACGCCAGCAATGAGCGTCCCCTTGTACTGGACCCCGGAGGGTCTTCCCCTCGGCGTCCAATTCTCCGGGCCGTCAGCCAGTGAGCCCTTGCTGCTGCAATTGGCCCGCCAGCTGGAACAAGCTCAACCCTGGGCGGACAAACGTCCGAAGATGAGTGCGGTGACGGTCTAAGTAACGGCCAACAGCGGAGCGCTGGGGCCGGTCCGAGCGCTTAAACCAGTTCTCTCACCAGTGGCTTTATGAAAAATTCGCGATCGGCAAGTAGGTGTCAAAAGAGGTGATGAAAGCCAGCCGCTAACGCGTGTTAGCGCAATAAAGCACAAGGCCCGCATTTACCGGCCTTGTGCTTTTCAGGGTGCTGCGCGTTAGTAGACCCAGACTTCCACCCGACGATTCTTGATCCGTCCGTCATCGGCGCTGTTGGCTGCCACCGGCAGTTCATCACCCATGCCGATAATACTGCGGAAGAACACACCGCCTTTGCTCAGTTCACGACGAACCGCCATGGCGCGCAGCTTGGACAGCAGCTCAGCCCGAGCTGGATCAGCCTTGGCATCGCCAAAGCCAACCAGCACCACTTTGCCTTTGACCTTGTCCTGCTCGTGCAGATAGTCAATCAGCCGGTTGAGGTCGCGCAGGGCCTTGTTGTCGAGGGTGGCGCTGCCTTCCTGAAAACGGAAGTTTACCGATAAGCGCTGGGCGTGCTGCGCCAGGTCCTGGTAATCCTTCGGCATATTCGCTTGGGAGGCGATTTTTACCGCCTTTACGGTCTGCGCGATAAACCCGCTCTGCTCGACAATTCCCTGGCCACGCGGACTGTGGGCGAACTGCACGAGGGCGCGGGCCCAGGGGTTGCTCAACTGCGGCTGGTTATACAGAAATAACCGACGCGACAGTGGGTAGTCCTCGGTGGCGATCAAGGTCAGGCTCGGCAACATCGGTTGCGAATCGCCTGCAGCGATGGCCACGGCTTTGGCCTGACGGATATAGGGCAGGCCAATAAAGCCGATGCCGTTGCGGTCCTGGCTGACCGCATCGGACAGTTTATCGCTGGATTCATAGCGTTTTGCGGCGCCAGCCAAGGCTTTACCGTTGGCGCTCAGTACCAGTTCCTTGAAGGTGTCATAGGTGCCGGATTTGTCATCGCGGGCATACAGCTTGATCAGGCCAGCCGATGCGCCTAGCTGAGCCCAGTCGGTAATCTCACCGGCAAAAATCTGCGCCAGTTGCAGCGTATTCAAGGCTGAAACGGGGTTATCTGGATGCAGGATGATGGCCAGGCCATCTAGTGCGATGATCTGTTCAGCGGCGGGGCTTTTCAGGTCACCCAAGGCGAGCAGGGCAGTCGCTTCCGTGTCCTTGACTGGCCGAGATGAAGCGGCCAGCTCGGCGCTGCCATCGGCCAGTGCGGCAAACCCAGTGCCTGAGCCGTGGGCCGCCACGTCAATGCTTACACTGCGGCCATCGGCGGTCTTGCCGATCACTCTTTGTTCGTTTTCCACTGCACCGCTTTCAATGCGAATGGCCGTCAGGCCTTGCTCTTCAAACATGCCCTTGACCAGCGCCGGGCCTAACTTGGCGCCAATGGTGTTGGAGCCTTGAATGCGCAACACGCTGCTGGTATCAGCTGAAGTAGGCAGAGCCGCGAAAACCGACCAGGGTAGGGCGTAGCAAATTGAACCGAGCAGCAGAAAACTGATGGTGCGGGTCCAGGTTTCGCGATCGACAGTAGAGCGGGGGTGCGACATGCGGCAAACACCTTGTATGGGTGAGTGAAAGTGCCGCGACGATAAGACAAATAAGTGACTGCAATATGACAGTCACTTATTTAGGTGAAGCTTCTATTCCGGGCTTACTGGCTTAGTTCAAGCCATATCGGCGCATGATCTGAAGGTTTTTCCATACCGCGCAGATCGTAGTCGATGCCAGCACATTTGATTCGCGCCTGCAGGGCCTGAGAGGCGAGGATTACGTCGATGCGCAGACCGCGCTTGGGATCGTCCTCGAAGCCGCGGCTGCGGTAATCGAACCAGCTGAAACGGTCATTTACCTGCGGATACAGCTGGCGGAAGCTGTCGACTAAACCCCAGTTTTTTAGCGTGTCTAACCACTCGCGTTCTTCCGGGAGAAAGCTGCACTTACCGGTTTTAAGCCAGCGCAGGCGGTTCGGCTCGCCGATGCCGATATCGATATCGGCCGTGGATATGTTGATATCGCCCATCACCACCAAAGGCTGCTCAGGATTGAACTGGTTCAGCAGCAGATTCTGCAGGTCGGCGTAGAAGCGCTGCTTGGCTGGGAATTTGCTCGGGTGGTCGCGGCTTTCGCCTTGCGGGAAGTAGCCATTCATCACCGTGACCGGTTTGCCCTGGCCGTCGGCAAAGGTGCCGTAGATAAAGCGCCGCTGTGCATCTTCGGCATCGCCAGGAAAGCCCTTGTGCAGGCTTAGGGGTTCCTGGCGCGAGAGCAGGGCGACGCCGTAGTGGCCTTTCTGGCCGTGGTAATGCACGTGGTAACCGAGCTGGCGGATATCTGCCTCGGGGAACTGTTCATCGGCTACCTTGGTTTCCTGCAGGCCAATGACATCCGGCTGGTGCTTGTCGATCAGCGCGGCCAGTTGGTGGAGGCGGGCGCGCAGTCCATTGATATTGAAGGAGACGATTTTCATGGGCGGCAGTCCTGACTGTGGCTCTGGAAAGCTCGCGATGCTAGCCGATTACCTGATCGGCCCGCCAGCCGGTGGCGGTGACTGGAGCACAGTGATAACGTGTCTGCAGGCCCAGTAAATCAAGAAAAACAGAGGTCAAGCAGATGCCCAACAGACTCGCCGAAGTTCGTATGCTCGATAGCGGCTATGCCCGCGAAGCGCGCTCGCTGCTGTACCACGCCTACCGTCATGACCCCACCTTTGCCTACCTATTTGAAGCCGAACGCCCTGGCTTTGACCAGCGCGTGCGCGCCACTGTGCGTGAGTTGGTACAGCAACACTTTTCCGAGGACCTGCCAGCCATTGGCTTGCTGATCGATGATCGACTGATCGGCATGGCGCTTATTGCACCGCCGCAGCGGCGCATGGATATCACCGAAAGCTGGGGCTGGCGCATGCGCATGCTGCTGACCACCGGTTTCCGTTGCACCAAACGCTACCTTGATTACCACGAAGCGGTGCTCGCCTGCCTGCCGCCAGGGCCCTATCATGTCCTGCCACTGTTGGGTGTGCACCCGGAGTACCGGGGCCAGCACCTCGGCGAACAACTGCTTGAGGCGCTGCATAACTGGTGCGCCGAAGATGCCAGCTCACAGGGCGTGGTGCTCGACACGGGCAATGCGCACTACCTGGATTTCTACAAACGTCAGGGCTACGAGGAAGTGGGTGAAGTGGCTATTGGACCGATCGTCGAGCACGTGTTCTTCCACCCAAGCCCGCAAGTAGCGGTCAAGACCAGCGCCTAAGAGCTGCGTACTCGGTGTTGTTGGCTAGCATTGAGTCGCAACTAATCCACAGTCAGGCCCTCTAAATCGGCCTTGCGCTCGTGCTAGCATTGCCTAATGGCTGTCCTTTGCAACCGGCTCACCGGGCTTCTTCTTTTATTGCTGAGTGCTTCGGCCCTGGCCGATGCCCAGCTGCGCGTGCGGGTTGAGCCGGCTAATAGCGCGCTGAAAAGCAATATCGAAGGCTATATCGGCAACCTGGGCGAGCGCGATGCTGAAGCCTTGCAGCGCTTTCAGCGGGTAGCTGAGAGCCAGGCGCAGAAAGCCGCCCAGGCCCTGGGCTATTACCAGGCGCAGATCACCACAGCGGTCAGCGAAGGTGCAACGCCGCGCCTGACGTTGCACATCCAACCAGGCGAGCCGGTGCTACTGCGTGATGTGGTTGTGCGCATCGATGGTCCGGCCTCGCAGTTGCGCGCCTTTCGCACGCCCAATGATCCGCAGCTGCGCAGCGGCGCGCAACTTAACCACGGGCGCTACGATGCAGCCAAACGCGAAATTCAGAACCAGGCGTCGCGCTATGGCTTCTTGGCCGGACGCTTTAGCAGTCAGCGACTCACGATTGACCCCGATGCCGGAATTGCCGATATCGAGCTGATCTATGACAGCGGGCCACGCTATCACCTTGGCGAGGTGAGTTTTGTTGGCGATGCGCCCCTCGATGAGCAGCTGTTGCAACGCATGGTGCCGTTCCCAGCCAACAGCCCCTATGATTCCGTGTTGATAGCTAAGCTGTATCAGGCGCTGCGTTCCAGTGGTTATTTCGAATCTGTGCAGGTGAATGCCAACCCGAGCAACGCCTCGGCCGAGCATATTCCGGTGCAAGTTCAGCTGCAGGTGCGCAAGCCGCGCAGCATGGGCTTTGGCTTGGGGTTTTCAACCGATGTTGGCCCCCGTGGTCGAGCCAACTGGACGCGGCATTGGGCCAACCCGCAGGGGCACAGTTATGGCGCGGAATTCGAGCTGTCCGCGCCCCGGCAAAATGTTGGCCTGTGGTATGACGTGCCACTTGATCCGCCCCTAACCGATAAATTGCGGGTAGCCGGCGGCTATCAAGCTGAAGAACTGGCTGATACCGACAGCAACAGCCGCCTGCTGACGTTTGGCCCGGAATGGCACAGCCAATTGGATAACGGCTGGCAGCGGGTCTTGTCGCTGAAGTGGCGGCACGAACAGTTCGACCTGGGCGATCAATCAGGCACCAGCACGCTATTGATGCCGGGCCTGAGTTATTCCTACCTGCACAGTGACAACCCGCTTGATCCCAGTCAGGGTTATCGCCTGCAGTTCGACCTGGCCGGAGCGGCCAAGGGGCTGCTGTCCGATGCCAATGTACTGCACGGCAATATCCAGCTCAAAGGTCTGACCACCGTATTCAAGCGGCACCGGCTGCTCGGTCGGGTGCAGCTGGGTGGCACTGAATCCGATGGGTTTGCCCAGGTGCCGCCGTCGCTGCGCTTTTTTGCCGGTGGCGACCAGAGTGTGCGCGGTTATGACTACCAAAGCCTGTCACCGGAAAACCAAGCCGGCGACAAGATCGGTGGACGCTACCTGTTTACCAGCAGCCTTGAGTATCAATACAGCCTGACCGAGCGCTGGCGGCTGGCCAGTTTTGTCGATCAGGGTAATACCTTCGAGTCCCTGCAGATTCCGTCGCTGAAAAGCGCGGTAGGCGTTGGCGTGCGTTGGGTGTCGCCATTAGGCCCGCTGCGCTTCGATTTGGCGCACCCGCTGGATGATCAAGGCGGCATACGCCTGCACTTCTCCATGGGGCCGGAGTTGTGACGCGCCTAGTCCGAAATACACTGTTCAGCCTGCTGGGGCTGCTGCTGGTGTTGGCGCTTAGCCTGAGCCTGATACTGGGCACACAAGGCGGCAGCCGCTGGCTGCTGGCCCAAGTACCAGACGTGCAGGTGGATGGTTTCAGCGGAACGTTGGGCGGCAGTTGGCGCGCGCAACAACTGCGCTGGCAGCAAGGTGAGCGCAGCGTTCACGTGCTGGCCCCGAGCGTGGTCTGGTCGCCTGCCTGCTTGCTGCGCCTGACCCTGTGTATCGAGCAGTTGCACAGCGGGCCGATCAGCCTGGTATTCCCCGCAGACGAGCAGCCCAGCAGCGAGCCCTTCAGCCTGCCGGATCTTAGCCTGCCGCTGGCGCTGCACCTAAGTGACGTGCAGATCGACAGCCTGCAACTTAATGGCGTCGAGCAGTTGCAAGGCCTGCAGCTGGCCGCACGTTGGACGGTGAACGGTATTCAGGTCGATAACCTCAGCCTGCGCACAGCCGATCTGCAACTGGCACTGCAGGGTCAGGTGCAAACCAACGGCAACTGGCCCTTGCAGCTAAATGGACACCTGCAGTTGCCCGCGCCTGAGCCACAAACCTGGCCCGTGGCGCTGCAACTCAAGGGTGAGTTGCGCAATCGGGTGAACATCACGGCCAGTAGCAGCGGTTATCTGACGGGGGAACTGAGCGGTTGGTTGCAGCCCTTGGCCGAGCACCTGCCCGCTCAGCTGCGTTTGCAGGTTGCCGCCTTCAAAGCCAGCGCCGAGCTGCCGGACAGCCTTAGCCTGGAACAGCTTGAGCTGAATGCCCAGGGTGATCTGCAGGCCGGCTATCTGGTCAAGGGC
>JAGGNC010000069.1 GCA_017886405.1 Pseudomonas sp. | reverse complement strand
GGTGGGCACCTTCTATCGCCTGCTGGGCGACAAAGACGTGCTGCTCTTCGCCGTGCATGAACGTTTTGTCGAGCAGGGCCGCAATGCCATTGATGCGCTGGTCGCCGACCTCAGCCACAGCGACCTGTCGCTGGCGGCGCAGATCGAGGTCTTTATCCAAGGCATGATCGACCTGTTCGCCGGCCGCGAAGGCCTGTTGCGCGCCCTGGTTCGCCGCAGCTCGGCCGACCTGCAATTCCGTCAGCGTTTCCACCAGCTCAATGCCTATATTGGCCTGACTCTCTGCCGCATCGTCCTGGCCCGCCAAAGCGAACTCGGCC
This sequence comes from Pseudomonas sp., assembly GCA_017886405.1. Classification (GTDB taxonomy): domain Bacteria; phylum Pseudomonadota; class Gammaproteobacteria; order Pseudomonadales; family Pseudomonadaceae; genus Aquipseudomonas. Next base: position 2,217 of record JAGGNC010000069.1, on the reverse strand, counting down.
ACCCACAACCGCAACAAGCCGCCGATCTTTCCGCGCATATGCTGTTGGCCAGTTTGAATTACTTCACCATGGTCGGGACACTCGGTGAAACGCCCCGGGACGTTATTCCCGGGGAACTTTCCAAGCTCATCTGTAATTATCTGGAAGTTGCCAAACATTAACGTCGGCTGTCCCTGCGTAATTGCGCCGGGGTAAAATCAGACGGTTTCAAGGCAATATCAAACTGATTAGCGGGCTCTTCATTGGACAATATTCCGATGACATAGCGGCCGCCGATCAAATCATACACCGCATCGCCCTTGGTCCAGATCAACGGCTGGTCATACAAGTTAATGGTGTAGGACTCGCCGACCCGCCATAGGGTGTCGCGGTTGTCGTAGTGATCAACCAGCAGCAGCTGATAACTGTCTTCATCGAAGTACATATCACGCTGCTTGTACTGGTGGCGCATCTCTGGCTTCAACGTGGCCCGCACATGCCAGACCCGGTGCAGTTCATAGCGCAGCAGCTCGGGATTGACGTGCCCAGCTTTGACGATGTCGCTGTAGCTATTGCGCTTGGAGGCCAGGCGGTAATTGTTATAGGGCACATAGAGCTCCTTCTTGCCCATCAGCTCCCAGTCGTACTTATCCGGCGCGCCGGAGAACATGTCGAAGTTATCGGTGGTGCGCATGCCGTCCGACGAGGTGCCCGGCGAGTCATAAGCCACGTTCGGCGCGCGCCGCACGCGCCGTTGGCCGGAGGCGTAGAGCCAGGCCAGTCGCGGCTCCTTCACTTGATTGACGGTTTCATGCACCAACAGTTCGGTACCGGCCAGACGCGCCGGGGCCAGTACTGACTGACGAAAGTAGAAAAGAATGTTGCCGTTGCTCTGGCTATGGTCGCCCGCCGCTTCGTTGAACAGAAACAGGTCCTCGATCTTGGTCATAAAGTAATCGCCGTTGGCCTGCGGCACCGCTTGGGCGTAGTAGCGCTTGACGTTGTCACCGCGGTAGCGCACCAGGTGGTTCCACAGCACCTCAAGCCCCGACTGTGGCAGCGGGAAGGGCGTGGCCACCTTGAAGTCGGCGATGCCGTTGCCGCCGTCGATCAGCTTGGCCGAGGTCGCATTGTGCTTAGCCGCGGCATACACCTTGTGCGGATAGGAGGCCGAACGCCGTGTCGGGTAAACGTTGAGTTTCCAGCTGTCGCTAAAGCGTGTGAGCATGGCCAACTGACCGGGGCTGAGCTGATCACGGTACTGCTCGGCGTTGGCTGCGGTGATGCTGAACAACGGTTTGTCGGCGGCAAAGGGATCACGGTAGCCCAGGGCTGGATCGATGGCGTTGGGATCACGCGGCAAACCACCCTCCCAGGCGGGGATGGTACCGGCGGTATTACCGGCTTTCTCGGCGCCCATTGGGGTCAGATCCTGACCGAGACGCGCGGCCTCGGCGGCGCTCACCTGGGCCTGGGCCAGACCAGCACCCAGCAGAAGGGTTGCGCACAAGCTGGTATACAAGAGTCCTGAAATTGTCATGGTCTTCCCTTCCTAGAAACTGTATTTGATGTTGAAGCTGAGGTAGTCGCGGTCGCTGAGCTTGTTGGCCAAACCGCCACCGCTGAAGCCGACATATTTGACGCCGGCCGACAGGGACTCTTGGTAGATGGCATCGACGCCAACCGAATAGCTCTTACGCTCTTCCAGCAGGCCATTGGTCAGCTGCGGTGCAACGCCGTTGATGCCGTATTGGTAGCTGACGCTGGGCACCAGATTGATCAGGTTGAACACGTTGCTGTAGGTCAACGACAGGCTGCTCTGCGCACCCCAGGCGCTGGAGGTGGCGCCGTAGTAGTCGATGTCCGACTCCAGCCCCTGAACCCGACTGCCCACCACTTCGGTGAACAGGGTTGCGGTGTCGGCACCCAGCAGGTTGTTGAAGCTGTAGATGCCAACCAGCGAGGCTTGCCACATCGGTTTTTCTTTAAAGCCATCGAGGCGAGTGCCTGCCGAGATACCCATGGCGGTGCCTAAGAGCGCGGTCGGCAGGTATTCACCCAGCCCTAAGGCGATGGGGGTATTGGGTCTATAGCTGAGTTCACCGGCGACTGCGAGGCCATTGAGGAAGTTATCGCCGGTGATGCTGGTGTTAAAGCTGAGACCGTAGAGGTGGCGCTTTTCCAAGTATTCGGCATAGTAACTGGAGGTGTTTCCCTGCGGTAACGCGCCAACAATAG
>JAGGNC010000145.1 GCA_017886405.1 Pseudomonas sp. | reverse complement strand
GTGCTGGTCAGTGCGGTGTCGTCTGCGAGCAGGGTGACCACCAGCGGCTTCTGGCTTTCTGCCAGGCGCGTGAGTAGGGCCGATTGCGCGGCGTCAACACTTTTCAGGGCTTCGGCCAGTTCGCCGGCCTGGTTGTTGCTGATCGTAATGGCCTGGTTGCCACCCTGGTAGTCGACTTTCTCGACCACTTTGGCGACCAGTTCACTGGCCGGCTTGAGCAGGGGCTGGGCGTAGAAGACTTCCAGCCAGTTGCTCTGGCGGTTCAGGGTGCCAACGCCGAAGGCCAGGCTGAAGAGGGTCGTGCTCATGCTGTTTTCCTTACCGCAAATTCGTGTGGGCCGAGTGGTTTAAACCAGCTCGGCGGCATAACGGTCAGCCTTGAAGCCAACCAGAGTTTTATTGCCGAGATCCAGCACCGGGCGCTTGATCATCGACGGTTGGGCGAGCATCAGTTCGATCGCCTTGTGCTGGTCGAGGTCGCTTTTCCGCGCCTCATCCAGCTTGCGAAAGGTGGTGCCAGCGCGGTTCAGGATGATTTCCCAGCCATGCTCGTTACACCACTTTTCCAAGTTGCCACGGTCGATGCCTGAGGCCTTGTAATCATGAAAGGCGTAGCTTACCCCGTGCTCGTCGAGCCAGGTGCGGGCTTTTTTCATGGTGTCGCAGGCTTTGATACCAAACAGGGTCATGTTCTGAGGCCCTGCACAAAGTCGCGGATGCGTTCGGCGCCGGCCACGCACTCGGCCAATGGTGCAACCAAGGCCATGCGCACGCGGTTGGCGCCTGGATTATGCCCATCGACGCTGCGCGACAGGTAGGAGCCAGGCACCACGGTGACATGCTCGCGAGCAAACAGCTCACGGGTAAAAGCTTCATCGTCTATCGGTGTTTTGGCCCACAGGTAGAAGCCACCATCCGGGTGCTGTACATCGAGCGCACCGCCCAGAGTGGCTAGCACCGCGTCGAATTTTTCACGGTAGAGATCGCGGTTGGCTTTTACGTGCGCTTCATCATTCCAGGCGGCTACGCTGGCCAGCTGGGTTTGTACCGGCATGGCGCAGCCGTGGTAGGTACGGTACAGCAGGAATGATTTCAAAATGTCGGCGTCGCCGGCCACAAAGCCCGAACGCAGCCCCGGCAGGTTGGAACGCTTGGACAGGCTGTGGAACACCACGCAACGCTTGAAATTATGTCGGCCCAGCTGCGCGCAGGCGGTTAGCAAACCGGCCGGTGGATTGGCTTCATCGAAATACAGTTCGCTGTAGCATTCATCGGCTGCGATCACGAAGTCGAATTTGTCGGCCAAGGTAATCAGTTTTTTTAATGTCTCGACTGGAATCAGCGCGCCAGTTGGGTTGCCGGGCGAGCAGAGGAAGAGGATTTGGCAGCGTTGCCAAATGTCATCGCTGACTGCATCGAAATCTGGATTGAAGCCATGTTCTTCTAGGCACGGCAGGTAGAAGGGCTGCGCGCCGGCCAGCAGGGCTGCACCTTCATAAATCTGATAGAACGGGTTGGGGCTGACCACTAAACCGTCTACGTCGCGCCGCACCACCGCCTGGGTAAAGGCAAACAGCGCTTCGCGGGTGCCATTGACCGGCAGCACATGGCGAGCGGGGTCGAGCACCCCAGCCGGCAGACCGAAACGCCGGCCACACCAGCTGGCGATGGCTTCACGCAGCGCCGGGATGCCCAAGGTGGTCGGATAAACCGCGAGCTGATCGAGGTTGGTGCTGAGTGCTGCTGCGACAAACGCCGGCGAGCGGTGCTTAGGCTCGCCAATCGACAAGGCAATCGGGCGCTTGTCAGCGGGAGCCTGAACCGTGCTGAGCAATGCGCGGAGCTTTTCGAATGGGTAGGGCTGCAACTGGTTTAACGCGTCGTTCATTGTTTCTTCCTGAGGTCTTTCAGCGCCTGGCAGCGCTGCTGCCAGGTCGCTCAAGGCGCAAGGGCAAGGGGTTTAAATATTGATTCGGCTCGGTTCGACCTTCGGACTTGCGGCGTCGGACAGCTGCGCGACCATGGTGGCCTGCAAGCGCGTGCACAGTTCGGGGTCGGAGAGCGGCTGGTTATGCGCGTCGGTAACAAAGAACACGTCTTCCACCCGCTCGCCGAGGGTGGCGATCTTAGCGTTTTGCAGCGACAGGTCGAAGTCGAGGAAGATGCCGCCGATTCGTGCCAGCAGCCCAGGTCTATCGGGGGCGGTGACTTCGATAATGGTTAACTGACGATGGGCGTCGTTGTGAATCGTGACTTGCGGGGCAAAGGCAAAGTGCTTGAGTTGGCGCGGTACGCGGCGCTGAATGATATTTGGATAGTCATCGGGGCGTTTCAGCACATCGATCAGACCTTGGCGGATCTGTTCGATTCGCGTCGGGTTATCGCCAATCGATTCGCCCTCGCGCTCAAGCACGATGTAGGTGTCGAGGGTGAACTGGCTGGTGGACGTGAGAATCCGGGCGTCATGGATATTCAAGTTGAGGTGGGCCATGGCCGCCACGGTTACCGCAAAGAAGTCATGCTGATCTTCGGCGTAAATGAAGATTTGTGTACCGCCCTCGAATTCGCGCTGGGTGGTTTCTTTGATCAATACCAGGGGGTTACCGTCGTTTGGATGGCGGATGATGGCCAGCGTGTGCCAGGCGACATCCTCGGCCGTGTGGCGCAGGAAGTAGTCATCGCCCAGCTGCGACCAGAGGTGCTCGGCGACGTCGGCATCGGTGCCGCCGCGCACCAGCATATCCAGCGCTGCGCTTTGCGTCAGGCGAATCTGCTCTTCGCGGTCTAGCGGGTTTTCCAGGCCGCGGCTCAATGCGCGCTTGGTTTCGGTATAGAGCTGACGCAGCAGGCTGGCGCGCCAGGAGTTCCACAAGCTGGGGTTAGTGGCGTTGATGTCGGCCACGGTCAGTACGTAAAGGTAATCCAGGCGCGTCTGGTTGCCGACTAGGTGGGCAAAGTCGGAGATTACCTGCGGGTCTGAGAGATCCTTGCGTTGCGCGGTCGTCGACATCACCAAGTGGCTCTGTACCAGCCAGACGATCAGCTTGGAATCCCAACTGGGTAGCTGGTGGCGCACGCAGAACGCCTCAGCGTCTACTGCGCCGAGTTCCGAGTGGTCGCCACCACGACCTTTGCCGATGTCGTGGTAGATGCCTGCCAAGTAGATCAGCTCGGGCTTGGGCAGCTTCTCGACCAGCTCGCTGGCCAGCGGAAACTTTTCCGCCACGCCTGGCTTACTCAGTGTGCGCAGGTTTTTGATCACATTCAGGGTATGAGCATCGACCGTATAAATATGGAATAAGTCGTGTTGCATCTGCCCGACAATCAGGCCGAACTCAGGCAGATAGAGGCCGAGAATGCCGTAGCGGTTCATCCGCCGTAGATTGCGATGGATGCCTTCCGCGCACTTGAATAACTCGATAAACAGGCTGGTGTTGCGGATGTCACTGCGAAAGTCGTCATCGATCAGGTGGCGATGATCACGCAGCAGGCGGATGGTGTCGGCGCAGACTCCTTCAATTTCCGGGTGCTGGGCCATGATCACGAATATTTCTAGGATGGCGAACGGTGTGCGTTTGAATATGCCCGGGTGAGTGGCTTCGATGTAGCCGTTACGCACCTGAAAGCGGCTGTTAAGTTGGGTCGCTTGGCCGCTTTCACCCGCGCGCAGGATCTGCTCTTCGAAGTGCTGAACAATCAGGTCGCTGAGCTCGGCTATCGCCATCACCACGCGGTAGTACTTCTGCATAAAACGTTCGATCGTGCGTTTGTTGTCGCTGTCTTCGAAGCCGAGCAGGGTCGCCACCTTGAGTTGATGATCGAACAGCAGGCGATCCTCAGCGCGGCCAGCAAGCATGTGCAGGGCGTAGCGCACCTTCCAGAGAAATTCCTGGCTGGATACGAGCAGAGCATATTCGCTGTCCAGCAAAAACCCCTGGCCGACCATGGCGTGCAGGTTCAACGTGCCGAAATGCCGGCGTGCCACCCAGAGAATGGTCTGGATATCGCGCAGGCCGCCGGGGGAGCCTTTGACGTTGGGCTCCAAGTTGTATTCGGTGTCGTTGTATTTGCTGTGGCGGGTGCGTTGTTCTTTGTGCTTGGCCAGGAAGAAGTCTTTGCTAGGCCACATATGGGCGGTGCTGGTAACGTCCTGCATTCTCTGGCGCAGGCGCTCTGGGCCGGCAATGGTGCGGCTTTCCATCAGGTTAGTGATGACCGTCAGATCAGCACGGGCCTCGCTGGCGCACTCATCGACGCTGCGCACGCTTTGCCCAACTTCCAGGCCTATATCCCATAGCAAGGTCAGGAAGTGCTCAATCGGCTCGCGGAAGGTTTCGTGGTCGGCACCGTCGAGCAGGATCAGTAAATCGATGTCGGAGAAGGGGTGCAGCTCACCGCGGCCATAACCACCGACTGCCAACAGGGCAATGTCGGCGTCCTCGCTCCAGGGCAGGCGGTCCCAGGCTTCGCGCAGGATCTGGTCGACAAACCAGGCACGGTCTTCGACCAGGCGTCGTATGTCGCGGCCGCTGGTGAAACGCCAGTCGAGCACGTCGCGAGCCTGATGGATGGCCTTCTTGAATGCCGCGATGGGACTGGCCTTAAGGGCCAGTTCCGCTTTGAACTGACCGCGGTCGAACAGCTCTGGGTCTAACTGCGGCATTGCGGCCTTCCTTCTTTAAAGCATTACGACGAGACGACGAGGGCGTTCTTTGTTGGCTCAGGCTGATGTGCGGGCGATGGTGTCATCACTGCGCAGGGTGAATATTTCGTAGCCGTCAGCAGTGACCAAGAGGGTGTGCTCCCACTGCGCGGAGAGCTTGCGGTCTTTGGTGATCGCGGTCCAGCCGTCACCCAGGGTGCGGGTTTCCGCGCGGCCCTGATTGATCATCGGCTCGATGGTGAAGGTCATGCCTTCTGTCAGCTCCATGCCGGTGCCCGCGCGGCCGTAATGCAGCACTTGTGGCTCTTCATGGAACACTGCGCCAATACCGTGGCCGCAGTATTCACGTACCACCGAGAAGCCATTCTTCTCGGCATGCTTTTGGATGACTTCGCCGATGTCGCCCAGGCGGGTGCCCGGCTTGACCAGCTCGATACCCTTATACATGCACTCCTGAGTAATCTTGGCCAGGCGCTCGGCCCACTCGGGCACTTTGCCCACCATAAACATCTTGCTGGTGTCGCCGTGGTAGCCATCCTTGATTACGGTGACATCGATGTTAATCACGTCACCTTCTTTAAGGGCCTTGTCATTGGGGATGCCGTGGCAGACCACGTGGTTGACCGAGGTGCAGATTGACTTGGGGAAACCTTTATAGTTGAGCGGTGCAGGGATGGCCTGCTGCACGTTGACAATATAGTCATGGCAGATGCGGTCGAGTGCTTCGGTGGTGATACCTGGCTTGACGTGTTCGCCGATCATTTCCAGCACTTCGGCAGCCAAGCGGCCGGCGACGCGCATTTTCTCGATTTCATCGGGGGTTTTGATGGTGACGGTCATATGCGGTTCTCGGACGCGAACAGAAAGGGCGTTATCTTAACAGCTCCCGGTCGCCTGCCATAAGCTGCACGTGAAAGTGCCGGCGTGCGGGCGCTGTTTGCTAAGGATGTGAGTAGCCGGTGCTTATCTTTTATGGTATAAAACGCGCCGCTTTAAGGGCTGTGTGCCCCAAAGCTAAAACCCACACACGTATCGACACGGTTTCCTGGGTGCCTTGCGACAAGTTCGCCGGGTTGGAGATCGGGATGCGTGGAGGCCTAACCCGACTTATTAAGGAACTACCATGTCCCAAGTCAACATGCGCGATATGCTGAAGGCCGGTGTGCACTTCGGTCACCAGACCCGTTATTGGAACCCGAAAATGGGCAAGTACATTTTCGGCGCGCGCAACAAAATTCACATCATTAACCTTGAAAAAACCCTGCCGATGTTCAACGACGCACTGTCGTTCGTTGAGAAGCTGGCTTCGGGCAAAAACAAGATTCTGTTCGTCGGCACCAAGCGTTCAGCTGGCAAAATAGTTGCTCAAGAAGCAGCACGTTGCGGTTCGCCGTTCGTCGATCATCGCTGGTTGGGCGGCATGCTGACCAACTACAAAACCATCCGTGCCTCGATCAAGCGTCTGCGCGATCTGGAAGTTCAGTCCCAGGACGGTACTTTCACCAAGCTGACCAAGAAAGAAGCCCTGATGCGCACCCGCGATCTGCAAAAACTGGATCGCAGCCTGGGTGGTATCAAGGACATGGGCGGTCTGCCTGACGCGCTGTTCGTGATCGACGTTGACCACGAGCGCATTGCTATCACCGAAGCCAACAAGCTGGGTATCCCGGTTATCGGCATCGTCGATACCAACAGCAGCCCGGATGGTGTTGATTACATCATCCCAGGCAACGATGACGCCATTCGCGCCATCCAGCTGTACATGGGTGCCATGGCTGACGCAGTAGTGCGTGGCCGCACCAACGCCAATGGCGGCACCGACGAATTCGTCGAGCAAGCCCCGGCTGCAGAAGCTGCTGAAGGCTAAGTAAAACGCGTACAGCGTTTGCTTAGTTCGCAAAAAGGGGGCCTGGCCCCCTTTTTGCCACCTTGAAAACCATCGCCGACGTGCAGTTGCAATTGTTTCTGGTCATTGTCGGCAATGCGTTACGAATTGAGCGCCCGTTTTTGGCGGGTGGAATGGTTAACAACCTATCCAGAGGATTTTGAAATGGCAGAAATTACTGCAGCGTTGGTAAAAGAACTGCGTGAGCGTACTGGCGAAGGCATGATGGATTGCAAGAAAGCCTTGACCAAGGCTGGCGGCGACATCGAAAAAGCCATTGACGACATGCGTGCTTCCGGCGCAATCAAGGCTGCCAAGAAAGCGGGCAACGTGGCTGCTGAAGGCGCCATCAGCATTAAGGAAGATGGCGCAACTGCCGTCATTCTCGAAGTCAACTCGCAAACTGACTTCCTGGCCCTGCAAGACGATTTCAAGAACTTCGTTGCTGCCAGTGTTGATAAAGCGTTCGCTGACAAGCTGACTGAAGTTGAGCCGCTGATCGCCGCTCAGGAAGAAGCCCGTCTGGCATTGGTCGCCAAGTGCGGCGAGAACGTCAATATCCGTCGTATGGCGCGTATTGAAGGTGACGTTTTGGGTGCCTACCTGCACGGTAATAAGATCGGTGTAGTGGTTGTGCTCAAAGGCGGCAACGTCGAACTGGCTAAAGACATCGCTATGCACGTAGCGGCTAGCAACCCAGAGTTCCTGCTGCCTTCAGAAGTTTCCGCTGAAGCCATTGAGCGCGAGAAAGCCGTGTTCATAAGCCTCAACGAAGAAAAAATCAAGGGCAAGCCTGCTGAGATCGTTGAGAAGATGGTTGCCGGGCGTATCCAGAAGTTCCTCGCTGAAGCTAGTCTGGTTGAGCAAGCTTTCGTTAAGGACCCGGAAATCAAGGTCGGTGCTTTGGCCAAGAAAGCCGGTGCTGAAATCGTTTCCTTCACTTACTTCAAAGTAGGTGACGGTATCGAGAAGCCGGTCGATAATTTTGCTGAAGAAGTGGCGGCGCAAGTTGCTGCTGCCAGCAAGCAGTAAGGCGTTACCCGTTGTTGCCCCGAAGAGGCTGCCCGCTAACGCGCGCGGCCTCTTTGTCAAAATAAGGGTGCAGCTACGCTGTGGAGTGGCTGGGCTAGAACCGGTGACTCAGGGCGCTGTCGAAGCGCTCAACAAAAGCGAACCTAGGGTTCGCGCAGAATTCAAACGCCGCAGGAGAGACTCGCAATGGCTCAGCAGATGAGTGGTCGTCAACCGCGTTACAAGCGCATTCTGCTCAAACTTAGCGGCGAGGCCCTGATGGGGGCTGAAGATTTCGGCATCGATCCCAAGGTGCTTGACCGCATGGCGTTGGAAGTCGGTCAGCTGGTTGGTATCGGCGTTCAGGTAGGCCTGGTGATCGGTGGTGGCAACCTGTTCCGTGGTGCAGCTTTGAGCGCCGCAGGAATGGACCGCGTAACCGGCGACCATATGGGCATGCTGGCTACCGTGATGAATGCCTTGGCCATGCGTGACGCGCTGGAGCGTTCGAATATCCCGGCCATCGTCATGTCGGCCATTTCCATGGTTGGGGTGACCGATCACTACGATCGTCGCAAGGCCCTGCGTCATCTGAAAACCGGTGAGGTAGTGATTTTCGCAGCTGGCACCGGTAATCCCTTCTTCACCACAGACTCGGCAGCCTGCCTGCGGGCTATCGAAATCGATGCCGATGTGGTGCTCAAGGCGACCAAGGTCGATGGCGTGTACACTGCCGATCCGTTCAAGGACCCGCATGCCGAGAAGTTCGATCGTCTGACCTACGATGAGGTGCTTGATCGCAAACTGGGCGTGATGGACCTGACGGCTATCTGCCTGTGCCGCGACCATAATATGCCGCTGCGCGTTTTTAATATGAACAAGCCCGGTGCCCTGCTGAATGTTGTGGTGGGTGGCGCTGAAGGCACTCTGATCGAGGAATACAAACATGATCAATGAGATCAAGAAAGACGCTCAAGAGCGCATGCAGAAAAGCCTGGAATCGCTAATCAATGCGTTCAGCCGCATCCGCACCGGTCAGGCACATCCGAGTATTCTGGGTGGCGTGATGGTGTCTTACTACGGTTCTGACACGCCGCTGAATCAGGTGGCCAACGTCACTGTGAAAGATTCGCGTACCCTGCAGGTTGTAGCTTTCGAGCGCAACATGCTGGCGGCTGTCGACAAGGCTATCCAAAGCTCCGGTCTGGGCTTCAACCCGACCAACCTGGGTGAGCTGCTGCTGATTTCTATGCCGGCACTGACCGAAGAAACGCGCAAGGGCTTTACCAAGCAAGCGCGTGATGCAGCCGAAGATGGTCGGGTTGCGGTGCGCAATATCCGCCGTGATGCCCTGAGCCAGTTGAAAGACCTGGTTAAGGAAAAGGAAATTAGCGAAGACGAAGAACGTCGTGCCGCCGATGATGTACAGAAGCTGACTGATAAATTTGTCGCGGAAATCGAAGTCGCGGTGAAGCAGAAAGAAGCGGATCTGATGGCCGTTTAACGGCCAGATTATCGCCATGGACAAGATCAACGACGGTTATACGACTGCAGTGCCACGGCATGTGGCAGTCATCATGGACGGCAATAACCGCTGGGCCAAGAAGCGTCTGCTACCCGGCGTCGCTGGCCATAAAGCCGGTGTCGACGCGGTGCGGGCGGTGATTGAGGTGTGTGCTGAGGCTGGGGTTGAGGTGTTGACCCTGTTCGCCTTCTCCAGTGAGAACTGGAAGCGCCCGGCTGAGGAGGTCAGTGCGCTGATGGAGTTGTTCCTCAGTGCGCTGCGCCGCGAAGCGAAGAAGCTTAATGTCAATGACATCAGCCTGCGCATTATTGGTGATCGCTCGCGCTTTCATCCTGAGTTGCAGGCGGCAATGCGTGAGGCTGAGGCGCAAACCTCCGGTGACAAGCGCTTTGTCTTACAGGTGGCGGCCAATTACGGTGGTCAGTGGGACATTGCCCAGGCGGCTCAGCGTCTGGCGCGTGAGGTGCAAGGTGGTCATTTGCGCGCCGAGGATATCACCCCAGAGTTGCTGCAAAGCTGTCTGGTGACCGGCGACTTGCCTTTACCTGATCTGTGCATACGTACCGGTGGTGAACACCGCATCAGTAACTTTCTGCTCTGGCAATTGGCTTACACCGAGCTGTACTTCTCCGACCTGTTTTGGCCGGATTTCAAACACGACGCCATGCGCAAAGCCTTGGCCGATTTTGCTAGCCGCCAGCGTCGCTTTGGGAAAACCAGCGATCAGGTGGCTGCTGAGACCCGTAGCTGATGCTCAAGCAACGAATTATCACGGCGCTGCTGCTATTGCCATTTGCCCTAGGTGGCTTCTTTCTGCTTGATGGAGCGCTGTTTGCGCTGTTTATCGGTGCAGTAGTGAGCGTGGGCGCTTGGGAGTGGGCGCGTTTGGCAGGGCTTGCTGCGCAATTTCAGCGCGTTGCTTATGCGCTGCTGGTCGCAGCGCTGTTGTTCAGTTTGTACCTGCTGCCTGCGTTGGCGCCTTGGCTATTGTCGCTTGGCGTTATCTGGTGGGCATTTGCCACCTTTCTGGTACTGGGTTATCCGGCCACCAGCCGTTACTGGAATGGCGTGCCGATTAAATTGCTGATAGGCCTGTTGATCCTGCTGCCCGCTTGGCAGGGGTTGGTGCTGATCAAGCAGTGGCCTGACGCGAATTGGTTGATTCTGGCGGTGATGGTGCTGGTGTGGGGGGCAGATATTGGCGCTTATTTTTCGGGCCGCCGTTTTGGTAAGCGCAAATTGGCTCCGCAGGTTAGTCCCGGTAAAAGCTGGGAAGGTGTGTTTGGTGGCTTGCTGACGACGCTGCTGATCTGCGTTGGCGTGGGGATTTACCGGGAGTGGTCGTTTTTCAGCGTGCTGCTGAGCGTGCTCGGCACCGTCGCGGTGGTGTTGATCTCGGTGGTCGGCGATCTAACTGAAAGCATGTTCAAGCGCCAGTCAGGGGTCAAAGACAGTAGCAATCTGCTGCCGGGACATGGCGGGGTGCTGGACCGTATTGACAGCCTAACGGCTGCGATTCCCGTGTTTGCCGCGTTGCTGTGGCTGGCGGGT
>JAGGNC010000036.1 GCA_017886405.1 Pseudomonas sp. | reverse complement strand
AAATCGCATATCTATATAACCGATAACCTATATCTTGATAATCAAGTTAACAGATATTGTGTCGCTCATTACAATGCCGTGCAATGGCGCTCAGGTGCGCTGGCGATATCAATATTCTGCGGAGTCCCGAGCATGAGCAACCTTAACGCTGAGCGCATTCTAAGCGTGCATCACTGGAACGATACGTTGTTCAGCTTCAAGTGCACCCGTGATCCGGGGCTGCGTTTTGAAAACGGCCAGTTTGTGATGATTGGTCTGCAGCAGGAGACGGGCCGCCCGCTTATGCGTGCCTATTCGATCGCCAGCCCGAACTGGGAAGAGCATCTGGAGTTCTTCAGCATCAAGGTGCCAGACGGTCCGCTGACCTCGCAGTTGCAGCACCTCAAGGAAGGTGACGAGATCATCATCAGCAAGAAGCCTACTGGCACGTTGGTGTTGGATGACCTCAAGCCCGGCAAACACCTGTATCTGCTCAGCACCGGCACTGGCCTGGCACCCTTTATGAGCGTAATTCAGGATCCGGAAACCTATGAGCGTTTCGAGAAGGTTATTCTGGTTCACGGTGTGCGCTATGTGAACGAAGTGGCCTACCGCGAATTCATCACGGATCATCTGCCACGCAATGAGTTCTTTGGCGATGCGCTCAAGGGCAAGCTGATCTACTACCCAACAGTGACGCGTGAGCCCTTTACGAATCAGGGCCGCCTGACTGACCTGATGCGCAGCGGCAAGCTGTTTCAGGATATCGGTCTGCCGCCGATTAACCCGCAGGACGACCGCGCGATGATCTGCGGCAGCCCGAGCATGCTCGACGAAACCAGCGAAGTGTTGAATGAGTTTGGCCTGCAGGTTTCCCCGCGCATGCGTGAACCTGGCGACTACCTGATTGAGCGAGCGTTCGTCGAGAAGTAAGCACACGATCAGTAAAAAGCCCGCCAATCGGCGGGCTTTTCTATGGGCGCTTATTCACGCTCAGGGCTGATGTAAAACCGGTTGCCCCCATCCGTTTTGGCCTGATACATGGCGTTATCGGCGTGCTGCAACAATTGCTGCTCATCTTGGGCGTGTTGCGGATAGAGGGCGATGCCGATGCTTGGCAGGATTGTCCGGCTGTGTCCGTTTAGATCGAAGGGCTGATTGAGGCGCTGACGAACTTTTTCGGCAACAGTGCAGGCATGATCGGCTGATTCGAAATCTTCCAGTAGGACGATGAACTCATCACCGCCAAACCGCGCCACGGTATCGACTTCGCGCAAACACAGTTGTATGCGCTGAGCGACGCCCTGCAGCAGTAAATCGCCGGCCGCATGGCCGAGGGTGTCATTGATCTGCTTGAACTTGTCCAGATCGAGAAACAACAGGGCCACCTGCGACTGATTACGTCTGGCGCGGGCCAGGGCAGTTTGCAAGCGGTCGCGCAGCAGTTCGCGGTTGGGTAGCTGGGTAAGCTGGTCGTACTGCGCCATATGCTGCAAACGGCTCAGCATCTGCTGCCTCTCAATGGTGGTTGCCACCTGGGTCGAGACGAATTGCAGTAATTCTTGATCCTGCGCGTTATAGCGCGCCGATGTGTCGCTCTGGACCAGCAACGCGCCGATAGTGCCGCGGTGAGATTTCAGCGGGACGCCGAGCCAGCTATGTGCCCCCGTACCTAAACTCACCGCAGATTCTAGCTGCGCCGGCGTTAAGCCTGAATGCAGTAGGCTTTTACCACAGCGAATAACTTCCGTACTCAGGGTGACGGCGTTCAGCTGCATGTCGGCAGTTAATGCTGACTGCTGTTCGGATGGGTATGGGAAGCTCAGTTCTTGATTGTGCTCATCGTATAGCGCGACCGAAAAGTTAATGGCGGGCAGCAGCTCAGCAATGATCTGATGCACCAACAGAAACAGCCCAGGCAGGTCCTTGGCCCAATGAGCGGCTTCGGATATGCCATACAACGCCGTTTGCAAGGCTTCGTTACGGTTGCGCTGGGTGATGTCGTGGGCGACGGCGATGCGCACTTGATCGTCCTCGGACCAGCGTGCCGACCAAAGTATATGAACGATGCTGCCATCCTTGCGCACGTAGCGGTTTTCAAAGTGCGGTTGATGCGTTCCGGCCATCACCTCTTTAGCGACCTGCAGGGTTTTGCTGCGGTCCTCGGGGTGCACCAGCTCGATCATGGACTTGCCAAGCATTTCATCGGCCCTGAAACCGAAAATACGCTCGCAGGCAGCGCTGACAAAGACGAAGTGGCCGCACTTATCTACAACGCAAATGGCGTCTAGCAAGAGATCCATAAGGTTATCGGTCGGCACATAGGTGCTGGTTTTCATAAACTCACAATGCTTTAGTACGGGGTGGCGTTTAGATCCTAATTGTTAAAACATAGACGACAGTATGGCCTTGTTAAGCACAATACCTGCAGGGCGATAAACCGTGAATGCTTGTTTATCACCATATGCGCCCGATTTAATCAGTTAAGACCACATCCAGCACGCACAGAGTGCCTGGCTCTGGGTAGTGCCAGTGCACATCGACATCCCAGAAACGCACGCCGTAAC
>JAGGNC010000270.1 GCA_017886405.1 Pseudomonas sp. | reverse complement strand
ACTGGAGTTCAAGAGCTGGCGTGATGAACTGCTGCGCAGCAATCCGGCTCCGGCGACTAAGCCCAAAGCTAAAGCGGTGGCTGATGAGCTGTTCGCCCTGGCACCCAGTACCCACGTCACTGAAAAAGCCACTGCGGTTGCGCCGGTTGCTGATCAAGCGACTGCTGAGCTGCCTGCCGCCGCCGCACTGGGCGATTACACCTGCATCCTCGAGCAAGCACAGTTTGATGCGTTGCTGGAGAAGCTGAATAAGGCTGAATTGATTGCCTTTGACACTGAAACCACCGGCCTGGATGCGCAAAAGGCGCAGTTGGTCGGTTTATCGTTTGCGGTCAAGGCTGGCGAAGCGGCCTATATACCGGTTGCGCACAGCTATATGGGCGTACCGACCCAACTGGATCGCGATGCTGTGCTCAACGCGCTGAAGCCGATTCTTGAAGACCCAAACAAGGCAAAAGTCGGCCAGCACGCCAAGTACGACATCAATATTCTGGCCAATGCCAGCACGCCGATCCACGTGCAGGGTGTGAAGTTCGACACCATGCTCGAATCCTATGTATTGGATTCCACGGCCACCCGTCACGACATGAACAGCCTGGCGCTCAAGTACCTGGACCACAGCACTATCCGTTTCGAGGACATCGCTGGCAAGGGCGCTAAACAGCTGACCTTTGACCAGATCGATCTGGCCCAGGCCGCGCCCTACGCCGCCGAGGATGCGGATATCACCTTGCGGCTGCACCAGCACCTGTGGCCCAAGTTAGAAGCCGAGCCGAGCCTGGCCAAGGTACTGCGCGAAATTGAAATGCCGTTGGTGCCGGTGCTGGCGCGCATCGAGCGCCAGGGTGCATTGGTGGATGCCAATTTGCTCGGCTTACAAAGCGTTGAGCTGGGCGCAAAATTGGTTGAGTTAGAACGTCAGGCCTTCGACATCGCCGGTGAGGAGTTCAATCTGGCCTCGCCCAAGCAGCTCGGGGTGATTCTCTATGAAAAGCTCGGCCTGCCGATCATCAGCAAAACCGCCAAGGGTCAGGCATCCACCGCAGAAGCCGTGCTGGCCGAGCTCGCCGAACAGGACTTTGAACTGCCCAAGGTGCTGATGCAGTATCGCTCCTTGAGCAAGTTGAAAAGTACCTACACCGACCGCCTGCCGGAGCAGATCAACCCGCGCACCGGACGTATCCACACCAGCTATCACCAGGCGGTAGCGGCGACCGGGCGGCTGTCATCCACCGACCCTAACCTGCAAAACATCCCGATTCGCACCGCCGAAGGCCGGCGTATTCGCCAGGCGTTTGTCCCGCTTAAGGGCTACAAGCTGCTGGCGGCGGATTATTCGCAAATCGAACTGCGCATCATGGCCCACCTGGCCAAGGATGAGAGTTTGCTGGATGCCTTCTGCCATGGCCGTGATGTACATAAAGCCACGGCGGCGGAAGTTTTTGGCGTAGCGCTGGATGAAGTAACCGGTGAGCAACGGCGCAGCGCCAAGGCGATTAACTTCGGTTTGATTTACGGCATGAGCGCCTTCGGTTTAGCTAAGCAGATTGGCTGTGATCGCAAGCAGGCCCAGGCCTATATCGACGTGTACTTCGCCCGTTATCCAGGCGTGCTGGCCTATATGGAGCGTACGCGTGAGCAGGCTGCTGAACAGGGCTTTGTCGAAACCCTATTCGGCCGACGTCTATATCTGCCGGATATTCATGCGAAGAACCAGGCGCTGCGCAAAGGCGCGGAACGCACCGCGATCAACGCACCGATGCAAGGCACAGCGGCGGACATCATCAAGCGCGCGATGGTGGCGGTGGATAACTGGCTGAGCGAGTCTGGCCTGGACGCTAAAGTCATCCTGCAGGTACACGACGAACTGGTGCTGGAAGTGCGCGAGGATCTGGTCGAGCAGGTGCGCGAGCAGATCAAGTCGTTGATGGGCAATGCCGCCACGCTGGATGTGCCGCTGCTGGTCGAAGTGGGCGTAGGGGATAACTGGGACGAAGCGCATTGATGTGCTTCGCAGCCGGGCAAATGCAGCGGGGTTGCGAGCGCAAAGATTATGAGCTTCAGCGAGGCCGTTTTATAACTAATTAATTATCCAGCGTGCCTGAACTTTGTCTTGCCTAGGCCACTCAGAGTTTATGAATGGCTCCCGCAGCCAATCGATGCTCCTTTGTGTTAAGTGTTGGCAAATTCTGGACTTCCCCTAACGGTTCAGATGTTGAGCCCCGAACTTCTTCCCCCCATAAGAAGTTTCGGGGTTTTTTTTGTTCGCTAACCTTGGCGACCCTCCTGCTTGCCGTTGCCATCCCTGGTCCGAGTCAGCCCTCGGTCTCTTCACTATCTGGCAGGGCAAATTCACCCAGCTGCATCCATTCGGCCAACACGGCCTGGGCGTCTTCGATGCCAATGCGCTTAGGCGAAGAGAACAGTTGAATGCTGACGCGATCACCCCAGCGGCTTTGAATATCTTGGCGCACTTTGAGTAAGGCAGTCTTCGCCGCGCCAAAGGCCAGCTTGTCGGCCTTGGTCAGGAGGATGTGCATGGGCATCTCACTGGCAGCTGTCCAGTCGAGCATCAGCACGTCAAATTCGGTCAGCGGGTGGCGGATATCCATCATCAACATCAGCCCGCGCAGGCATTCACGGCTGCCAAGGTAAGCTTCTAAGTGCTTCTGCCAGTGCAATTTCAGCGGAATGGGTACCTTGGCATAGCCGTAACCGGGTAGATCAACCAGGCGACGCTCTTCATCCAGCTTGAAGAAGTTGAGCAGTTGCGTACGCCCTGGTGTTTTCGAGGTGCGCGCCAGGCTGGCGTGGGTCAGGGTGTTCAATGCGCTGGATTTACCGGCGTTAGAACGCCCAGCAAAGGCCACTTCATGGCCGAAATCTTCCGGGCACTGGTCGACTTTGGCTGCGCTGATAAGAAATGTAGCCTGTTGGCACAGGCCGATAATGGGGTTCTTGGGTTGCATCTGAATATCCGTGAGGGCGAGCGTAAGATGGCGTTGCAGGCACGATGCCCTTGCGACATTTGCGCGCAGCCTGCCTGTTGCTGGTGAGTGCGGCAAGCTGCGTCGTTTCCGTTTCCATGACGTCAGTATATAATGGTGTAGATTTTGTGTGCGCTATCTACCTGCTGTTGGATAAGTGTCACGGGAACGATTTAGATCATCTGCCTATAGAAAGCAGTACGTTCCCCATCCCTGATGAGGTTGATCTGATGAAAAAACTACTGACTGTAGCGGCTGCATTGATGCTTTCCCTGAGTGCTCAGGCTGCGCAGGACCCTGAAGCCGTATACGCTCGTGCGTGCGGTGTGTGCCATAACGGACAGTTGCCGATGGCCCCAAAGCGTGGTGATAAGGCCGCTTGGGAACCACGCCTGGCCAAAGGTATGGATGCACTGGTACTGAGTGCCACCAATGGTCTGAATGCCATGCCGCCCCGCGGGTTGTGCATGGACTGCACAGCCGAGGATTACCAAGCGGTCATCAAGTTGATGATCGAGTAAACCCGGCTTATAAACTCTTCTCTTAGCCGTAAATTGGATTAGCTGATGAACAAAGTAATCGTGAGTCTGCTGTTGACCCTAGGCATCACCGGTTTTGCACAGGCTGCAGGCAATGCCGAAGATGCGATGGGTAAGGTTATTGTCTGCGGTGCGTGCCATGGTGCCGATGGCAACAGTGCTGCGCCAAACTTTCCGAAGCTGGCGGGTCAAGGCGAGCGGTACTTGCTCAAGCAGCTGAAGGACATTAAGTCCGGTGCTCGGCCTATCGTGTCAATGACGGGCTTGTTGGATAACCTCAACGAGCAGGATTTGGCTGACATTTCCGCCTACTACGCCAACCAGCAAATGAGCGTTGGCGCTGCCGATCCAAAACTGGTTGAGCGCGGCGGTGAGTTATTTCGCGGCGGCAAGCTGGCTGAGGGCATGCCAGCCTGCATCGGTTGCCATGCGCCTAACGGCGCTGGCCTGGACGCCGCTGGCTTCCCGAAGCTGGGCGGGCAGCATGCGACCTATATTGCCAAGCAGCTAATGGACTTCCGTGAAGGCAACCGCACCAACGACGGCGACAGCATGATCATGCGCTCGATCGCGGCCAAGCTGAGCAATAAGGATATGGAAGCGGTCTCCAGCTTTATCCAGGGCCTGCATTGATTCGTTATCGCAGCGACATGCAGTATTGAAATAGGGCGGCTCAGGCCGCCCTTTTTCGTTGTATGGATCGCTACAATGGATGCAACCTCAGTTTTCCGCGCGGGTCGAGCCTCGGTTGGTTCACCACGCACCGTTTATCGCCAAGGAGTAACGCATGCGTAATCTGATTCTCAGTGCCACTCTCGTCACCGCCAGCCTGTTTGGCTTGAGTGCCCACGCCGAGCCGATTGAGGCAGGCAAGCAATATGTTGAATTGAGTAAGCCGGTGGCAGTTTCCAAGCCTGGCAAGATCGAAGTCGTTGAGCTGTTCTGGTACGGCTGTGGCCATTGCTACAAGTTTGAATCCACCCTCAACCCGTGGATCGAGACCCTGCCGGAAGATGTCAATTTCGTGCGCATCCCGGCCATGTTCGGTGGCATGTGGAACGTCCATGGTCAGTTGTTTATCACCCTTGAAGCGATGAAGGTCGAACATAAGGTGCATGCTGCGGTATTCGATGCCATCCACGTTCAGGCTAAGAAGCTGGCCACTCCGGAAGAAATGGCTGACTTCCTAGCGGCCGAAGGCATCGACAAGGACGCCTTCCTCAAGACCTACAACTCGTTCGGCGTGAAGAGCCAGCTGGAGAAGGCGAAAAAACTGGCCATGGCCTACCAAATCACGGCTGTGCCGGTGATGATCGTGGGTGGCAAGTACCGTTTCGACATCAGCAGTTCGGGTGGGCCGCAGCAAGCGTTGCAAGTGGCGGATCATCTGATTGCCAAAGAACGCGCCGCGCAGTAAGCAACGCACGTGGAGCGCGCGTAAATGCTCAAGCGCTGGTCGGCCAAACGGGCGATTGATCTGTGTGCCCCGCAGATCAATCCACGTTGCCTACCGGCAACTGACTGGCCGCAAAATGGTAGCCTGCGGTTGCTCAGTTTCAACATCCAGGTCGGTATTAGCACCCAGCGCTATCACCATTACCTGACGCGCAGCTGGCAACATGTGCTGCCTCATGCCGGGCGATATGGCAATCTGCAGCGGATTGGCGATCTGCTCGGTGATTTTGACCTGGTTGCGCTACAAGAGGTCGATGGCGGCAGCCTGCGCTCGGGCTATGTCAATCAGGTCGAGCACCTAGCGCACCTGGGTGCCTTTCCCTATTGGTATCAGCAGCTCAATCGTAATCTCGGCCGCTTGGCGCAGCACAGTAACGGTGTGCTCAGCCGCCTACGCCCGAGTCTGCTGGAAGACCATCCGCTGCCAGGCCCGCCTGGACGTGGTGCGATGTTGTTGCGTCTCGGCGAAGGTCCGGAAGCAATTGCCGTGGTGATGATGCACTTGTCCCTTGGTTCGCGAACCCGTACTCGCCAGCTGGCCTACATTCGGGAGTTGCTGAGTGGTTATCGGCATCGAGTACTGATGGGCGATATGAATACCCATGCTATTGATCTGCTTGAGCATTCACCCTTGCGCGGGCTAGGGCTGTGGGCCCCACAAATCAAGGCAACCTTCCCCAGTTGGCAACCGCAACGCTGCCTTGACCATATCCTGCTTAGCCCTGAGTTATCACTCGAGCGCTGTGAGGTACTGTCATTGCCAATCTCTGATCACCTACCCGTTGCGGTGCAAATTCGTTTGCCCTCTTCACTCTATGCCCCTGCAACCCCTATGCTGATTGAGCCCTAAGATTGGATCGCCACCATGACCGATGATGCCCAGCGCTGGAAAAACAAGTATCTGGAAAGCCTGGAACAGCAAGAGAAGCTCGAACGCCGCTGGGACGCACGCCTGGATCTGCTGCGGCGTGGCCTAGTGCGCAGTTCTTTGGCGGCCGAGGGTACTGACAAGTCGGTCGACCAGTGCATGCAGGAGTTGCGCGATACCTTGCGCCGCGACGATATCGACGTTGGCCTATCGGCGTTGATTCCGCGCTTGGAGAAGGCCGTACTGGATTCGGAAAAACATCGTCAGAGCCGCACCGACCAGCATGTTTCCGGGATTGCCAGCCTGACCACCCAATTGCTCGCTCTAGAACCGCCACGTGAGGTGCGCAAGGCGCTTAAGCAGTTTGCCAAGCGCATTGAGGAACGTGCCAGTCAGCCACGAGAGTTGCCGGCACTGCTCAGTGAGTTGAGCAGTCTGCAGCAGCAAGTGCTGGCTACTTTTGATGTGCAAGCCGCCGCCGCGCGCCCTGGGTTATTGCAGCGTCTGTTCGGTAGCAAGGATGCTGAGCAAGCAGCCCCCGCTGCCGATCAACCGTTGAACGCCACGGGCGAGGCGCAACCGCTGATGGCCGCACCCTCTCAGGCCGTTGTGCCCGAATCGATGCCGACGATTGGTCCGATTGTCACCCCCGTCGCAGAGCCGACAGAGGCGTCTGCCGTTCTTGTAAGCGATGCTGAGCCACCCTCAGCAGCGAGTGCAGCAGCGAGCGCGGCACCGAACGTCGCGGCCATAGAGGTTGCGTCCCTTCAGGCAGACCCGACCTACACCCTACCGGAAACTCCTGAACCAGGTTATAGCGCCGTTGCTCAGCATATCGGCGACAGTTTGCTGAGCCTGCTCGACGAGCTGGAGCTCCCAGAGCGGCACCAGCCGCAAGGTGATAGCTTGCGCCAACGGGTGCAGGGCGGACTGAATTGGTATGAGCTGGTGGCGGTGCTGGATGATCTGGCTGTGCTGATTCTGGCCGTGACCGACAGTGGCCAAAGCGAGTTTGCCCGCTACCTGAAGCAGCTCAACGAGCGCCTAGCGTCGTTTCTCGGCACTCTCAGTGAGGCCCATGAGGGGTACAGCGAGTCTGCGGAAAGTGCCCGCACCTTCAATCAAGAGTTGCGCGAGCAGGTCAGTGGTATGCAGGCCAGCGTGCTGGAGGCGGTTGACCTGCGCAGCCTTAAGCAGTCGCTGGAGGCCCATCTGAATGGCCTGCTTAGCTCTGTCAGTGAGCATCAGACACACCGTGACGGTCGAGATGAGCAGTTGGCGCAGCGCCTACAAGGCCTGACCCAGAAGGTCGCCGAAATGGAGCAGGAGGCGCAGGGCTTCCGTGATCACCTCGAAGAGCAGCGGCAAAAGGCTCTGGTCGACCCGCTTACGGGCCTTGCCAATCGTGCTGGCTGGAGCGAGCGCCTGGAATTGGAGATAGCGCGCTGGAAGCGTTATGGCGGCGAGTTACTGCTGGCCGTGCTGGATATCGACCACTTCAAGCGGATCAATGATGGCTACGGCCATCTGGCCGGCGACAAGGTACTGAAGATTATTGCCGGCGAGTTATCCAAGCGCCTGCGCAAGACTGATTTTATTGCACGCTTTGGCGGCGAGGAGTTTGTTCTGCTTATCCCCTCGACGCCGCTGGAGGGTGGTCGACAGCTGCTGCAAACCCTGCTGGATGGTGTTGAGCAGTGCCCGTTCCACTTTCGTGGTGAGCGCGTGACCATCACCCTGTCGGCCGGAGTGACTGCCTTTGCCAATAATGAGGACGGCGACATGGTATTCGAGCGTGCTGATCAGGCGCTTTACCGCGCTAAGAGCGGCGGGCGCAATCGGGTCGAGCAGGGCGAGTAGCCTACAGGAAAGCCCCAAACAGGCTCAGGCAGCATTATGCAAGTAGGGCTTCCAGCTTTCCGGAATGCTGTCCAGCTGTGGGTAACCGAGGCTGCGCAAGTGCTCGCCCGCGAGTAGGAAGGGTGTATGTCTCAGGGCCTGCGGTATATCGCGCAGCTCCGGTAACCAGAGGCTGACGTAATGCCCATCGGGGTCGTACTCGCGGGCCTGGCGCAGCGCATTGAACACCCGGTTGTGCCGGGGATCGTTGCCTACACCGGCTAGATAGGCCCAATTGCCCCAGTTACTGGCCGGGTCGTAATCGATAAGGTGCTCTTCGAACCAGGCTGCGCCGTGCCGCCAATCCTGTTGCAGATCATTGATCAAGTAGCTGGCCACCACCTGACGGCCACGGTTGGACATAAATCCGGTGGCGGCCAGTTCACGCATATTGGCATCAACCAATGGCATGCCGGTGCGTCCACGTGACCACTCCTGAAAACGTTGATCCAGTTGCCGTGGGGCTTGCTCAGTGGCTTTCAGCCCGCCAGCCTTGAACAGTGCGCTACCGTGGCGAATCAGGGTCCAGCGGAAGAACTCGCGCCAGAGCATCTCCACCCACAACCAGTGGGTTGAGTCATTGCGCCTGAATTGCGCCTCGTGGAGGCGCAGTTCAGCGACCACTCGCCGTGCGGACAGGCTGCCATTGGCCAGCCAGGGTGAGAACTTCGACGAATACTCGCTACCGATCATGCCGTTGCGGGTGTCTTTGTACTGCCGAACGCCTTGGGTGTTCCACAGATAGTCGCGCAGTCGGCCCAAGGCCGCTGGCTCGCCGCCGGAGAAGGGGAATGCACTGGCTGGCACGCTGAGGGGCACGCCTAAGCCCAGTTGGGACAGCGTCGGCAGCGGCTGCATCAACGCCAGCGCGCCGTCGGGCAGGTTGGGTAAATGATCGGGTGCTTGGCGCGGCTGGAACACCTGCAGGCGCTCTTCTATCAGGCGGCGAAAACGGCTGAACACATGGGGTATTTGCTCGACACTGAATGGCAGCTCGTCTGGATGCAGCAGGTTGTTGGCTACTGCTTGCTGCAGAGGAATGTCGCCAAGGCGCTGAGCCACGCGCGCTACCTGCGCACGCTCATCGGGGGCAATTTCCGCCAAAGTCAGTACATGGTCCAGATTGAACTGCGTCACCAGGTTGGGGATGGCCTGTTCAGGAGTGCCCATAATAACTAACAGGTGCGAGCCACGCTGGCGCAGTTCGCTTTCCAGCGCTACCAAGCTTTCTAGGAGAAAGCGTGCACGGTGGACGCCCATGCGGCGCATGCCAAACGCATTGAGCTGGAGCAGCGATGGATCCAACACATACACCGGCAGCAGGCATTCCGCCGCGAGTCCTGCTTGCAATGCAGGATGGTCATCAAGACGTAAATCCTGCTTGAGCCACAAGAGTGCGCGCATTGTGCTGATCTCCAAATCGATACAAGAGCTGTACAAAAATCATTGCTTGTACAATTTAAAGTCTAGCACTAGCAGCCGTATTTTGCCCATGCAGTAGACCAGCGTGGTTGTTCTGCTAGATCAGAGGCATCATTTATCAGCGCAGCCATTAAACTGTGCCGATTTATTGAGGAGTGCTTCATGGAGATTTTCGGCATCGCCGCATTGATTTTTCTGGTCACCGACCCTTTTGGCAATATCGCTATCTTTATTGCTGCGCTGAAAAATGTACCGGCCAAACGCCGCCTGTGGGTGGCCGGGCGCGAGCTGCTGTTTGCCCTGATCCTGTTGCTGCTGTTCCTTACCTTTGGTGACACAGTACTCAGCGCCCTGGGTCTGTCACGCGAGGCAACTGCTATTGCCGGCGGTATCATCCTCTTTGTGATTGCCATGCGCCTGATCTTCCCGGGCCCGCAAGGCGTGCTCGGTGATGTGCCAGATGGCGAGCCGATGCTGGTTCCGCTGGCCATTCCAGCAGTGGCTGGGCCTTCCGCGCTGGCGGTGTTGATGACCTTGCGCAACACCCATGAAGGGCCGCTCTGGGAGCTTTACGCGGCCGTCATGCTGGCCTGGGCGGCGACCGCATTCATTCTGTTGCAGGCCTCGTTCCTGCAGCGTTTTCTTGGACCCCGCGGGTTGACCGCAGTGGAGCGGCTGATGGGTATGCTGTTGATCATGCTCAGCGTCGACATGCTGTTGGATAACCTGCAAAGCGTGTTGCATATCACCCCATGAGAGTTTTCTTCCTGAGTGTTCTCCTCCTGCTGTTGGCCGGTTGTAGCCATGGCCTGCGTATCGATGACAGCCACACTGCCAGCGGGCAAAACAGTCGCGTGCAATACATCGTATTGCATTACACCTCCACCGACCTGGCGCGCTCCCTGCACTTGCTGACCGAGACCGAGGTGAGCAGCCACTACCTGATTGGTGAGGCTCCAGCGACCATCTACCGACTGGTCGATGAGAACCGCCGCGCCTGGCATGCAGGCGATAGCCAATGGCAGGGTCGCACCTGGCTCAATAGCACGACGATTGGCATTGAGCTGGTCAACCAGGGTTTTTATGACACGGCCAATGGACGTTACTGGCAGCCTTTTGCGCCAGCGCAGATCGATGCCCTGATCATATTGCTTAAGGACATCATGCAGCGTCATCAACTGGCGCCCGGTAGCATCATTGCCCACAGCGATATCGCCCCGCAGCGCAAGGTTGATCCGGGCCCGCTGTTCCCCTGGAAACGCCTAGCCGATGCCGGCTTGCTAGCCTGGCCAGACCCTGACGCCGTGGCGCATCAGCAGGTGTTGTTCAGTGCAAGTCTGCCGAGCGTGCTGTGGTTTCAGGAGCAACTGGCGCGCCAAGGCTATCCCGTACCCGTGCACGGTGAACTGGACCAGGCTACGCGTAACGTAATCGCCGCCTTACAGATGAAGTACCGTCAGGCGCGTTATGACGGCGAACCTGATGCGCAGACGGCGGCGATACTCTGGGTGCTTAA
>JAGGNC010000092.1 GCA_017886405.1 Pseudomonas sp. | reverse complement strand
CGCACGCGCTTTGATCTGGAGATGATCATCGAGCTGGGCTATTGCAACGGCATCGAAAACTATTCGCGCTACCTGTCCGGGCGCGACTCCGGCCAGCCGCCACCGACGCTTTACGACTACCTGCCGGATCAAGCGCTGCTAATTATCGACGAATCCCACGTCGCGGTGCCGCAAGTCGGCGCGATGTACAAGGGTGACCGCTCGCGCAAGGAAACCCTGGTCGAGTATGGCTTCCGCCTGCCCTCGGCGCTGGACAACCGGCCGATGAAGTTCGAGGAGTGGGAGGCAGCCAGCCCTCAGACCATCTTCGTCTCGGCGACGCCAGGTAACTATGAGGCCGAGCATGCCGGGCGGGTGATCGAGCAATTGGTGCGCCCAACCGGGTTGGTCGACCCGCAGATCGAAGTGCGTCCAGCGTTGACCCAAGTCGATGATTTGCTCTCGGAAATCAAAAAGCGTGTGGCGCTGGAGGAGCGGGTGCTGGTCACCACCTTGACCAAGCGCATGGCCGAGGATCTGACTGATTACCTGGCCGATCATGGCGCCAGGGTGCGCTACCTGCACTCGGATATCGATACGGTGGAGCGGGTCGAGATCATTCGCGATCTGCGCATTGGCGTGTTCGACGTGCTGGTCGGCATCAACCTGCTGCGCGAAGGCCTGGACATGCCAGAAGTGTCGCTGGTGGCGATCCTCGATGCCGATAAAGAAGGCTTCTTGCGCTCCGAGCGCTCGCTGATCCAGACCATCGGCCGCGCCGCGCGTAACCTCAACGGTCGGGCGATTCTCTATGCCGACCGTATGACCGGCTCCATGGAACGTGCCATCAGCGAAACCGATCGGCGGCGCAACACACAGATTGCCTATAACGAGACCCATGGCATCACCCCAAAGGGTGTATTCAAGGACGTCCAGGACATCCTCGAAGGCGCCGTTGTGCCGGGTTCGCGTAGCAAGAAGCGCAAGGGCATGGCCCAGGCGGCGGAAGAAAGTGCGCGTTACGAGAACGAACTGCGCTCGCCGAGCGAGATCAGCAAGCGCATTCGCCAGCTTGAAGAGAAGATGTACAGCTTGGCGCGTGATCTGGAGTTTGAAGCCGCAGGGCAGTTGCGCGATGAAATCCAAAAGCTGCGTGACCGCCTGTTGCAGGTGTAAATGGCATTAGGCGGGTGAATGACGCGCTGGCGGCGATGCGCTGGAGGCTGGAGCATCTGGGCTGTTAATATCCCTCATCGATTTAATCCGCTTCGCCTGTCCGAGAACCGCCATGACCACCGTCCGTACCCGTATCGCGCCGTCGCCCACTGGTGATCCTCACGTAGGCACCGCCTATATCGCCTTGTTCAACCTGTGCTTTGCCCGTCAGCACGGTGGCGAATTTATCCTGCGTATCGAAGATACCGACCAAGTGCGCTCGACCCCTGAGTCGGAACAGCAGATTTACGACGCCCTGCGCTGGCTGGGTATTGAATGGAGCGAAGGTCCGGACGTCGGCGGCCCGCACGGTCCGTATCGGCAGAGCGAGCGCGGCCACATCTACCAGAAGTACAGTGCCGAGCTGGTGGATAAAGGCCATGCCTTTAACTGTTTCTGTAGCGCTGAGCGCTTGGATAAGGTGCGCGCCGAGCAGATGGAAGCCAAGCAGACGCCGCGTTATGACGGCCATTGCATGGGTATGTCCACAGAAGTCGTGCAGCAGCGTTTGGCTGCGGGCGAGCCCAACGTGGTGCGCATGAAAGTGCCGACTGAAGGCGTTTGCGTGGTGCCGGACATGTTGCGTGGTGAAGTTGAGATCCCGTGGGATCGCATGGACATGCAGGTGCTGATGAAGACCGATGGCCTACCGACCTACTTTCTGGCCAACGTGGTGGACGATCACCTGATGGGTATCACCCACGTGTTGCGCGGCGAAGAGTGGCTGCCGTCCGCACCCAAGCTGATTCTGCTGTACGAATACTTCGGCTGGGACAAGCCGCAGCTGTGCTATATGCCGCTGCTCAGAAATCCAGATAAAAGCAAGCTGTCCAAGCGCAAGAACCCCACCTCTATCACCTTTTACGAGCGCATGGGTTTCCTGCCGCAAGCCATGCTCAACTACCTCGGCCGCATGGGCTGGTCGATGCCGGATGAGCGCGAGAAATTCTCCCTGGATGAGATGGTCGAGCACTTCGACATCAACCGTGTTTCCTTGGGCGGGCCGATCTTCGACCTGGAGAAGCTGTCCTGGCTCAATGGCCAGTGGATGCGCGAGCTGAGCGTTGAAGCGTTTGCTGCCGGCGCGCAGAAATGGGCATTCAACAGTAACTACCTGATGCAGATCGCACCGCATGTGCAGGGCAGGGTGGAAACCTTTAGCCAGATCGCACCCTTGGCCAGCTTCTTTTTTGCCGGCGCTGTGGTCCCGGATGCCGCGCTGTTCCAGCACAAGAAGCTCTCGGCCGATCAGGTGCGTCAGCTGATGCAGCTGATTCTGTGGAAGCTCGAAGCGCTGCGTCAGTGGCAAAAAGACCCGATCACTGGCTGCATTCAGGCTGTGGTCGAGCACCTTCAGCTGAAAC
>JAGGNC010000242.1 GCA_017886405.1 Pseudomonas sp. | reverse complement strand
GGCTCGGTGACTTCGACCAAACTGAAAGTTACCGGCATCGACCTGTTCTCTGCCGGCGAATTTATGGGCGCGGAAGGCACCGAAACCATCACCCTCTCTGACCCCATCGGCGGCGTCTACAAGAAGCTGGTGATCAAGGACGACGTACTGGTTGGTGCCTGTTTGTATGGCGACACCGCCGACGGCGGCTGGTACTTCCGCCAGATCCGCGAAAACCACAACGTCAGCGAGATCCGCGATCACCTGATGTTCGGCGAAAACGCCATTGGCGACACCGGCCATCAAGGCCAGAACAAGGCCATGTCGATGCCGGATGACATGGAAGTGTGCGGCTGCAACGGTGTGTGTAAAGGCACCATCGTCAAGGCTATTCAGCAACACGGATTGTTCTCGGTCGACGATGTCAAAAAGCAGACCAAGGCCGCCAGCTCCTGCGGCTCTTGCGCAGGCCTGGTCGAACAGATCCTGATCAACACCGTCGGCGGCGCGGCGGATGTGAAGCCCAATAGCGAAAAAGCCATCTGCGGGTGCAGTGACCTCAACCATGGGCAGATCCGCAAGGCTATCCGCGAACAACACCTGATCAGCATCCCGGCAGCCATGACCTTCCTCAACTGGAGCACGCCGAACGGCTGCGCCACCTGCCGCCCGGCGCTGAACTACTACCTGATCTCCACTTGGCCAGGCGAGGCCAAGGACGACCCGCAGTCGCGCTTTATCAACGAGCGCGCCCACGCCAACATCCAGAAGGACGGCACCTATTCGGTGATACCGCGCATGTGGGGCGGCGTGACCAACGCCTCGGAGCTGCGCCGCATCGCCGATGTCGCCGACAAATACAACGTGCCCATGGTCAAGGTCACCGGCGGTCAGCGTATCGACCTGCTGGGCATTAAGAAGGAGGACCTGCCTGGCGTTTGGAAGGACCTCGATATGCCATCCGGCCACGCCTACGGCAAATCTATCCGCACCGTGAAGACCTGCGTCGGCAGCGAATTCTGCCGCTTTGGCACGCAGAACTCGACGCAGATGGGCATCGACCTGGAACATGCGCTGTTCAATATGTGGTCACCACACAAGGTCAAGCTGGCAGTCTCCGGTTGCCCGCGCAACTGCGCAGAATCCGGCATCAAGGACGTCGGCATCATCGGCGTCGACTCCGGCTGGGAGCTGTATATCGGCGGTAATGGTGGGATCAAGACCGAGGCCGGTGAGTTCTTCGTCAAGGTTAAGACCGCCGAGGACGTCATGGAATACAGCCTGGCCTTCCTCCAGCTCTACCGCGAAGAAGCCTTCTACCTAGAACGCACCGTGCATTACCTGCAACGCGTGGGCATGGAACACATCAAGAAAGGCGTGCTGGAGAATGCCGAGCAGCGCAAGGCCTTGCATGAGCGCCTGCTGTTCTCGCTGTCGTTCGAGCAGGACCCGTGGAAGGAGCAGCTCGCCAAACCGCAGCTGAAGAAAGAATTCGACCGCATCGCATTGCTGGAACTGGAGACGCACGCATGAACTGGCTGGATATCTGCGACCTGAATGAAATCAACCCACTGGGTGCCCGCATCATCGCCGGGCCCAAAGGCGATATCGCCATCTTCCGCACCGCCGACGACCAGGTTTTTGCCCTCGACGACCGCTGCCCGCACAAAGGCGGCCCGCTGTCCCAGGGCCTGATCTACGGCAAGCGAGTGGCCTGCCCGCTGCACAACTGGCAGATCGAGCTGGCCAGCGGCGAAGCCGTGGCCCCGGACCAGGGCTGTGCCCACCGGCACGAGGCTAAGGTGGAAAACGGCCGCGTACTACTGGCTCTGCTGAACGCAGCCGCTCCAGCCGCCTGCGCCTGACGCCCGCCCTTTGCCTTCTGGGAATCACACGTCATGTCTGTAACCGCTGAGACACGCGTCACCGCCTCGATCTGCTGCTACTGCGGCGTCGGCTGCGGCGTGCTGATCGAACACGACGGCGAGAAGATCACCGACGTTAAGGGCGATCCGGACCACCCGGCCAACTTTGGCAAGCTGTGCAGTAAAGGTTCGACGCTGCACCTGACCGGCGATCTCGATGCTCGCGGCCAGTATCCCGAACTGCGTCTGGGCAAAGGCCTGGCTCGTGCACGCACGGACTGGGACAACGCTCTGGATCATGCCGCCAATGTGTTCACTGAGACCATCCGCGAACACGGCCCGGACAGCGTGGCGTTCTATATCTCTGGCCAGCTGCTGACCGAGGACTACTACGCGTTCAACAAGCTGGCCCGCGCCCTGGTCGGCACCAACAATATCGACAGCAACTCGCGCCTGTGCATGAGTTCGGCAGTAGTCGGTTACAAGCGCAGCCTTGGAGCCGACGCACCGCCCTGCAACTACGAGGACATCGAGCAAAGCGACTGCGTACTGATCGCCGGCAGCAACATGGCCTTCGCCCACCCGGTATTGTTCCGCCGCCTGGAAGAAGCCAAGGCCAAACGCCCACAGATGAAAGTCATCGTGGTCGATCCACGGCGCACCGACACCTGCGACCTGGCCGACCTGCACGTGGCGATCCTGCCGGGCAGCGACG
>JAGGNC010000321.1 GCA_017886405.1 Pseudomonas sp. | reverse complement strand
GTTGTAGTGCCTATGGATGTCGAACAACAAATGTTGTTCTCTGCTGCCTGCATGGTCGCTGCGCTGGTTTTGCGCAGGGCTTCTAGCCGTATCGCTATCCTGGCCATGGTGGTGCTCTCAGTCGTTGCTTCATTGCGATATATGTACTGGCGACTTACCTCATCCTTGGGTTTTGACAACTGGGTCAATATGATCTTCGGCTACGGTCTGGTGCTAGCCGAATTCTATGCTTTGGCTGTTCTGCTGTTCGGTTATCTGCAGACTGCCTGGCCTTTGCAGCGCAAGCCCTATCCGCTTCCAGCAGAAAATAGTGTCTGGCCAACCGTTGATGTGTTTATCCCGACCTACAACGAGCCCTTAGACATCATTAAGCTGACCGCCTTCGCCGCGCAGGCGATCGATTGGCCGAAGGACAAGCTGCGCGTGTATGTGCTGGATGATGGTCGTCGCGATGAGTTTCGAGAGTTTTGTGAGTCGATCGGTATTGGCTATATCATCCGCCCGGATAATAACCATGCCAAGGCTGGAAATCTCAACTATGCCCTGACCCAAACGTCGGGTGAATACATTGCTATCTTCGATGCTGACCACGTCCCGACGCGTTCCTTCCTGCAGATTGGTATGGGCTGGTTCCTCAAGGATCCGAAGTTGGCGATGTTGCAGACGCCGCACTTTTTCTTCTCGCCAGATCCTTTTGAAAAAAACCTCGATACCTTCCGCACTGTTCCAAACGAGGGTGAGTTGTTCTATGGCTTGGTTCAGGACGGCAATGACCTGTGGAACGCCACGTTCTTCTGTGGGTCATGCGCCATTATTAAGCGTGGGCCATTGTTAGAAGTGGGAGGGATTGCTGTTGAAACAGTGACCGAAGATGCCCACACCGCGTTGAAACTCAGTCGGCTTGGTTACAACACGGCCTACCTGGCGATTCCCCAGGCTGCAGGCCTTGCAACGGAAAGCCTGTCGGGTCATATCGGTCAACGTATCCGTTGGGCGCGTGGCATGGCGCAGATATTTCGCACCGATAATCCGCTGTTCGGCAAGGGGCTGAGTTTCGGTCAGCGCTTTTGTTATCTAAATGCCATGCTGCATTTTTTCTACGGTTTGCCGCGCTTGGTTTTCCTCACGGCTCCGTTGGCGTATCTGTTTTTTGAGGCGGAGATTTTTCAGGCTCCGGCCTTATTAATTGTTGCTTATGCATTGCCGCATATTCTGCTTGCCAGTGTGACCAACTCAACCATTCAGGGGCGTTTCCGTCATTCCTTCTGGAATGAGGTCTATGAGTCTGTTCTGGCCTGGTACATCATGCGCCCGGTTTTGCTAGCGATGATTAACCCCAAACTAGGCAAGTTCAACGTAACGGCCAAGGGTGGGGTGATCGACGAAAGCTACTTTGATTGGAGGATGGCTCGGCCCTATATCGTGGTCCTTGCCTTGAACCTTCTTGGTATGTTGGTTGGGGTAGTCAAGCTGGGTTTTGATCCGGGTGCGAGTGCAACCACACTGCTAATCAATCTGGTTTGGACGTTTTACAACATCATCATCAGTTCTGCCGCGGTTGCCGTTGCCAGTGAGGCGCGGCAGATTCGTGGTGAGCCGCGCGTGTTCGCTTCGTTAACTGCCATGCTTCGTCTTGCCAATGGTAAGACTATTGCGTGTCATACCAATGATTTTTCTCAGAGCGGCTTAGGCTTAAGCCTGCCGGTGGGCGTGCAAGTACCCTGTGGCGAACAGGTGCAGGTGTCATTGTTTCAAGACGATGAGGAAGGTGTTTTTCCGGCCAGTGTGGTGTTTAGTCAGGGTCAGACCCTGGGGCTGAACTTCCTTGAGTTGAGTTTGCAGCAACAAAGTGAATTAGCCCGTTTGACTTTTTCACGTGCCGATACCTGGTCCAATACCTGGGGTGCAGGGGCGGTAGATACGCCACTTGGAGCCCTTGCTGAAGTGTCTAGTATTGGCTGGCGCGGGATGTGCTTGCTTTCGCGTGCCACTCTCGAAGCGTCTTTACGCAATTTCCGCTCCTTGTCCTTCACCTTTAAATCCGCCCCGAGGAACCCATGATTCAGCTACGCAATGGCATCCTATCTCTGTGCTTCGCTTTATCAATTCCGCTGCTGACAGTGGCTATGAGTTCAGTTCAGGCAGAGGAGTTGGCCGAGACTGACGCACCTGTAGTTGAAGGAGATGCTCCTTTAGTTGATGAAGGTGTTGAGCGCGAGGAGGCGTTTGTACCTACTTACAGCGCCACTCTTAGTCAGCTGGGGATCAACTATACAATGCAGTTGCGTGGTATCGAGGGCAGTGACGGCGTCAGCTTTGATGTGCCTGCAGATCAGGTAGTGAACAAGGCTCGAGTCAAGCTTGAGTACAGCTACTCGCCCGCGCTGCTCAGCGATTTATCACAGATCAACGTGATGGTTAACGATCAGGTGGCGGCCAGCTTGCCGGTACCTAGCGAAACGGCGGGCACTCTGCAACAGCAGGTGGTGGACATTCCTGCACACCTAATAACTGAATTTAACCGTTTGACCTTTCAGCTGATCGGCCACTACACGATGATGTG
>JAGGNC010000142.1 GCA_017886405.1 Pseudomonas sp. | reverse complement strand
CGGCGCACCATCCGCTGCGCTTCACCCCGATCAGCATCAGCGATGCGCAGGCCGAGTTGCGCGAGTTCTACCGCTTCTTTCGCCGTTAGATGTAGGGTGGATGACGCGTTACGGTATTGCGCATGGCGTTCGTTGCGCATGTCTCTACAGTGTCTTGGCCATGCGGCTGGCCAGTAGCGCCCAGGCAAACAGTAGCAGGCAGATAATCAGCATGGGCCAGCCACGCCAGAACAGATACGGCGTCAGTTTCTGCATCGGCTGCACCTGGCCATAGAGCACGCCCTGTTCGAACTGCGGCAGTTGCTCGGTGATCTGGCCCTGTGGGTCGATCAGCGCGGTGACGCCGTTATTGGTGGCGCGGATCATCCAGCGCCCAGCCTCCAGTGCCCGCATCTGCGCCATCTGCAGATGTTGCAGCGGGCCGATGGAGCGGCCGAACCAGGTGTCGTTGCTGATGGTCAGCAGCAGGTCGCTCTGCGCGGCTAGGCTGGCGGCAAACTCCGGGTAGACCACTTCGTAGCAAATAAACGCGGCAATTGCATGGCCCTTGGCTTGCAGCAGGCTTTGCTCGGAGGAGCCGCGGGCGAAGTCAGACATGGGCAGGTCGAAGAAGGCGATCAGTCCGCGCAGTACTTCCTGCAGCGGCACGTACTCGCCGAAAGGCACCAGCTTCTGTTTGAGGTAGTCGCCGCTGCCCTGGCCAACCACGCTGATGCCGTTGTAATAGCGCTGCTCGCCACGGGCGTTGCTCTGGCGAATC
Organism: Pseudomonas sp.; assembly: GCA_017886405.1. Classification (GTDB taxonomy): domain Bacteria; phylum Pseudomonadota; class Gammaproteobacteria; order Pseudomonadales; family Pseudomonadaceae; genus Aquipseudomonas. Next base: position 1,809 of record JAGGNC010000142.1, on the reverse strand, counting down.
GGCACGCCGGTAATCAGCGCAGCATTACGTTCGTTGGCGAAGCGATTCATCATCCCCAAGTAACCCTGGGCGCGGTCCTTTAGCACCGGGATGGCGGTTTCAGGCCAGATGATCAGGTCGGTCGGCTTGGCGCTGAATGTCATGTCGCGGTAGAGCGCCAGCTGCGCATTGAGCTGCTCAGGGTCCCACTTCATGTTCTGTTCGATATTGCCCTGCATAACTGAAACGCTAAGCGGTGCGCCCAACGGCTGGGTCCAGGCGTGGTCTTTAAGGGCGAGGCCGGCAATCCAGGGGGTGCATAACAGGGCAATGCCCATGGCGAGAAACGCCTTGCGCGTGCGCAGTTGCGCCAGGTTCACCAGCAGGGCGGCGCTTAGCGCCAGGGCAAAGGACAGCAGCCACACGCCACCTACCGGCGCCAACCCGGCCAGCGGGCCATCCAGTTGGCTGTAACCGGCATACAGCCAGGGGAAGCCGGTGAGCAGCCAATTGCGCAGGGCCTCCTGCGCGACCCACAGGGCGGCGAAGGCCAGGGCATCGGCCAGCGGAGCTTCAACCCGGCGCAGCCAGCGCGTCCATACCCATGCGCTGAGGGCGAACAGCAGGCCGAGGCCGCCGACAAACACCAGGGTCAGGAATGCCGCCAGTGGCGGCGAAGCCGCGCCGTAATCGTGAATGCTCACGTACACCCAGCTGGTGCCGGCGAGGAACAGGCCAAAGCCGTAACTCCAGCCGCGCAGCATCGCCTGGCGTGGCGTGAGGTCGCGCAGACCGAGGTAAAACAGGGCAATGGAGAGGATGGCCAGCGGCCATAGGTCGAAGGGCGCCAACGCCAGGGGGGTGATAGCCCCGGCAAATAGCGCGATCAGGTTGCCGGGCCAGCCAGGTCGAGTTATCCAGTGCATTGCATGCAGGTCCTTGGATTGAGGTGGCGCAAAGGGTAAAGCGCACGATGGGGCGGGGGGGGGAGTACGGCGTTTTGCCCGGCCCAGCGCAAACGGCCACCGATTAAGGTGGCCGTGCACGTCGATCAGTTTTTGATCGGAGTCAGGCGCAGCAGGTGGATACGGCGACTGTCCGCGTTCAGCACGCGGAAGCGAAATTCACCGATTTCAGTTACTTCGTTGCGCTTGGGTAGATGGCCGAAAGCGCTCATCACCAGACCGCCGACGGTGTCGAACTCGTCGTCGGAGAATTCGGTGTCGAAGGCTTCGTTGAAGCTTTCGATCGGGGTCAGTGCTTTGACCAAGAAGTCGCCTGACGGCAACGGTTTAACGTAGCTGTCTTCTTCTACGTCGTGTTCGTCTTCGATGTCGCCGACGATCTGTTCAAGCACGTCTTCGATGGTCACCAGACCAGCAACGCCGCCGTACTCATCAATCACCACGGCCATGTGGTTGTGGTTGGCGCGGAACTCGCGCAGCAGCACGTTGAGGCGTTTGGACTCGGGCACGAAGGTGGCCGGGCGCAGCAGGTCCTTGATGTTGAAGTTGGGCTGTTCGCCCGAGAGGATAAGCGGCAGTAGATCCTTGGCCAGGAGGATGCCGATTACATCGTCGAGGCTCTCGCCAACCACCGGATAGCGCGAATGCGCGGCTTCGATGATCGAAGGCAAAAATTCCTTGGGTGTCTGGTTAGCCCTGATGCTCATCATCTGCGAGCGCGGCACCATAATGTCGCGTACCTGCAGGTCGGCGACCTGAATTGCGCCTTCGACAATGGCCAGTGCTTCGCTGTCGAGCAGCTTGTTCTGATGCGCTTCGCGCAGCACTTCCAGCAATTCCTTGCGGTTTTTCGGCTCATGAGCAA
>JAGGNC010000153.1 GCA_017886405.1 Pseudomonas sp. | reverse complement strand
GCGCGGCACCTGGAAGGCCGTACATCTATCCGCGAAGGCTGCGTCGGTTGTCGCTCGCAGATGATCCGGCCGTTGCGCGCCAAAACCGAGCGCTACGGCCACTACTCGGTGGCCGGTGCAAGCGTCTACGACCATCCCTTCCTCTGGGGCTCCAGCGCACCGGGTTTGCCGCTAACTGCCTGGCCATGCTCGGCGCGCCAGACCTGACTAGCCCCGCCGGCTGGATCTACGCCAGCAACGTGGTGCAGTTGCAGCAGACCCTCCGCCATGGCCGTAATGGACAAATGCCGGTTCAAGAGCAGTATCGTGGCCACGACAAGGTGCAACTGTTAGCCGCGTATTTACTAAGCCTGAGCCATGAGCAGCAGAGCAGTACTGCGCAGTAATCGATATAAACGCTTAAACCCGGTTGGCGAGCCAAATCGCCAGCCGGACAGCAACACCTCTCCCGCGCGTGAGCAGCCTTGCATTCCGTGCGACCCAGAGTCGCACCTGCCCAACCAAGTGCACGCACGACACTCGACTTGAGCTAGTCTTGGCCCTAGTCGCCACAGGTCATAACTCCAAGGCGAGTTTCATATTTGCGCTGTGTCATGTTGCACTTGATGCTCACGGTAATGCCTTGCACTGCTACTTGCGCATGCTTGCCAACAGCATTTAAGGCCTTATTGCGCCGGTCAGCGCCGTTGCAATGGGAACCCGCTTTACCCATACTTGCGACCGTTTTTTGCCCCTAAAAAATCCATTATCCGTGGAACCCATAATGAGCACAGCAATCAGTCAGACTGCTTATAACTACAAGGTGGTTCGCCAATTCGCCGTAATGACGGTGATTTGGGGAGTCATTGGCATGGCTCTGGGCGTGTTCATCGCCTCACAACTCGTGTGGCCGGAACTCAACCTGGGCATGGAGTGGACGAGCTTTGGCCGTCTGCGGCCCTTGCACACCAACGCTGTGATCTTCGCCTTTGGCGGATGCGCGCTGATGGCAACATCGCTATACGTGGTGCAGCGCACCAGTCAGGTTCGCCTGATTTCTGACTCATTGGCGGCTTTTGTCTTCTGGGGTTGGCAGTTGGTGATCGTGCTAGCGGTAATCACCCTGCCGATGGGCTACACCAGCTCTAAGGAATACGCCGAGCTAGAATGGCCGATCGACGTGCTCTTGGGCATCGTCTGGATCGCTTATGCTTTGGTGTTCTTCGGCACGATCGTCAAGCGTAAAACCAAGCATATTTATGTCGGCAATTGGTTCTTCGGTGCCTTCATTTTGGTTACCGCGCTGCTGCACATCGTCAACAGTGCTGCGGTTCCAGTTAGCCTGTTCAAGTCTTACTCAGCTTACGCCGGTGCGACTGATGCGATGATCCAGTGGTGGTACGGCCATAACGCCGTAGGCTTCTTCCTGACCACGGGCTTCCTGGGGATGATGTACTACTTCGTACCCAAGCAGTCTGAGCGTCCGATCTACTCGTATCGCCTGTCCATCGTGCACTTCTGGGCGCTGATCACCCTGTACATCTGGGCCGGTCCGCACCACTTGCATTACACCGCGCTACCGGATTGGGCACAGTCCCTGGGTATGGCGATGTCGATCATCCTGCTGGCGCCAAGCTGGGGCGGCATGATTAACGGCATGATGACCTTGTCCGGCGCCTGGCATAAGCTGCGCACCGACCCGATTCTGCGCTTCTTGGTGGTATCGCTAGCGTTCTATGGTATGTCGACCTTTGAAGGTCCGATGATGGCCATCAAGACCGTCAATGCCCTGTCTCATTACACCGACTGGACCATCGGTCACGTGCACTCTGGTGCGCTCGGTTGGGTTGCAATGATCTCCATCGGCGCGCTGTATCACATGCTACCCAAGGTCTATGGCCGCCAGCAGATGCACAGCGTCGCGCTGATCAACGTGCACTTCTGGCTGGCGACTATCGGTACCGTGCTCTACATCGCCTCGATGTGGGTCAACGGCATTACCCAGGGCCTGATGTGGCGCGCAGTCAATGAAGACGGCACCCTCACTTACTCCTTCGTAGAAGCATTGGAAGCCAGCCACCCAGGTTATGTAGTACGCATGATTGGCGGCGCAGTCTTCGTCACCGGCATGCTGTTGATGGCCTACAACACCTACCGCACCATCCGTGCTGCCAAGGCTTCAGAATACGAAGCAGCTGCACAGATTCCTGTCGGAGTAGCGCACTGATGAAACACGAAATCATTGAGAAAAATATTGGCTTGATGGCGCTGCTGATGGTTCTAGCTGTCAGCATCGGCGGCCTGACTCAAATCGTTCCGCTGTTTTTCCAGGACGTGACCAATGAGCCGGTGGAAGGTCTCAAGCCTTACACCGCGTTGCAACTGGAAGGCCGTGATGTCTACATCGCCAACGGCTGTGCCGGCTGCCACTCGCAGATGATCCGTCCGTTCCGTGCTGAAACCGAGCGTTATGGTCACTACTCGGTCGCCGGTGAAAGCGTCTGGGACCACCCTTTCCTGTGGGGTTCCAAGCGCACTGGCCCGGACCTAGCCCGCGTTGGCGGTCTCTACTCAGATGAATGGCAGCGTGCGCACCTTTACAACCCGCGCAACTTAGTG
>JAGGNC010000107.1 GCA_017886405.1 Pseudomonas sp. | reverse complement strand
TAAGCTGGTCACCGGCAAGGAAGGCATGGGCTATGGCGATTTCAAGTTGTTGGCCATGCTCGGCGCCTGGGGCGGCTGGCAGGTGTTACCGCTGACGATATTGCTGTCATCGCTTGTTGGCGCTGTACTCGGCCTGATCATGCTGCGCCTGCGCAATGCCGCAACCAGCACGCCGATCCCCTTCGGCCCCTACCTGGCGATTGCCGGCTGGATTGCCCTGCTCTGGGGCGAGCAGATCACCGCACGGTATTTGCAAATCGCTGGCTTTTAATCACCCAGGGACGTGGAACACCGGCCGCAGGTGGGCGGTGGCTGCGCGGCGCCGCTTACGGATGACGCCTGCGGATAATCCATCCTACGTGGCTAGGTTGGTGGCGGATTGTTCGCTTCGCTGCTGAATCCGCCCTACAATCGCGCCCTTGAATGAGTGACACGGGCCCGCACCTTGACGAATAAACCCTGGATTCTTGGCCTTACTGGCGGCATTGGCAGCGGTAAGAGCGCGGTTGCTCAGCACTTTATCGACCTGGGCGTGCATCTGGTCGACGCCGACCATGCCGCGCGCTGGGTGGTTGAGCCAGGCAAACCGGCGCTGGCCAAGATAGTCGAGCATTTTGGTGCGCAGGTTTTGCAGGCCGATGGCCAGCTTGATCGCGCAGCACTGCGCAATCGGATCTTTGCTGATGCTGCCGAGCGGCGCTGGTTAGAAGCGTTGCTGCATCCGCTGATCGGTGAGGAAATAGTCCAATACCTGGCACGCGCCGAATCACCCTATGCCATTCTGGTATCGCCACTGCTGGTTGAGTCCGGACAGTACCGGCTGACCCAGCGCATACTGGTGGTGGATGCGCCCGAGCACCTGCAAATAGCACGTACCATCGCGCGCGACCAGAGCTCCAACGAACAGGTTCAAGCCATTCTCAAGGCCCAGGCCAGTCGCGAAGAACGTCTGAGTCACGCCCATGATGTGTTGCTCAATGAGCACGATTTGCATGGACTGCAAGCCGAAGTGGAGCGACTGCATACCTTTTACCTGACCCTACGCGGAGGCCAAGCATGAGCACGCCCACTTTAGTCGCCTGCCCCACTTGCAGCGCGCCGGTCGAATGGGGCCCACAAAGCCCAAGCAGGCCCTTCTGCTCTGAGCGCTGCAAGCTGATTGATCTCGGCGCCTGGGCCGCGGAAGAGCACGCGATTGCCGGCAATCCACTGGAAGACGATCTGTTCTCTGGCGAACTGCCGCCGCGCGAACATTGACACTAGTGGCCTGTGTGGCCACTAGGGCCGCATAAAACTGTAGTCGCGTTCGTCATCCAGATTGTCAGCGATAAACTGCAACTCTGCGGCCAGGTCCGCCGCACTGCGCCCGGCCCGGTTACGTTCGATCACCGCGCTGAGCAATGCCCGCAGCGCCACGGCTTGATCAAAGCCCTGTGCGTCTTCATCGAGCAAGCTCTGCTCGATTGCGTGTCTTGCCCACTGATGCACCCCCATATCACGCCCTCCCGATTGATTAATCAACACTAGCGCATAGCGCCTCGAGCGGCTTGATCTGGATCAAACCGTGCAGCGCAATAGAGACGATGAAGACGGCGGCATCAGCGCGGCGGCTCTTCATCCTTCCAGGGTGCGGCTAGATAGCGTGTGCGGTTGAAGGTTTCCAGCCAATCTGGATAGAACACCACCAGCGCTGTCACCAGCATGCCGTTGATAAACGCTTCGGGGAAAATCACCAGCCAGAGGAAGCCGATAAAATCCTCCAGCCAAAGCGGCATCGGGAACACCCCATCGAGCCAGAGCAGCGTGAGGGCGGCGACAATACCCAGCAACGCCGCCAGCGCTGCGGCGAAGAAACCACTGCAGAAAATGTAGACGAACAGATTGCGCGGCTGTTTGTTCTCGACCCACAGCGCGCAGGCCTCGGTCACCGCCACCGGAATCACCACCAGCAACACACCATTCACGCCGAGTGCGGCAAGATCCTGCCTACCCAACGCCAGCAACCCCAGCTGAGCAATCAGCCCTACCAGCATGGCCAGCGGCCAATCCAGCAACAAGGTAACCGCCGTCATGCCGATCACGTGGTAGGACAGCCCTGAGTCGAAATCCCGGCGCACCAGCCACAACACTAAAAGCGCCAGTGCCGTCCCGCCTAGAAGGTGCTGGCGGCGCAGATCACTGCACAGCTCGACCCAGGGCGCACGCCAGATCGCCCAACACAGCAGTGGCAGATATATTAGCCAGCCCAGCACCTGACTGGTTGAGGACAGCACGTGCGCGGCAATCATCCAGAACAACTCCCATGCAATCGGTTTAAACCTGCTCAGTCTACAACCGCTGTAACCACACCCCACGACCTGACGCTAAAAAGCCCGAAACCACCCGTAGAGGGGTACCAAAAAACCAACCACGCAGGCTAAGCTGCGCCCATGGATGACTCAGATTACCTGCGCCTGCTGACGCACCAGGCCGAACAAGCCAACGCCTTCCTCTCCAACGCGCGCAAGTGGGAACGCGAGCGCTGGGTTTGCCAGCGCCTGCTGCAGGCCTTAAATATTAGCAACAGCCTGGATGAGTTCAGCGCAGCGGGCCATGAGCC
>JAGGNC010000082.1 GCA_017886405.1 Pseudomonas sp. | reverse complement strand
GCCGCGTCGATTTACCGGCTGTGTGCTTGATAAATATTGCCTTGCATACGACTTACAAGACGGCCATACCTACTAGAATGGCGGAACTGATATGACCTGCCGCTTGCCGAGTGGAAGCACAACCGGCGTAAATCGCGGTCTAAATTTCCAGGTCCCTGGCAAACCGTTTGAAATATTGCGTGCGCTCGCTGACTCGCGACACGTGTCGATTGATGACTCAAGGTGGTTCGATGGACTTCAAGGATTATTACAAAGTGCTCGGGATAGAGCCGACAGCAGATGACAAGGCGGTTAAAAGCGCCTATCGCAAGCTGGCACGTAAATATCACCCGGACGTCAGTAAGGAAGCCAACGCCGAAAATAAATTCAAGGATGTCGCCGAAGCCTATGAGGTGCTTAAAAACACCGAAAAGCGCGCCGAGTACGATGAGCTGCGTAAGTACGGCCAGCAAGGCCGACCTTTCGAGCCGCCACCCGGCTGGCGGCCCCGAGAGGGCAGAGGCTTTACCGATGAGAGGGCCGGCGCAAGCGATTACTCCGACTTCTTTGAGTCGCTGTTTGGTGGCGCCAATCGCCCCCACGGCGCAGGACGCAACACCATACGACGGGGGCAGGACATGGAAATGGAGCTTGCGATTTTGCTGGAGGAAACCCTGGCAGCAGACACCAAGAAAATCGCCTTTCAGATGCCGCAATACAGTGCCAACGGCCAACCTCTACCGGCCATCAGCAAGACCCTTAACGTGAAAATCCCACCCGGAGTCAGCGAGGGTGAACGCATCCGTCTAAAGGGTCAGGGCGCGCCGGGGCTCGGCGGTGCAGCGAATGGTGACCTGTATCTGATTATTCGCCTGGTGCCACACCCGCTGTTCGACGTCGAGGGCTACAACCTCATACTCACCGTGCCACTGGCACCCTGGGAGGCCGCTTTGGGTGGGCAAATAATGCTGCCGACGCTGAACGGTAAAATCAGCCTGCGCATTCCCGTCAACTCGCAAAGCGGACAACGGCTACGGATCAAAGGTAAGGGGCTGGTCAACAAGCTCGGCGAGCCAGGTGATCTGTATGCGCTATTCAAAATTGTCATCCCCACAGATGCCGACGAGCCAACGCGCGCCCTGTGGACAAAACTGGCTGAAAAAGCCGAGTTCAATCCGCGTACCGAATGGGGGCTGTGATGAGCACGCCGGTCATGCAACTTAACATTGACGAATTCTGCCAGTGCATCGAGCTGCCACACGTGACCCTGCTAGAAATTGTCGAGCTCGGCATCGTCGAACCCAGCGGTGCAACACCTGAAAACTGGCAGTTTGACGCCAGCGCTCTGGTCATCACCAAGCGGGCAATGCGCTTACAAACCGAGTTGCAAATTGAATGGTCTGGGGTTGCCCTCGCGCTGCAACTGCTTGATGAGCTGGAGCAACTTCGCACCGAAAACAGCCAGTTGCGCCGACGCTTGAGCCGCTTCGAGGCACTCTAGTCACTGGATGCAAGACACGGGATAGCGCAGTCGCCCGGAGGGTAGCTTTTGTGTCACGTCTACCGACAAGGGTTGTATTTACTCAGCCCTGGATCCGCCCTAGAGTTGGTTTAAAGATAATTACTCTGGACCTCTGCTGGCTCTATCCAACACCAATACCTCTAACGTGAATCGCTTGATGACCTCTATCTATTTCATTCGCGTTGAGCATTGCGTCGTTTATTTACTGCTCGCCCTGTTACTGAGCGGCTGCACAGCAGCAGGCCTAAACGAGCGGCGCGCGGCTTCAGCATCAATAGCCAGTGATGCAGGCTGGCAACCCATTAGCCTTGATGCCGGTGCGTTTGTGCTGAAAGCTTTCGTGCCGCCGGAACTGGGGCAGGTCACAACGCTGACTGTCTATATCGAAGGGGATGGTTTGGCGTGGATGAACGCCTCAACACCCTCTCTCGATCCTACGCCCTTGAACCCAGTAGCCCTGAAGCTGGCGCTGCGCGACCCATCTGGCGCAGCCGTCTATCTGGCACGGCCTTGTCAGTTTGTGATGCGCCAAGATCAGCGCAATTGCCAACGTAAATATTGGACTAACCAACGCTTTTCGAGCGATGTGATAGACGCCAGTGACCGTGCGATTGAACAACTCAAGCAGCGTTATGGTGCGCAACGCCTGGTGCTAGTCGGTTATTCCGGCGGCGGTGCCGTGGCAAGTTTGGTGGCTGCACAACGCCAGGATGTTGAGCACTTGATCACGGTTGCGGGCAACCTCGATCATCAGACCTGGACCCAAGAAAAGCGCTTATCGCCCCTGAAGGGCTCGCTGAACCCGGCGGATGCCTGGAGGCAATTACAGTCGCTGGCGCAGACGCATTTTGTCGGTGGCCAGGACACAGTCATTAAGCCTTCCATTGCGCACGCCTACGCGGCACGCTTTGCACCCGGCGCGCCGCTGACCATCAAGGTTATTCCGGCCTTTGATCATCATTGCTGCTGGGAAGCGCAGTGGCCGCAATTACTCAAGCAACTCGCGCCCTGAAAAACTCCGCGCCTCCGTTATGAAGTGGGCATGTAGTACGGCATGCATTCTGACGGCGCCTTCATCCAGGATGTGCGCACCGCTGTGT
>JAGGNC010000239.1 GCA_017886405.1 Pseudomonas sp. | reverse complement strand
GTGCAGATACGCCTGGGGCTGCGGGCAGCCCCAGGGCAGTTCGTTACAGACCGTCGTTTTTCAGGCGATTGGCATGCTGGCGATAGACCGTAACCGGGTCGGTCTCGAACAGGCTGGTCAGCCCCAGTGTCTGGTTGACCTCGTCGAGATGGTTCATCCGGTAGTTGTCGCGAATCACCTTGCCCATGCGCGAGCTGCAGCGGCCGACCAGGCCGTCATTGGCTTCACCCATGAAGGTCAGTGCGCTAGCACCCAGCAGCAGATCGCTCGGGTCGAAGATATTGGTCACCGGGCTGGTGCCGCTCCACGAGTAGTAGCGCACGCCACCCACACTGTAAGCCCCTTCACCGCAAGCAGTGGTGGGGATGCCCTGCGGGAACTTGGCGTTGAAGCGTGCCGCGCCTTGGCTATTGAGTGATTCCAGAGCGCCTAAAGCGTTTTGCGGGCTAGTGCTGGAGCTGCCGGAGAGGAAGTTGATCAGCGTGCCGAGGCCGTTGACGATGCCCGCCAGCAAGGTTTCCCCGGGCGAACCTGGAGAAACCTGGCGGATAAAGTCGGCAGTGGCCGAGCCTTTATGCGGCGCCCCGACGCTGGTGGCCGATGCGACCAGATTAGGGCTGACGGCGGCGACATAACGAATGGTCGGACCGCCATGGCTATGGCCGATCAGGTTGACCTTGGGCTTGCCGCTAATCGCGACAATTTCTTCGACCTGGGCTAGCAACTGTTCACCGCGTGCTTCGGAGGTGTCGAGCTGGCTTACTTCAGTGACGTAAACGCTGGCACCATCGCGGCGCAAGGCCGCAGGAATGCCGTACCAGTAGTCAACTCCGAGCAGGCTGTCGAACCCGAGCATGCCGTGGCTGAGGACAATGGGATATTTGGTTTTGGTGTAGTTAGAGGAGCCAAACCAGAAGGCGTTGGCGGGAGCTGAGGCCAGTAATCCGGCTCCCAGATAGAGGGCGAGCAGAGTCTTATTGTTGATCATGTGGGCTCTCGCTAGGGTTGATCGGGCAGTTCAGTGCCATCCATGCAGCTAAAACGCCCATCCGGCAGCGCATACGTCAGGCCATGTTTATTGGCAGAAACCATGCCAGTAATTGGAAGCTGAGCGTTAGCAGCTCTGTTGCGGGGGTTTCCGTGGCGCTGGTGGGTTATTCGCGGGCTATCGACTGGCTGGGTTGTTACGCGGCGAAACGTTGCAAGGGGTGAATCAGACTCAATGGCTTGCTGCTGGGCTTGAGTGCTGGGCACTTCATTTGGACCAGAGGGACTGAAATTTGCGCAAATTAATCAATGTGAGGGGGCATAGATGGCGTTGGCACCGTCTTGACAGCGTTGCGCTGGCTTCTCTAGGATCCTGAATCAGCGCCGATTTAAACAGCTACTTGCGGGGCGCCGGGTTACCTGCTGTATGCAGTGCCCTGAGAAGTTCTCTGCGCAGACTTCGAAATACCGCTAAAGCGCTGGTTCGGTGTCGCCTCTCACCGCTGCCCAGCGGATCCATGAGGCGGAGACCCATCATGACAAGTCCCCAAGCGCTTATCAGTCTTGCCCCGATTACTGGCGGGCTTACTCAACGCAATCCGAACATCCTGCTTGGCGGCAGCCACCAGCCCACACTGTTGCGTTACCTCGACGGCTGGCCCCAGTGCTGGGCCGGGCCGCGGTCCTTGCTGAGCAACTTCGTGCATGACGACGAGTCCCTCGCACGGTTTGCCAGCAATCAATTCGATATGGCAGTGATTCAGGCGCCAACATCTATTCAGCTAGAAGAGACTGTGCGCCAGCTGACAAGAGTGGCCAAACAAGGCTTGATCACCCGGCGTTAGTCGTAGTCAAACTCACTGCCTGCCGCTAGGCTCAAACGATATTGTCAGGGAGCAGGCTATGTTCGAATCCGCCGAGATCGGCCGCAGTATTGATAAAGACACCTTCGAAGCCGAGGCGCCTGCATTACGTGAGGCGTTGTTAGAAGCGCAGTACGAGCTGCAGCAGCAAGGGCGCTTTGCCGTGCTTATCCTGATTGATGGCATTGAGGGCGCGGGGAAGGGGGAGACAGTCAAGCTGCTGAATGAGTGGATGGATGCGCGGCTGATTCAGGTTCACACCTTTGACGAGCAGACTGATGAGGAGCTGGCCCGCCCGCCGGCCTGGCGTTACTGGCGGCAATTGCCGCCCAAGGGTCGCATCGGTGTTTTCTTTGGCAACTGGTACAGCCAGATGCTCCGCGGCCGGGTGCATAAACGAATCAAGAATGCTGTGCTCGACCAGGCCATCGATACCACGTTGGGGATGGAGCGCATGCTCTGCGACGAAGGCACGCTGATCTTCAAGTTCTGGTTTCACCTCTCCAAAGAACATATGAAAGCGCGACTTAAAGCGCTTCAGGATGATCCGCTACACAGCTGGCGGATCAGCCCGCTGGACTGGCAGCAGTCAAAAACCTACGACAAATTCGTGCGTGTCGGTGAGCGCTTGTTGCGCCGGACCAGCCGTGATTACGCGCCTTGGTATGTGGTGGAGGGCGTGGATGAGTATTACCGCAGTCTAACGGTGGGGCGCATCTTGCTCGATGGTCTGCAAGCGGCGCTGAAAACTCAAGAGCGGCCGCTCCCTCATCCCCACGCTGCGCCGTTGACTTCCAGTCTGGATGAACGTGGCCTGCTCGATAGCCTGGATATGAGCCAAGCGCTGGACAAGGATAGCTACAACCAGCAATTGGTCATTGAGCAGGCGCGGCTTTCTAGCTTGATGCGTGATAAACGCATGCGCCGACATTCACTGGTCGCGGTGTTCGAAGGCAATGATGCGGCAGGCAAGGGCGGGGCGATTCGTCGGGTGATTGGTGCGCTCGATCCGCGTCAGTACCGCATCGTGCCAGTTGCCGCGCCGACCGAGGAGGAGCGCGCGCAACCCTATCTGTGGCGTTTCTGGCGCCATATCCCAGCGCGAGGCAAGTTCACTGTATTTGATCGCTCTTGGTATGGCCGGGTGCTGGTGGAACGTGTCGAAGGCTTCTGCAGTTCGGGTGACTGGCTGCGTGCTTATGGCGAGATCAATGACTTTGAAGAGCAGCTTATTGATGCCGGCGTGGTGCTGGTGAAGTTCTGGTTGTCGATTGATCAGCAAACCCAGTTGGAGCGCTTCAATGCACGCAAACAGATTCCCTTCAAGCGTTTCAAGATCACCGAAGATGATTGGCGCAATCGCGAGAAGTGGCCGCTTTACCGCGATGCGGTGGGCGATATGGTTGACCGCACCAGCACGGAAATTGCGCCTTGGACGCTGGTGGAAGCCAATGACAAGCGCTTTGCCAGAATCAAGGTGCTGCGCACTATCAATGAGGCGCTTGAAGCGGCTTTCGCCAAGGACTGAGTGAACCTGTCACATAGGTAAAAGGATGGTCGCGCATACGATTGATGGATTATCGTCGTAGAGTGAGGTTGTCCAGATTTATTCTCCGTCGCAACAGAACACAAACTAATAACAATGAGGTGCAGCATGCGTGAAGTGGTGATCGTTGACAGCGTACGAACTGGTTTGGCCAAGTCCTTCCGCGGCAAGTTCAATCTGACCCGTCCAGATGACATGGCCGCTCACTGCGTCAATGCATTGCTGGCGCGCACCGGCATCGATCCGGCGCTGGTGGATGACTGCATCGTCGGCGCCGGTTCCAATGAAGGCGCTCAGGGCATGAATATCGGCCGCAATGTGGCCGTGCTTTCGGGCTTGGGCACCAACGTGGCGGGCATGACGCTCAACCGCTACTGCTCGTCTGGCCTTCAGGCCATCGCGATTGCCGCCAACCAGGTGGCATCGGGTTGTAGCGATGTGATCGTGGCAGGCGGCGTTGAGTCGATCACCATGACCTTGAAAAGTATGAACACGCAGAATCTGTTCAACCCGATCCTGCAGAAGGATGTGCCCGGCATCTATTACCCCATGGGCCAAACGGCCGAGATCGTCGCGCGTCGCTATAACGTCAGCCGCGAAGCCCAGGATGCCTATGCCCTGCAAAGCCAGCAGCGCACAGCTCAGGCTCAGGCAGCTGGCCTGTTCGACGATGAAATCGCGCCGATGCACGTCAAGTACCAGGTCGAAGACAAGGCTACGGGTGAGAAGAGCATTGTCGACGGCATCGTTGCACACGACGACTGCAACCGTGCCGACACCACCCTGGAAAGTCTGGCTGCGCTCAAGCCGGTGTTCGCCGATGATGGATCGGTAACTGCCGGCAATGCTTCGCAATTGTCCGACGGTGCTTCGATGACCCTGGTCATGAGTCTGGAAAAAGCCATCGAATTGGGTCTGCAGCCACTGGCCTTTTTTAGGGGGTTTGTGGCCGCTGGTTGTGAGCCAGATGAAATGGGCATCGGTCCGGTGTTCTCCGTGCCCAAGCTGCTCAAGGCCAAGGGGCTGAGCATCGCCGACATCGATCTGTGGGAGCTCAATGAAGCCTTTGCTTCGCAGTGCCTGTACGCCCGCGACCGGCTGGAGATCGACAACGCCAAGTACAACGTCAACGGCGGCTCGATCTCCATCGGCCACCCGTTCGGCATGACCGGCTCACGCCAGGTTGGCCATCTGGTGCGCGAACTGCAGCGGCGCAACCTGCGTTACGGCATCGTCACCATGTGTGTCGGTGGCGGCATGGGCGCAACCGGGCTATTTGAAGCCGTTCGCTGATCAGCGCCTATATTGGGCTTGAGAAGGGGGCGGATTTACATCCGCCTTCCGCCCACGCTCAGTACTGTCTATTCGGTATAAAAGGTTCCGGCTACACAGCTACGGCGGTTGCTCAGTTGCATCGGGCAGCCTTGAGGATTTTAGTTACCTACGGCGCCTTGGCTTATCATGCACCTATAGAAAAGCCCCGCATTGCGGGGCTTTTTAGTGGCTGACTGATCAGGCGCGGCGGCGGAACAGTGGCAGTGGCTGGTCTGTGGAGGCCTGATAGACCTCGCTGAATTCCGCGAAGGCGTTCAAGGCGTCGAGTGCGTCTTTGTCCTCACGCAGAGCAAAGGCATCGAAGCCCACGCGCAGGTAAGAGAACAGCTGATCGCGCAGTACGTCGCCGATGGCGCGCACTTCACCGGTGTAACCGTAACGGTTGCGCAACAGGTAGGCGGTGGAGCAATGGCGGCCATCGGTAAAGGCCGGGAAGTTCAGCGCGATGACCTGGAAGTTGTCCAGTTGCTCGGCGATTTCTTCGATTTCCTCACCGGCTTCCAGCCACACGCCAAGGCCACCATCACGGGCCTTGAGTGCGGTGCTGTGCTCGACCCAGAGGGCCAGTGGCACGATCAGGTCGTCACAGTTGGAGATACCGTCCAGGGTGGCGTCCTTCGGTAGAAGGTGCCAGCTTTCATCGATCAGTTGGCCGTTCTTAATGATTCGCTGCATATACGCGCTCCTTGAACGGGTCTACGCCGATACGGCGGAAGGTCTCGAGGAAACTCTCTTCTTCATTGCGCTGCTCGACATAGACCTTGACGATCTTGTCGATGACATCCGCCATGTCCGCTTCGGCGAAGGATGGGCCAAGAATTTTTGCCAAGCTGGCATCACGGCCTGAGCTGCCGCCCAGCGACACCTGATAGAACTCCTGACCTTTCTTGTCCACACCAAGAATGCCGATATGGCCAACGTGGTGGTGGCCGCAGGCGTTCATGCAACCGGAGATGTTCAGGTCGATATTGCCGATGTCAAACAGGTAATCCAAGTCATCGAAACGGCGCTGAATGGCTTCGGCAATCGGGATCGACTTGGCGTTGGCCAGGGAGCAGAAGTCGCCGCCTGGGCAGCAGATGATGTCGGTCAGCAGGCCTACGTTTGGCGTGGCGAAACCATGTTCACGCAACTCGCCCCAGAGGCTAAACAGCTGCGTTTGTTCGACATCAGCCAGAATGATGTTCTGGTTATGACTGTTGCGTACTTCGCCAAAGCTGAAGCGCTCAGCTAGGTCAGCGATGGCATCAAACTGCTTGTCGGTGACATCACCCGGCGCCACGCCTGTTGGTTTCAGCGACAGGGTAACAGCGACATAGCCTGGCTTCTTGTGGGCGAAGGTGTTGCGCTGACGCCAGCGGGCAAAGCCTGGGTGCTCGGCATCCAGAGTGGCCAAGGCAGCATCTTGATCTGTCAGCGTCTGATAGGCAGGGTCGATAAAGTGGGCGGCTACGCGCGCCACTTCAGCTTCGGTCAGGGTGGTAGGGCCGTCTTTCAGGTGGGCCCACTCAGCATTCACTCGCTCGGCGAACACGGCTGGTGTCAGTGCCTTGACCAGAATTTTAATGCGCGCTTTGTATTTGTTATCACGACGGCCATAGCGGTTGTACACACGCAAGATGGCATCGAGGTAACTGATCAGGTGCTGCCACGGCAAGAATTCGTTGATAAAGCTACCGACGATCGGCGTTCGGCCCAGGCCGCCACCGACGGAAACACGGAAGCCCAAGTCACCTGCGTCGTTCTGAACTGCTTCCAGGCCGATATCGTGCACTTCGATAGCCGCACGGTCGCTGACTGCACCGTTGACTGCAATCTTGAACTTGCGTGGCAGGTGAGTGAACTCAGGGTGGAAGGTCGACCACTGGCGGATGATTTCGCACCAGTGGCGAGGATCGATGATTTCATCCTTGGCCACACCGGCGAACTGGTCGGTGGTGGTGTTACGGATGCAGTTGCCGCTGGTCTGAATCGCATGCATCTGCACGGTGGCCAGCTCGGCGAGGATATCCGGAACATCTTCCAGCTCTGGCCAATTGAACTGCACATTCTGGCGGGTGCTGATGTGGGCGTAACCCTTATCGTAGTCACGAGCAATCTTGGCCATCATGCGTACTTGCGCGGATGACATCAGGCCGTACGGCACAGCCACGCGCAGCATCGGCGCATAGCGCTGGATATACAGGCCATTTTGCAGGCGCAGCGGGCGAAATTCTTCTCCGCTCAGTTCGCCAGCCAGGTAGCGGCGGGTTTGATCGCGGTACTGCTTGACGCGATCCTCAACGATTTGTTGGTCGTACTGGTCGTATACGTACATGTGGTGTCCTGTTGTCAGGCTTTTTACAGCTAATCAGCGCGCACGGCCGCGCAGTCCTGGCGGAGGCGGAGGAAGATACCAGCTCAGGGTTATGCGCAAAAGTGCTGTTTGATTATATGGAAAGAACTTAAAGAGATAAGTGAGCTGTTGGACATAGCTGTAGGACTTGAGTAAACCGATAGGCTGGTCTTAACTGCAAAAGTCGATTACCCATAAATACAACAAGAGAGGCAGTCCATGACCGAACACAGCGAGCCGAATAACGCGGATAGCGTGGTAGATGCCAAGGCTATATTTGCCTTGATTGTGATTTTTGTCGCCACTGCAGTATTTTGGGTAAGTCAGCAATAGCGAGACCCGCCCACTGCTATTTACTGGTTAAAAACAAAAAAAGCAGGCTCGCGGTAACGAGGGCCTGTTTTTTTATGGGCAAACCAGTCGGCCTACTAACAGCTAAGGCTATCGGCCTGGCGATAGAGCGTGAGCAGTTTACGCGTGATGGTCTGCTGGATATCGTCGCGCTCGAAGGTGGACAAACGCGTCAAGCGGCTGATCTGCAGGCGGTGCAGGTGGATGTAGGGCAACTTCTGGTCGAACTCGCGCAAATCACCTTTCATCATAATTGGCAGGAAGACATCACCCGCTTTTTTCTGGTTGCTAATGATCTGCGCAAGCGCCGGTTTAAATGGCATGGTTTTAGGCGCAGGGCCACCGTCGTTGATCATGGTGGTCAGCAGCAGGCCTGGCTTGTTAAATACCACCCCTGGCAGCACGCAGAGCCCAGTCTTGCGCACGGCATGCGCTTCTATGCCATGCAACGTGTCGTGGAATGCGTAGGGGTTGGGCAGCACCACCATCTTGCGCCCCAAGTCGCTGGGGAAATGCAGGTCGTAGTTGGTATAGAGCTGGCGTGTGGACTCCGAGTAAACGCACAGGCGGTTCTCGAACAGCGTGATAAACCGCTCTGCCAGCTCGCGCCGGGCAATGCTGTCCAGGTTCCAGATCAGGTCCTGGTTCTGCGGTTTGCTTAGGTCGACTTCCTGGTGTTCCATACTGGTCATTTATTTCTCATACCCTAAACGGCCAAACAGCAGGTTTAGCTGACTTGGTGTTACCTGGCATCACTGGGTTTTGCACCGCCGAGGCGTTGTTATGTGACTGGCTGACAGTAAGGCTGATGTCGTACATCACACACGATTGTTGCAGCGTTGCGCAGGCGGTGGAAGCGTGTAAGGGCAATTAGATCGATGCGCCGATATGCGATCATCCTAAGGGTAGCACCTGCCTAAAAGGCTTGCTTGATGGCCAATTACTCAGATCGATTTGTAAGCCAGCTATTCCATGAGGTTTTTCAGTTACGCGCACCTGCTAAAACAACGTGACATACGCCATCTCTGATAGGATTTGCGGCATTACCGGTATAAGTATGTGATTTTTTCTGTCCGGCAGAGATTCTTTTAAAGCACAACTGTCTGCCACGCTATTGTGGATTCGTCATCATGTTTGCTGTTTGTACCGGCTAAGCTGCGCATTTAGGAGTGGGGATGGATCTTTGGGTTGCCGTTCAGGCATTGATTCTGGGCATTGTTGAAGGCCTTACCGAGTTTCTGCCGATTTCCAGTACCGGGCACCAGATCATTGTGGCCGACCTCATTGGTTTTGGCGGCGAGCGGGCGATGGCCTTCAATATCATTATCCAGCTGGGGGCGATTTTAGCGGTCGTATGGGAGTACCGGCGCAAGATCTTCGACATCGTGCGGGGCCTGCCCAAAGAGCCCCAGGCGCAACGTTTCACCGCGAATCTGCTGATTGCTTTTCTGCCGGCCGTAGCGCTGGGCGTGTTGTTTGCCGACCTCATTCATCATTACCTGTTCAACGCGATCACAGTGGCCTTAGCGCTGGTGGTGGGCGGGGTGATCATGCTCTGGGCCGAGCGGCGCCAGCACCTGGTGCATGCCGAAAGCGTGGATGATATGACTTGGCAAGATGCACTGAAGATTGGTTTCGCCCAGTGCCTGGCGATGATTCCAGGTACTTCACGCTCGGGTGCAACGATTATCGGCGGTCTGTTGTTCGGTTTATCGCGCAAGGCGGCGACCGAGTTTTCATTTTTCCTCGCCATGCCAACCATGGTGGGGGCCGCGGTGTACTCCGGCTACAAGTACCGCGACCTGTTCGAGGCCAGTGATCTGCCGGTGTTTGCCATCGGCTTTGTCACCTCGTTTATCTTCGCCATGATTGCAGTACGGGCGCTGCTCAGCTTTATCGCCAAGCACAGTTATGCAGTGTTCGCCTGGTACCGCATCGGCTTCGGCTTGTTGATTCTGGCGACCTGGCAGTTGCAATGGATCGACTGGAGCACGGCGCAGCCTTGAGTGCTTAAGCTGTATTCGGCAGATCAATAAAGGCGCATCTTCGGGTGCGCCTTTGTCATAGTGGTCTCGGTTAATGGAGGCGCACATGAATCAGCTTGAACATCACATTCTCCAGGTTAACGGTATCGACCTGAGCCTTTATAGCGCGGGCCCCGTCGCGGGTCGCCCGGTCTGGTTGCTGCACGGCTTTCCCGAGTGCTGGCACTCCTGGCGACAGCAGATTGCACCTCTTGCTGCAGCAGGTTATCGGGTGCTGATTCCGGAGATGCGCGGCTATGGCCAGAGTACTGCGCCGCGTGATCCTGCCGCCTACGACGTGATAACGATCTGCGCCGATATTCAGGCCGCCATGGATCAACTTGGTCAGCATGAAGCGTGTGTGGTCGGTCACGACTGGGGCGCGCCGATTGCCTGGCACCTGGCCTTGCTTGAACCTGCGCGGGTGAAAGCGGTTGTCGGCATGGCGGTGCCGTTTGGCGGGCGACCCAAGCAGCCAGCCATCGGCATCATGCGCCAGCTGTATGCCGAGCGCTTTCATTACATTCTGCATTTCCAAGAGCCTGGCGTCGCTGAAGCAGAGATGGATGCTGATCTACCGCGCACCCTGCGCATGATGATGCACAACACCTCGGCAGCTGTCCCCAAGGATCACTTTCTGCAAGAAAAGCCCGCAGGGGCAGGGCTGTTTGACGGCATGCACGACCCCGGTACGCTGCCGGCCTGGTGTGACAGCGAGGCATTCGAACACTACCTGCAGACGTTTGAGGGCCGCGGCTTTTATGGGGCGTTGAACTGGTATCGTAACTTCGAACGTAACTGGCAGCGCACCGAGGCATTGGCCGAGCGGCAGATCGAGCAACCGGCGCTGTTCTTGCTCGGCGACATGGACCCGGTCGGCACGCTGGAGGCTTACACCCTCAAGCAGATGCCCAAACGCATCACCCAGCTAGAGCAGCATGTGCTCAAAGACTGCGGGCACTGGATTCAAAACGAGCAGGCAGAACAAGTTAACCAACTGTTACTGGATTTTCTGAGCCGCCACTACGCCTGAGTCCAGCCGCGCCAAACAAAAACGCCCCGTTCGCAGGTTGTGCAAACGGGGCGTTTTTTGTTATCGCCAGCGTTAAACGATCACACCCTGGCTGCGCAGGTAGTCGTCGTAGGTACCGCTGAAGTCGGTGATGCCGTTGGCTGACAGCTCGATAATACGCGTGGCCAAAGAGCCGACGAATTCACGGTCATGGCTGACGAAAATCAGCGTGCCTGGGTAGTTTTCCAGCGCCAGGTTCAGCGCTTCGATGGATTCCATGTCCAAGTGGTTGGTCGGTTCGTCCATGATCAGCACGTTAGGCTTTTGCAGGATCAGCTTGCCGAACAACATGCGGCCTTGCTCACCACCGGAGATGACTTTTACTGACTTGAGGATGTCATCGTTAGAGAACAGCATGCGCCCCAGCGTGCCGCGGATTATCTGCTCGCCGGTGGTCCACTGGCCCATCCAATCGAACAGGGTGTCGTCGCGTTCGAAGTCGTGGGCGTGGTCTTGGGCGTAGTAGCCCAGCTCCGCACTGTCGGTCCACTTTACGCTACCGGCATCCGGGGTCAGTTCGCCGACCAAGGTGCGCAGTAGAGTGGTTTTACCGATACCGTTCGGA
>JAGGNC010000238.1 GCA_017886405.1 Pseudomonas sp. | reverse complement strand
CCCATGTGATTACCCATGGGCATGCCCCGGCGCATTTGGCCCATCATCACCATGCCGTCCTGCATGGACGCCATGCCTTCTGGCATCAACGCGGCACGCGCTTCAGGTGTCGTGGCAGCCATCATTTTTTCGTGCATCTCCAACATAGCCTTAGTCTGCTGCTCAATCTTCGCGGCATCAGGCTGTGCGGCAGAAGCCGCCTCAACCGGTTGTTGGATTAGTTGTTCACCAGAGCTGACTGGAGTGGCGGCATGGGCGCCGGCAACAAATACGAGAGCGAGTGCGGTTACCAGTTTTTTAGTGTTCATGACTATCTCCGTGCGGTTGGGTCAACTTGCATCGCTATGGTCGGGGCGCATTGACCGATGAAAATGCGCTGGCTTGGCGCTGCTCAATTGCAGCAGCAACCGCCCTTGGTCTTTTTGATCGGCGCGGAAGGTGCTGGTTCGGGAGTGGTCGCGACGGGAGAGTAGCCAGCCTTCTCAATAGCCTGGCTAAGATCAGCTTCGGCGCTTGCTGACTCGATTTTTACCCGGTGCGATGGCAGGTCGATCTGCACGTTGGCTGCTGGGTCTAAGGCCAGCACGGCCTGGGTAATAGCGTTTGTGCAGTGTCCGCAGGTCATGTCTTTTACTTCGAAGGTAGTCATCGCGCGCTCCTTTAAGAGCAGTGGTTGATGATTCAACTTTCATCCTTACCATCGTGGCAAGGTCAAGCGAAGAATTGCTCCTCGCTAAAAATTTAAAATGACTGGCGGCGCCACATGAATCTCCCCGGTGGAAGCCTATCGCCTGATTTCATCAACAATGAACACAGGCAACATTCAGCGTTTCATCGAAGATAATCCGTCGCGGCAAGGCTGCGGGTCTGTTCGCTGCACCACTTAAGCCGGCAATAGCATCAGCGTCTGTGCTGACGCCGGCTGATCAAGCAGCAGGCGATTCAAAACCGCGAGACTAGTGGCCTGTACGGCTAGTTGGTTAACTCAAGTTCGGATGAATGAGGTACTGAGACAAGGCGCTGTGACGAGTCATAGCTGGCTATGGCGAGGAGCAGCAACGCAGTATCAGGGCCTCAGGCGCCTAAATTGACTAATTGAACGAGCCACACAGGCCACTAGAGCGGCGGGCGGCCATTGAAAACGGCCAGACCGCCTGGCGCAGAGCGTACAAGGCGATCATTGCCTATTTGAACGAACGCTTTGCGACAGCCTAACGAGGCAAATGGGGCCGTTTAACGGCCCCGCTCAACCCTTATGGCGCAGGCGTCAACTCGGTTGCAACAAACTGGCTGCCCTGCTGTTGCGCCACAAACTGCACCTTGTCACCCACGTTCAGCCCTTCAAGCTGAGTGGCATCCTGCACGGTAAACACCATGGTCATCGGCGGCATGCCCAGGTTGGCTAAGGGGCCATGGCGCAGGGTGATTTTCTGGTTAGCCATATCGATTTTGCGTACTTCTGCCTGACTCATGGCCACCGCATTGCTGGACGCTGTTTCAGCTGCGTGAACCGTGGTGAAGGCTGTACCGCTCAACATACCGACCATAGCGAGCGCATTTAATAGCTTTTTCATTTTGATTCCTCTCGATTGGGTAAAACGTTATTCAGCCAGCACGCGAATTTGACCGACCATGCCGGCCTGGTAATGACCGGCAATCAGACAGGCGAACTCAAAGTCGCCTGCCCGATTGAATGTCCAGATAATTTCCCCGCGCTTGCCCGGCGCGACGTGAGCCATATAGGGCTCGTCGTGCTGCATCGTGGGAAATTTGACCATCATCGCCGCGTGCGCATCCAGCTCCTTGCGGGTGCCGAGCACAAACTCATGCAGCAACTTGCCCTCGTTGCGGAGCACAAAGCGGATGGTTTCGTCCTGTTTGATCTCCAGCTGGTCTGGGGTAAAACGCATCTGATCGCTCATGCTAATCTCGATGGTGCGGCTGATCTGTTCACGATCACCGGCGATGCCCCAAGGCTTCTGCTCTTTGATCACGGCCGCGCTGGGCTGTGCGGTGTGTTTATCGTTGTGGGCCAGCGCTGGACCGCTAAGCAACAGACCAACCCAGAGCAGGGCTATTGGTAAAGCATGTGTCTGTTTCATTGATCCATCTCCTCAAACTCGACAACCTACGTGGGAGGGGCTTTAGCCGCGACGAAACACGCCACGCGCGCGGCTAAAGCCTCTCCTAAAAAGGCATTTCTTATCAGTGACCGGTATGCGCACTGGGTTTGCGCACCTGCACTTCGATCGGTTCGTTAATAGGTTGTTTGAGCGGCATCGACTGCCCGCCTGCCTCGTTTGAGCGCGCAGGCTTAGCCAGCTCGCCCGTCCATTCATGGGCCACCGTGCCAGGCGGATGGTTGAACCAGCCAGGGTTGCTGTAATCACCCGCAGGCTGGTCCTTACGCACCTTGAGCACGGTGAACATGCCGCCCATTTCCACCGAGCCAAAGGGACCGTCGCCGGTCATCATCGGTGCGGTGTTGGCCGGCAGCGGCATCTGCATTTCTGCCATATCCGCCATACCGCGCTCGCCCATCACCATGTAATCCGGGATGATTTTGGCGATCTTACGCGTCATATCGCGGTGATCGACGCCCACCAGCGTCGGCACGTCATGGCCCATGGCATTCATGGTGTGGTGGCTCTTGTGGCA
>JAGGNC010000140.1 GCA_017886405.1 Pseudomonas sp. | reverse complement strand
AAGGCAGCTGCGTTTGAGGGCAAGTTCCTCGCAGCAAACGAGATCGACGTGTTGGCTTCGCTGCCGACTCGCGACGAAGCTATTGCGAAGCTGATGAGCGTGATTCAAGGCGCTACCAGCAAGCTGGCTCGTACTCTGGCGGCCATTCGCGACCAGAAAGAAGCTACCGCTGCCTAAGGCATCGTAAATTCTTTCAAAATCATATGTTTAATTTGATGGCTGCGTAGGCTGTCACCCCAATACAGGATTTAAAGTCATGTCTCTGACTAACGAACAAATCATCGAAGCAATCGGCCAGAAAACCGTTCTGGAAGTTGTTGAACTGATCAAAGCAATGGAAGAAACCTTTGGCGTTACCGCTGCTGTTGCCTCTTCTGGCCCAGCTGCTGCCGCTGCCGTTGTTGAAGAGCAAACTGAATTCAACGTCATGTTGCTCGAAACTGGCGAGAAGAAAGTTAACGTGATCAAGGCTGTTCGCGAGCTGACCGGTCTGGGCCTGAAAGAAGCCAAGGCAGTAGTTGATGGTGCTCCGGCAATGGTTCTGGAAGCTGTATCGAAAGACGCAGCTGACAAAGCTAAAGCAGCTTTGGAAGAAGCTGGCGCCAAAGTCGAGCTCAAGTAAGCGACGACCTTGCGTCTACAGCCGAAGCGACACGCGTAAGGCTGATGGCTGGTGGCTTTTGCCACCGGCCTTTTTCCGTTCTAGGTCGACGAATGACAGGTCGAGCGAGAATGTGAAATACCCGCCCGTTATGGCGGTGCAAACTTAGGGTTTGCAAGAGTTTCTGGCAACTCCCGTCGGAGGGGCCAAATAAGCAGGTGACCAAGCTGGGGAACGCTGATGGCTTACTCATATACTGAGAAAAAACGTATCCGCAAGGACTTTAGCAAGTTGCCGGATGTTATGGATGTGCCTTATCTCTTGGCTATCCAGCTGGATTCGTATCGCGAATTCCTGCAGGCAGGGGCGACCAAGGACCAGTTCCGCGACATTGGACTGCATGCGGCCTTCAAGTCTGTTTTCCCGATCATCAGCTATTCCGGCAATGCTGCTCTGGAGTATGTCGGTTATCGCCTGGGCGAGCCGGCTTTTGATGTCAAGGAATGTACGCTGCGCGGCGTAACC
Organism: Pseudomonas sp.; assembly: GCA_017886405.1. Lineage (GTDB taxonomy): Bacteria > Pseudomonadota > Gammaproteobacteria > Pseudomonadales > Pseudomonadaceae > Aquipseudomonas. Next base: position 10,078 of record JAGGNC010000140.1, on the reverse strand, counting down.
TATGCCGTGCCGCTGCGAGTCAAAGTCCGTCTGATCATTTTCGACAAAGAATCGTCGAACAAAGCGATCAAGGACATCAAAGAGCAAGAAGTGTACATGGGCGAGATTCCGCTCATGACCGAGAACGGTACCTTTGTTATCAATGGTACTGAGCGTGTGATCGTTTCCCAGCTGCACCGCTCCCCAGGTGTGTTCTTCGACCACGACCGTGGCAAGACGCACAGCTCGGGTAAGTTGTTGTATTCGGCGCGGATCATTCCTTACCGTGGTTCGTGGTTGGACTTTGAGTTCGATCCGAAAGACGCGGTATTCGTGCGGATCGATCGTCGTCGCAAGCTGCCGGCTTCCGTGCTGCTGCGCGCGCTGGGCTACGGTACTGAAGAAGTGCTCGACGCCTTCTATGCGACCAACGTATTCCATGTGAAGGGTGAGACCCTCAACCTGGAACTGGTACCGCAGCGTCTGCGTGGTGAAATTGCCGTCATCGACATAAACGATGAGAAGGGCAAGGTCATCGTTGAGCAAGGCCGTCGGATTACCGCGCGCCATATCAACCAGCTGGAAAAAGCCGGTATTAAAGAGCTGGAAGTGCCCATCGATTACCTGATTGGCCGCACTTCGGCCAAGGTCATCGTGCACCCGGCTACCGGCGAAATCATTGCTGAGTGCAACACCGAGCTGAACCCAGAGATTTTGGCCAATGTGGTCAAGGCTCAGGTGGTTCGCATCGAAACGTTGTACACCAACGACATCGATTGCGGTCCGTTCATCTCTGATACGTTAAAGATCGACAGCACCACCAATCAGTTGGAAGCGCTGGTCGAGATATACCGCATGATGCGTCCTGGCGAGCCGCCTACCAAGGATGCTGCCGAGACGCTATTCAACAACCTGTTCTTCAGCCCCGAGCGTTACGACCTGTCGGCCGTAGGCCGGATGAAGTTCAACCGTCGTATCGGTCGTGCCGAGATCGAAGGTTCGGGCGTGCTGAGCAAGGAAGATATCGTTGCGGTCCTCAAGACCCTGGTCGATATCCGTAACGGCAAAGGCATTGTCGATGACATCGACCACCTCGGTAACCGTCGTGTTCGCTGCGTAGGCGAAATGGCCGAGAATCAGTTCCGCGTTGGTCTGGTGCGTGTTGAGCGTGCGGTCAAAGAGCGTCTTTCGATGGCTGAAAGCGAAGGCCTGATGCCGCAGGATCTGATTAACGCCAAGCCAGTTGCGGCTGCCGTTAAAGAGTTCTTCGGTTCCAGCCAGCTCTCGCAGTTTATGGACCAGAACAACCCGCTCTCCGAGATCACCCACAAGCGCCGTGTATCGGCTCTTGGCCCGGGCGGTCTGACCCGTGAGCGTGCAGGCTTCGAAGTCCGCGACGTACACCCGACCCATTACGGCCGTGTGTGCCCGATCGAAACGCCGGAAGGTCCGAACATTGGTCTGATCAACTCGTTGGCGGCCTATGCGCGCACCAACCAGTATGGCTTCCTCGAGAGCCCGTACCGGGTGGTGAAAGACACCCTGGTCACCGACGAAATCGTGTTCCTGTCCGCCATTGAAGAGGCCGATCACGTGATCGCCCAAGCTTCGGCGACCATGAACAACAAAGGTCAGCTGGTTGATGAGTTGGTGGCCGTTCGTCACCTCAACGAATTCACCGTTAAAGCGCCTGAAGATGTCACCTTGATGGACGTATCACCTAAGCAGGTGGTTTCGGTTGCTGCTTCGTTGATCCCGTTCCTCGAGCACGACGACGCCAACCGTGCGTTGATGGGTTCGAACATGCAGCGCCAAGCTGTACCAACGCTGCGTGCTGACAAGCCGCTGGTGGGTACCGGCATGGAGCGCAACGTAGCGCGCGACTCCGGCGTTTGCGTCGTGGCTCGTCGTGGCGGTGTGATCGATTCGGTCGATGCCAGCCGTGTTGTGGTTCGCGTCAATGATGACGAAGTTGAGACTGGCGAAGCCGGTGTCGACATCTACAACCTGACTAAATACACCCGTTCCAACCAGAACACCTGCATCAATCAGCGTCCGCTGGTAAGTAAAGGTGACAAGGTTGAGCGCAGCGACATCCTGGCCGATGGTCCGTCCACCGACATGGGTGAACTGGCGTTGGGGCAGAACATGCGCGTCGCGTTCATGCCGTGGAATGGTTACAACTTCGAAGACTCCATCTGTCTCTCCGAGCGCGTGGTGCAAGAAGATCGTTTCACCACCATCCACATTCAGGAACTGACCTGTGTGGCGCGTGACACCAAGCTCGGCTCGGAAGAAATCACTTCCGACATTCCGAACGTTGGTGAGTCTGCGCTGAACAAGCTGGACGAAGCAGGCATCGTGTATGTCGGCGCTGAAGTGGGCCCAGGTGACATTTTGGTTGGCAAGGTCACGCCTAAAGGCGAAACCCAGCTGACGCCAGAAGAAAAACTCCTGCGTGCGATCTTCGGTGAGAAGGCGTCCGACGTTAAGGATACCTCCCTGCGTGTGCCGACTGGCACCAAAGGGACTGTTATCGACGTGCAGGTCTTCACCCGCGACGGCGTTGAGCGTGATGCTCGCGCACTGTCGATTGAGAAGAGCCAGCTCGACGAGATCCGTAAGGACCTCAACGAAGAGTTCCGCATTGTTGAAGGTGCAACTTTCGAGCGTCTGCGTTCCGCCCTGGTTGGCAAGAAAGCTGAAGGCGGCGCGGGCCTGAAGAAAGGCGCTGACGTCACCGACGAGTTCCTCGACGGTCTTGAACGCGGCCAGTGGTTCAAGCTACGCATGGCAGATGATGCGCTGAACGAGCAGTTGGAAAAGGCCCAGGCCTATATCTCCGACCGCCGTCAGCTGCTCGACGACAAGTTCGAAGACAAGAAGCGCAAGCTGCAGCAGGGCGATGACCTGGCTCCAGGTGTGCTGAAGATCGTCAAGGTCTATCTGGCAATCCGTCGCCGCATCCAGCCGGGCGACAAGATGGCCGGTCGTCACGGTAACAAGGGTGTGGTCTCGGTGATCATGCCGGTTGAAGACATGCCGCATGACGTCAACGGTACGCCGGTCGACATCGTTCTCAACCCGCTGGGCGTACCGTCGCGTATGAACGTCGGGCAGATCCTTGAAACCCACCTGGGCCTCGCGGCCAAAGGCCTGGGCGAGAAGATCAACCGCATGCTCGAAGAGCAGCGCAAGGTCTCCGAGCTGCGTAAATTTATGCAGCAGATCTACAACGAGATCGGTGGCCGTCAGGAAAATCTGGATGAACTGAGCGATCAGGAAATCCTCAACCTGGCGAAGAACCTGCGTGGCGGTGTGCCGATGGCCACTCCGGTGTTCGACGGTGCCAAGGAAACTGAGATCAAGGCCATGCTCAAATTGGCGGATCTGCCAGAGAGCGGTCAGATGCAGCTGGTTGACGGTCGTACCGGCAACCTGTTTGAGCGTCCGACCACCGTTGGCTACATGTACATGCTGAAACTGAACCACCTGGTGGACGACAAGATGCACGCGCGTTCCACGGGTTCCTACAGCCTGGTTACTCAGCAGCCGCTGGGTGGTAAGGCGCAGTTCGGTGGTCAGCGCTTCGGGGAAATGGAGGTCTGGGCGTTGGAAGCTTACGGCGCCGCCTACACCCTGCAGGAAATGCTGACCGTGAAGTCGGATGACGTGAACGGCCGTACCAAGATGTATAAAAACATCGTGGACGGTGATCACCGTATGGAGCCGGGCATGCCCGAGTCCTTCAACGTACTGATCAAAGAAATCCGTTCGCTGGCTATCGACATCGATCTGGAAACCGAATAACACGTGACGCGAATCGGTGGTGGAGCACTTTGCTCCATCGCCAGCTCCGCCAGGAGGAAAGGCCTTGAAAGACCTACTGAATTTGCTGAAAAACCAGGGTCAAGTCGAAGAGTTTGACGCCATCCGTATCGGATTGGCCTCGCCTGAGATGATCCGTTCGTGGTCGTTCGGTGAAGTTAAAAAGCCGGAAACCATCAACTACCGTACGTTCAAGCCTGAGCGTGACGGCCTGTTCTGCGCCAAGATCTTTGGCCCAGTAAAGGATTACGAGTGCCTGTGCGGCAAGTACAAGCGCTTGAAGCATCGCGGCGTGATCTGCGAGAAGTGCGGCGTTGAAGTTGCACTGGCCAAGGTTCGTCGTGAGCGCATGGCGCACATCGAACTGGCTTCGCCGGTTGCCCACATCTGGTTTCTCAAGTCGCTGCCGAGCCGTATCGGTTTGCTGATGGACATGACCCTGCGTGATATCGAGCGCGTTCTCTATTTCGAGAGCTACGTCGTTATTGATCCGGGCATGACCACTCTTGAGAAAGGCCAGCTGCTGAACGACGAGCAGTACTTCGAAGCCCTCGAAGAGTTCGGTGACGACTTCGACGCCCGTATGGGTGCTGAGGCCGTTCGGGAACTGCTGCACGCCATCGACCTGGAGCACGAGATTGGCCGTCTGCGCGAAGAAATTCCGCAAACTAACTCGGAAACCAAGATCAAGAAGCTGTCCAAGCGTTTGAAGCTGATGGAGGCTTTCCTGAGCTCGGGTAACCTGCCTGAGTGGATGGTGTTGACCGTTCTGCCGGTTCTGCCGCCAGATCTGCGTCCGCTGGTTCCGCTGGATGGTGGTCGTTTCGCGACCTCGGATCTCAATGATCTGTATCGCCGGGTGATCAACCGTAACAACCGCCTTAAGCGCCTGCTCGATCTGTCCGCACCGGACATCATCGTGCGCAACGAAAAGCGCATGCTGCAAGAAGCGGTCGACGCACTGCTCGACAACGGTCGTCGCGGTCGTGCCATCACGGGCTCGAACAAGCGGCCGCTGAAATCCTTGGCTGACATGATCAAGGGTAAGCAAGGTCGTTTCCGGCAGAACCTGCTCGGAAAGCGCGTGGACTACTCCGGTCGTTCGGTTATTACCGTGGGCCCGACCCTGCGTCTGCACCAGTGCGGTCTACCGAAGAAGATGGCCCTCGAGCTGTTCAAGCCGTTCATTTTTGGCAAGCTGGAAATGCGTGGTCTCGCGACCACCATCAAGGCCGCGAAGAAGATGGTCGAGCGCGAGCTGCCAGAGGTATGGGACGTTCTCGCCGAAGTGATTCGCGAACACCCCGTGCTCCTCAACCGTGCACCGACCCTTCACCGTCTAGGTATCCAGGCGTTTGAACCGGTTTTGATCGAAGGTAAAGCGATTCAGCTGCACCCGCTGGTCTGCGCCGCGTACAACGCTGACTTCGACGGTGACCAGATGGCTGTTCACGTGCCGCTGACGCTGGAAGCCCAGCTTGAAGCGCGCGCACTGATGATGTCGACCAACAACATCCTGTCGCCAGCTAACGGTGAGCCAATCATCGTTCCTTCTCAGGACGTTGTATTGGGTCTGTATTACATGACCCGTGAGGCGATCAACGCCAAAGGCGAAGGTCGTGTTTTCGCGGATCTGCAGGAAGTAGACCGGGTTTTCCGTGGTGGCCAAGCCTCGCTGCATGCTCGCGTTAAAGTGCGCATCAACGAAGTGATCAAAGATCGCGACGGCACCATCACCAAGAACACCCGTATCGTCGACACCACTGTCGGCCGTGCCCTGCTGTTCCAGATCGTTCCGGATGGCCTGTCGTATGACGTGGTCAACCATTCGATGAAGAAGAAGGCGATCTCCAAGCTGATCAACCAGTGCTACCGCACCGTTGGCTTGAAAGACACCGTGATCTTCGCTGATCAGCTGATGTATACCGGTTTTGCCTATTCGACCATCTCTGGTGTGTCGATTGGTGTAAACGACTTCGTTATCCCGGATGAGAAGGCGCGCATCATTGACGCCGCCACCGAGGAAGTTAAAGAGATCGAATCGCAGTACGCCTCCGGCCTGGTAACCCAGGGTGAGAAGTACAACAAAGTGATCGACCTTTGGTCCAAGGCCAACGACGAAGTGTCCAAGGCGATGATGGCCAACCTCTCGAAAGAGAAGGTCATTGATCGTCACGGCAACGAAGTTGAGCAAGAGTCATTCAACTCGATGTACATGATGGCTGACTCCGGTGCGCGGGGTTCTGCTGCGCAGATCCGTCAGCTCGCTGGTATGCGTGGCCTGATGGCCAAGCCTGACGGCTCGATCATTGAAACGCCGATCACCGCGAACTTCCGCGAAGGTTTGTCGGTTCTGCAGTACTTCATCTCCACGCACGGTGCTCGTAAGGGTCTTGCGGATACGGCGTTGAAAACAGCTAACTCCGGTTACCTGACCCGTCGGTTGGTAGACGTGGCGCAGGATCTGGTTGTGACCGCGATCGATTGCGGTACCGAGCATGGCTTGCTGATGACGCCGCACATTGAAGGCGGTGACGTGGTTGAGCCGTTGGGTGAACGTGTACTGGGTCGTGTAATTGCCCGTGACGTGTTCAAGCCAGGTACTGACGAAATCATCGTGCCGGCTGGCACCCTGGTTGACGAGCAGTGGGTTGAGTTCATTGAGCTGAACAGCATCGACGAAGTGATCGTGCGTTCGCCGATCAGCTGCGAAACTCGCTACGGCATTTGTGCCAAGTGCTACGGTCGCGACTTGGCTCGTGGTCACCAGATCAACATCGGTGAAGCAGTTGGCGTTATCGCTGCCCAGTCGATTGGTGAGCCGGGTACCCAGCTGACCATGCGTACGTTCCACATCGGTGGTGCGGCTAGCCGGACTTCCGCTGCAGACAGCGTTCAGGTTAAAAACGGTGGTGCGGTACGCCTGCACAACCTCAAGCACGTTGAGCGTCTCGACGGCAACCTGGTCGCGGTATCGCGTTCCGGTGAGCTGGCGATTGCTGACGAGTTCGGTCGTGAGCGTGAGCGCTACAAGCTGCCTTACGGCGCAGTGATCTCGGTTAAGGAAGGCGACAAGGTTGACGCTGGCGCAATCGTCGCCAAGTGGGACCCGCACACCCACCCGATCGTTACCGAAATGAAAGGTACCGTGACCTACGTGGGCATGGAAGAAGGCATCACCATCAAGCGTCAGACCGACGAATTGACCGGTTTGACCAACATCGAAGTCCTCGATCCGAAAGATCGTTCGGCTGCCGGCAAGGACATCCGTCCTGCGGTGAAGATGGTTGGCGAAGATGGCAAGGATCTGCTGCTGCCAGGTACAGATGTACCGGCCCAGTACTTCCTGCCGGCTAACGCTCTGGTAGGTGTGGCGAACGGTGCTCAGGTTGGCGTGGGTGATGTTATTGCCCGTATCCCGCAAGAGACTTCCAAAACCCGCGACATCACCGGTGGTCTGCCGCGCGTTGCCGACCTGTTCGAAGCCCGTCGTCCGAAAGAAGCCTCGATTCTGGCCGAAATCAGCGGCACCATCGCGTTCGGTAAAGAAACCAAAGGCAAGCGCCGTTTGGTCATTACCCCGAACGACGGCAGTGATCCGTACGAAGAGTTGATTCCGAAGTGGCGTCACCTGAACGTGTTCGAAGGTGAACAGGTTAATAAGGGTGAAGTGATCTCCGATGGACCAAGCGATCCGCACGATATCCTGCGTCTGCTGGGTGTTAGCGCGCTGGCCAAGTACATCGTCAATGAGATTCAGGACGTTTACCGCCTACAGGGTGTGAAGATCAACGATAAGCACATCGAAACCATCCTGCGCCAGATGTTGCGCAAGGTTGAAGTGGCTGAATCGGGTGATTCAAACTTTATCAAGGGCGATCAGATGGAGCTGACCGCGGTATTGGGTGCAAACGAGCGTCTGGCAGCAGATGAAAAGTTTGTCGCCAAGTACACCCGTGTATTGCTGGGTATCACTAAGGCGTCGTTGTCCACCGAGTCGTTTATCTCGGCGGCCTCCTTCCAGGAAACCACTCGCGTTCTTACCGAGGCGGCGGTTACTGGCAAGCGCGACTACCTGCGTGGCCTGAAAGAAAACGTGGTTGTGGGTCGTCTGATCCCAGCCGGTACCGGTCTGGCGTATCACGCTGAGCGTAAGCGCAAGCGTGATGCCGACAAACCGGTTCGCGTCAGCGCCAGTGAAGTGGAAGCCGCACTGACCGAAGCGTTGAACTCCAGCAGCAACTAATTACTAAGCCCCGTGCGAGCAATCGCCCGGGGCTTAGTCTTGACGGGAAGTCTGGGTCTCATTAGACTCATGCACCCCTAAATTTGGCAGGGCGCGTGCTCTGCCATTTTTGTTTTTGTTGAAGATAAATAGCGTCGAAAGACAACAGTGGAGCTAGTAGATGGCAACTATCAACCAGCTGGTACGTCAGCCGCGCAAGCGTATCGTCGAGAAATCCGACGTGCCTGCACTGCAGAACTGCCCGCAGCGTCGTGGCGTATGCACCCGTGTGTATACCACCACGCCGAAAAAACCTAACTCGGCACTGCGTAAAGTATGCCGTGTGCGCCTAACCAACGGTTTCGAGGTTTCCTCGTACATCGGCGGTGAAGGCCACAACCTGCAAGAGCACAGCGTCGTACTGATTCGTGGCGGCCGTGTAAAAGACTTGCCAGGTGTGCGTTACCACACCGTTCGCGGTTCTTTGGATACGTCCGGCGTTAAAGGTCGTAACCAGGGTCGCTCGAAGTACGGTACCAAGCGTCCGAAGTAATCGGTGCGCAGTACTGAATAACTAGTTTCTATTTTTCTGAGTCGATAAGAGTAAGGTCGGGCAACCATCTAGCGATGCAGTCCCGGGCTAACCTGAAGACCGTTTGAGGGCTTATCAAATGCCAAGACGTCGTGTAGCAGCCAAGCGCGAAGTGCTTGATGATCCAAAATACGGAAGCCAAATCCTGGCCAAGTTCATGAACCACGTAATGGAAAGCGGCAAGAAAGCCGTTGCCGAACGTATCGTTTATGGCGCCTTGGACAAGGTTAAAGAGCGTAAGAACACCGATCCCCTGGAAATCTTCGAGAAAGCTCTCGACGCCATCGCTCCGCTGGTCGAAGTGAAGTCGCGCCGTGTAGGCGGTGCTACTTACCAGGTTCCGGTCGAAGTTCGTCCGTCCCGTCGTAATGCTCTTGCCATGCGCTGGCTGGTAGATTACGCCCGCAGGCGTGGTGAGAAGTCTATGGCTCTGCGCTTGGCGGGTGAGTTGATGGATGCCGCTGAAGGCAAAGGTGCTGCAGTTAAGAAGCGTGAAGACGTGCACCGTATGGCTGAAGCCAACAAGGCTTTCTCCCACTACCGCTTCTAATTTTCGCGCTTCTAAATTTGCGAGGGCTTTATGGCTCGTATTACACCGATTAACCGTTACCGCAACATCGGTATCGTGGCTCACGTAGACGCGGGTAAAACCACGACCACTGAGCGAGTCCTGTTTTATACAGGCGTAAACCACAAGATGGGCGAAGTGCACGATGGTGCCGCGACCATGGACTGGATGGCGCAGGAGCAAGAGCGTGGTATCACTATCACCTCCGCCGCGACTACTGCTTTCTGGGAAGGTTCTGCTAAGCAGTTCCCTAAGCACCGCTTTAACATCATCGATACCCCCGGGCACGTTGACTTCACCATCGAAGTAGAGCGCTCGCTGCGCGTACTCGACGGCGCGGTCGTGGTGTTCTGTGGTACTTCCGGTGTTGAGCCGCAGTCGGAAACTGTATGGCGTCAGGCCAACAAGTACGGCGTTCCACGTCTTGTGTACGTCAACAAGATGGACCGTGCGGGCGCTAACTTCCTGCGCGTGATCGGTCAGATCAAGCAGCGTCTGGGTCACACTCCAGTGCCTATCCAGTTGGCTATCGGTTCAGAAGACAACTTCCAGGGTCAGATCGATCTGCTGAGCATGGAAGCGGTTTACTGGGACGATGCTGACAAGGGCATGCTTGCTCGCCGTGAAGCCATTCCAGCAGAACTGCAGGAATTGGCCGATGAGTGGCGTGGCAACATGGTCGAGGCTGCAGCCGAAGCCAACGAAGAGCTCATGAACAAGTACTTGGAAGGCGAAGAGCTGACCAATGCTGAGATCAAGATGGCTCTGCGTCAGCGCACCATCGCTGGTGAGATCGTTCTGGCTGTCTGCGGTTCTTCCTTCAAGAATAAGGGTGTGCCCCTGGTTCTTGACGCTGTCATCGATTATCTGCCTGCGCCTGCCGACA
>JAGGNC010000052.1 GCA_017886405.1 Pseudomonas sp. | reverse complement strand
GCCGCTCAACGTGCTGCTGGGCAAGGCCCCGCGCATGCACCGCTCGGCCGCTCGCGAAAACGAACTGGGCGACGACTTCGATGCCAGCACCCTGGCCATCGATGAAGCGGTCACCCGCGTCCTGCACCACCCGGCCGTGGCCAGCAAGAGCTTCTTGATTACCATCGGCGATCGCAGCATTACCGGCCTGGTAGCGCGTGACCAGATGGTGGGTCCGTGGCAGGTGCCCGTGGCTGATTGCGCCGTTACTGCTACCAGCTTTGATGTGTACACCGGTGAAGCCATGGCCATGGGCGAGCGCACCCCGCTGGCGCTGCTGGATGCGGCTGCATCCGGGCGTATGGCGATTGGCGAAACCCTGACCAACATGGCGGCTTCGCGCATCGACGCCATCAGTGACATCAAACTGTCCGCCAACTGGATGGCCGCTGCAGGTCATCCGGGTGAAGACGCCCGTCTGTATGACACGGTAAAAGCGGTCGGCATGGAGCTGTGCCCCGAGCTCGGCATCACCATCCCGGTGGGCAAGGACTCGATGTCGATGAAAACCCGCTGGACGGATGCGGGCGCTGAGAAAAGCGTGACCTCGCCGCTGTCGCTAATTGTCACCGGCTTTGCACCGGTCGCCGATATCCGCAAAACCTTGACCCCGCAACTGCGCATGGACAAGGGTGAAACCGACCTGATCCTGATTGATCTGGGTCGCGGGCAGAACCGCATGGGCGCGTCCATTCTTGCTCAGGTCTACGGCAAGCTCGGCAGCCAGGCCCCAGATGTGGATGATGCGGAAGATCTCAAGGCCTTCTTCGCCGTGATTCAAGGCTTGAACGCCGATGGCCATATCCTGGCTTACCATGACCGCTCCGACGGCGGCTTGTTAGTCACCGCGCTGGAAATGGCTTTTGCCGGGCATTGCGGCCTCAATCTGCTCCTTGATGCGTTGGCCGCTGACAGCGCTGAGCTGGCCGCCGTGCTATTCAACGAAGAGCTGGGTGCGGTGATTCAGGTGCATCAGGACGCGACCCCAGAAGTGCTGGCGCAGTTCAGCGCGGCGGGCCTGGGTGAGTGCGTTGCCGTGATTGGCCAGCCGGTCAACAGCGACGACGTGGCGATCACATTCAACGGTCAGCCGGTATTTGCAGGCCAGCTCCGTCTGTTGCAGCGTCAGTGGGCGCAGACCAGCTACCAGATTCAGCGTTTGCGCGACAACGTGCAGTGCGCCGAGCAGGAGTTCGATGCCCTGCTGGAAGAGGACAACCCCGGTCTGTCGGTCAAACTTGGCTTCGACGTCAATGAAGACATCAGTGCGCCGTATATCCGTAAGAATGTGCGACCGCAAATTGCCGTATTGCGTGAACAAGGCGTTAACGGCCAGGTAGAAATGGCCGCCGCGTTTGACCGCGCCGGTTTCAACGCCATCGACGTACACATGAGCGACATCTTAAGCGGGCGCATTAGTCTGGACGCGTTCAAGGGATTGGTCGCCTGTGGCGGCTTCTCTTACGGTGACGTGCTGGGTGCCGGTGAGGGGTGGGCCAAGTCGGTGCTGTTCAATAACCGCGCCCGTGATGGCTTCCAAGCGTTCTTCGAGCGCAAAGACAGCTTTGCCCTAGGCGTGTGCAACGGTTGCCAGATGATGAGCAACCTGCATGAGCTAATTCCTGGCACCGAGCTTTGGCCGCACTTTGTACGCAACCGTTCGGAGCAGTTCGAGGCGCGCGTGGCGATGGTGCAAGTGCAGGAGTCGGCGTCGATCTTCTTGCAAGGCATGGCCGGGTCGCGGATGCCAATTGCCATCGCTCATGGTGAAGGTCATGCCGAGTTCCAGAACGAGGAAACCTTGCTGGAGGCCGATCTGTCGGGCTGTGTTGCCCTGCGCTTTATCGACAACCATGGCAAGGTCACCGAAACCTACCCGGCCAACCCCAATGGTTCGCCACGTGGGATTACCGGCCTGACCAGCCGCGATGGCCGCGTGACGATCATGATGCCGCACCCGGAGCGGGTCTTCCGCGCCGTGCAAAACTCCTGGAAGCCGGATGAGTGGCAGGAAGATGCCGGCTGGATGCGTATGTTCCGCAATGCCCGTGTGTGGGTGGATTGATCCACATGGCGCAGGCTTATGCTACGTAAGCCCGCGCCGGTTTTACCCGAGGTACGCCAGGTAAAGCCTGGCGATTCGTTGTTGCTGTGCCGCTGCGGGCGTTCGTCCCGGCTTGCCGATTGTTTGTCCGCCTGTCCCGAAGTGCTTGAGCTGCTGGCTGAGCGGGAGCAGTTTCTGTTGTTGTGCCGTTGCGGTCAGTCGCAATAACTGCCCTTTTGTGATGGCAGTCATATTCCGCCGTTGGCAAATTTTAAGGCCCGCTGGTTGCGTTTCTGGCGGGGTGTTTAGCTGGCATGCTCAGTGTGATCGATTGAACGCCCGGCAAACCGATCGGTCAAAAGCCGTAACTGTGATGAGCCTCGCGACTGCCAAATAAGGCAAGCTGCCATTATTGCTCGGCATCATTACAGTGCTGGTTCTATCAGGTTTTGAGGTGGAGGCTTCGATGTACAAGCTGTGTTTTTATGTGCCTGACACTCATTTGGATACCGTGAAAACTGCAGTATTTGACGCAGGTGGTGGGCGGATGGGTCAGTACGATCAGTGCTGCTGGCAAGTACAGGGCCAAGGCCAGTTTCGTGCGTTGCAGGGCAGTCAGCCATTTCTTGGTGAGTTTGGCCAGCTCGAGCAAGTGGTTGAGTGGAAGGTCGAGATGGTGGTGGCGGATGAGCTGATCCATGCTGCGGTCAAGGCCATGAAGCAGCAGCATCCTTATGAGACCCCAGCCTTTGATGTGTGGCGTCTGTCGGATATCCAGTTTTAAGTCTTCTAGATAAACAAGGCACCGAGAAGGTGCCTTTTTTATGTCTGTCAGTTAGGGCCTGATTTCGATCAGGGTGCCATCCTTGACCAGGCTCCAGATCTCGCGCATGTCGGTGTTCTTCATGGCGATGCAGCCTTGGGTCCAGTCCAGGGTGTGGAAGAACCACTCGGGATATTCCTCATCCAGCGGTGTGCCGTGAATCATGATCATGCCGCCTGCCGATACACCCTTGTTGCGCGCCTGCGCTTGGTCGCGGGCGTTGGGGTAAGAAATGTGCATGGACAGGTTGAACTTGTCGCTGGTCTTGCGCCAGTCGATCCAATAAAAACCTTCTGGGGTGCGCAGGTCACCTTCACGTTGTTTCGCGCCATCAGGCTGCTTACCCAGCGACACACGGAAGGTCTTGAGGGTGTCGCCTCGGCTGATCAGCTGCAGCGTGCGTTCGGATTTAACCACCAATACCTTGTCGATGGTTTTGCCAGTAAGGGTGGGTGCGCTGCTGGCATGGCCAGTCAGGGTCGCAGTCAAGCAGAGTAGGGCGAACAACCAGCGCATCGTAATTCCCATGGATCAAAAGGCTTTCTTGTAATGTGCGCGCAAGGCTTCGAGCGGCTCGTTGCGGACCGGATAATGCTGCGTGATGCGGTCTGCGAAGTAGCATTCTAAGGTACGCCCGACAGCCGGGAAAGCCAGCTCTGACCAAGGGATGTCCTGCTCATGGAACAGCTCAACTTCAAGGCTTTCCGCGCCGGGAGCAAAGTCTAGGTCGACCAGTTCCGCGCGAAACAGCATATACACCTGATTGATATGCGGCAGGTCGAACAAGGTATACAGGGTAAGGCTGCGCACCCGGGCACAGGCTTCTTCATGGGTTTCACGCGCGGCAGCCTGTTCCAAGGTTTCGCCATTCTCCATAAAGCCGGCCGGCAGGGTCCAGTAGCCGCGCCTAGGCTCGATGGCGCGGCGACACAGCAACACTTGCTCGCCCCATACCGGCAGGCAGCCGGCGATGATGCGCGGGTTCTGATAGTGCACGGTCTGGCACTGGCCACAGACGTGGCGTAAACGGTTATCACCTTGCGGGATTAAGTGGCTGACCGAGCCGCCACAGTTGCTACAGAACTTCATGCCAGATCCTCGCTAGGTATGACCTATCTTGGCGTGCGTGGCGCATTCTCGGCAAGCGCTGTGAGTGGTCTGTATCGATCGCCTGAATGATTAAGGGTGGCGGTTCAGGGCTTGGGCCGTGCGCTGCTTTCGTGCCATGATCAAATGCAGAAGAAAACACCGAGACCCCCCATGCTGGATGAGTTGCTCCATCGCATGCGCGGCTATAGCCCGCACATTCTGTCAATCGACACGCGCTACCCAGAGGCCGCAGTGCTGGTGCCCATTACCCGCAGCGACGAGCCGGAAGTGGTGCTGACGTTGCGCGCCAGCGGTTTGTCTACGCATGGCGGAGAAGTGGCGTTTCCCGGAGGGCGGCGTGATCCGGATGATGCTGACTTGATCCAAACTGCCTTGCGCGAAGCTGAAGAGGAAATCGGCCTGCCGCCTGGCCTGGTCGAGGTTATTGGTCCACTCAGCACACTGGTGTCGCGGCACGGTATATCGGTCACACCCTATGTCGGTGTGGTGCCGGATTTTGTCGAGTACCGGCCCAATGACGCTGAAATTGCCGCCGTGTTTGCCGTGCCGCTGGCCTTCTTTCGCGATGACCCGCGGGAAACCACCCACCGCATCGATTACCTCGGGCGCAGTTGGTACGTGCCGAGTTACCGTTACGACGACTTTAAAATATGGGGGCTGACGGCCATCATGCTGGTCGAGTTGGTCAACCTGATGTTCGACGATGTGCATATCGATATGCACAAGCCGCCCGAGCATTTCATCAAACTCACCTAGCTGGCTGTTGAGAACGTAGGGTAGGCAGGCAAGACAAGGCAAAACAGGCGAGAAAGCGGAATTTACTACTCAAATGAGCAGTTCGAACCTGTTTTTAACGCAGTATTGCGAACGCAGGTGGTTTTTCAACGGACTGCTAACCGTGGGATGAGGAATAACGAATGAAATACCGTCTGGGCCAGTCCCATGTAGAGGCTCATGCCGATAGTTGGGTCGCGCCAAACGCCACATTGGTGGGCAAGGTTAAGCTGGAGCCAGGCGCGAGTGTCTGGTTCAACGCCGTGCTGCGCGGTGACAACGAACTGATTCATATCGGCGAGAACAGCAATGTGCAGGACGGAAGCGTGATGCACACCGACATGGGCTTCCCGCTGAATATCGGTACGGGCGTGACCATTGGCCACAACGCCATGCTCCACGGTTGTACGGTGGGCGATTACAGCCTTGTTGGCATCAATGCCGTGATACTCAACGGCGCTAAAATCGGCAAGTACTGCATCATCGGCGCCAATAGCCTGATTGGTGAGGGCAAGGAAATTCCCGATGGCTCCTTGGTAATAGGCTCACCCGGAAAGGTGGTGCGTGAGCTGACGGAGCCACAGAAGAAGATGCTTGAAGCCAGCGCCGCTCATTACGTGCACAACGCTCAGCGTTACGCCCGTGATCTGCAGGAGCAGGGCGACTGATGAGCAGCGAACGTGCCGTCGCATCGCCCTGCGTGCATGTCTGCGCGCTGGATGATCAAGAACTCTGTATTGGCTGCCAGCGCTCGGTCGCCGAAATTACCCGCTGGGGGCTGATGGATAATGCCGAGCGCCGCCAAGTGCTGCTGCGTTGTCATGAGCGCGCCCAGGCCCAGGGCATCTTGTTGTAATACCGCCTTCTATTTTTTCGTTTGAGGAATTTTCATGCCCCGTATCGGAACCCCCTTGTCGCCGAGCGCGACCCGTGTGCTGTTGTGTGGCGCTGGTGAGCTGGGCAAGGAAGTCGTGATTGAGCTGCAGCGCCTGGGGGTTGAGGTGATTGCCGTAGACCGCTACGCCAATGCCCCGGCCATGCAGGTGGCGCATCGCTGCCATGTGATCAATATGCTCGACGGCGATGCGCTGCGGGCGGTAATCGAGTTGGAGCAGCCGCATTACATCGTTCCGGAAATTGAAGCCATCGCCACGGCGACGCTGGTTGAGCTGGAGAATGAAGGCTTTACCGTGATTCCCAGTGCCCGCGCCGCGCAGCTGACGATGAACCGTGAAGGCATTCGTCGTCTGGCTGCCGAAGAATTGGGTGTGCCGACCTCGCCATATCAGTTTGCCGACTCCTTCGAGCAGTGTCGTTCAGCAGTCGAGGCCATTGGCTTTCCCTGCCTGATCAAACCGATTATGAGCTCCTCGGGTAAAGGCCAGTCGGTGCTGAAAAGTATCGACGACCTCCAGACTGCTTGGGATTACGCCCAGGCCGGCGGCCGCGCGGGCAAGGGGCGAGTGATCGTCGAGGGTTTTATCGATTTCGATTATGAGATCGCCTTGCTCACCGTGCGCCACACCGGCGGGACTACCTTCTGCGCACCGGTCGGTCACCGCCAAGTCAAAGGCGATTATCAAGAGTCCTGGCAGCCGCAGCCAATGAGCGCCAAGGCTCAAGCCGAAGCCGAGCGTATTGCTCTGGCGGTAACCGACTCGCTGGGTGGACGTGGGCTGTTTGGTGTTGAGCTGTTCGTCAAAGGCGATCAGGTGTGGTTCTGCGAAATCTCACCGCGCCCCCACGACACCGGTCTGGTGACCCTGATTTCGCAAGACTTGTCCGAGTTTGCCTTGCACGCGCGGGCGATCCTTGGCTTGCCGATTCCACTGATTCGTCAGTTGGGGCCATCAGCCTCGGCGGTGGTGATGGTCGAGGGCGAGTCGCAGCAGGTCAGCTTCGGTAATTTAGCGGCTGTTCTGGCCGAGCCGGACACCGCCTTGCGCTTGTTCGGCAAGCCTGAGGTCAGCGGCCAGCGGCGCATGGGCGTGGCGTTGGCGCGCGATGAGTCACTGGCGGCGGCGCGAGCCAAGGCCACGCGTGCGGCGCAGGCGGTCAAGGTCGAACTGTGAGTGTGTGGCGCACCTATGCCTGGTGGCTAGGGCTGGCGCTACTGGCACCAATAGCGCTGCCGCTGGCAGTGCGCACACGCCGTAATACGCTGCGGTTGCCGCCAGCTGCCGGGTTGTTGTGCGGTCTGGCAGGCGAGGATTTGCCGGGTAAACCGTTGCGCCTGCTGCTGCTAGGGGAGTCGACCGTGGTCGGTGTTGGCGTGGAGGAACTGCACGCTGCGCTGGTCGGGCAACTGGCTGCAGCGTTGGCGGTGCGTTGCGGCCGGCCGGTTGCGTGGCGTGCTTGCGGCGAGAACGGCATTAGGGCTGCGCAGGCTCATGAGCGGCTTTTGCCGCAGGTGCTCGATCAACCCTTTGATCTGGCGCTGCTGGTGTTCGGGGTTAACGACACCACTCGCTTAACCTCGCTACTGCGTTGGGAAACAGCGCTGGGCAGCATGGCGCAGGCGCTAACGGCGCGTGGTGCTCAGGTGGCCTTTAGTAGTGTGCCGCCGCTGCAGCACTTTACGGCACTGCCCTGGCTGTTGCGGCGTTTGCTCGGTATGCGTGCAGGCTTACTGGATGCGCGCTTGCAGCAGTTGGCGGCGCGCCTAGGTGCGGGGCATCATCGGGTTGAGTTAGAGTTTGCCCCCGAGTACTTGGCGCGCGATGGTTATCACCCCTCATGCCTGGGTTATCGCGTGTGGGCAGAGGGGTTGGCCGCTAGCCTTGCGCCTGCTGTTCGGTGTGTGCCTTAGGATTGGCTTGCCAGGCGCGTACGCTTTTCACCCGGTTCTCCGAAGACTGCAAAATCTCCAGGCGGTACGGTCCTATGTTCAGACAAACGGCGCTGTCGGGGATGCTTTCCAGGGCTTCGGTCACCAGGCCGTTTAGGGTTTTGGGCCCATCGCAAGGCAGGTGCCAGCCCAGCGCCTTGTTGATTTCGCGGATATAGGCCGCGCCATCGATCACCTGAGTGCCATCTTCCTGGGGATGAATATCCGGGCTGCGCAAGGTGTCCTGATTACTGAAGTCACCGACGATTTCTTCAAGGATATCTTCCAGGGTGACGATGCCGATCACGTCACCGTACTCATCGACGACAATACCGATACGGCGTTTCTGCTTTTGGAAGTTGATCAGCTGGGTCGACAGTGGTGTGCCTTCCGGCACGAAGTACGGTTCGTTACAGGCTGCCAGTAGCGCCTCTTTGCTCAGTTCATTGTGCGTCAGCAGGCGGGCAATCTGGCGCATATGCACGATGCCTTCGATCTGATTGATGCTGGTACGAAATACTGGCAAACGGGTGTGGGAGGTATTGGTCAACAAGCTGATGATGCTTTCGAGGTCGTCATCGAGGTTGATGCCGGTGACTTCATTGCGTGGAATCATGATGTCATCCACCGTCACCCGCTCAAGTTCAAGAATGCCAAGCAGCATGTTCTGGCGATTCTTCGGCATGCCGGCACCGGATTCGCGCACCACGCTGCGCAGCTCTTCGGTGGACAGGCTGTCGCTGGCGCGTTGTGAGGGGTCGACGCCAAGCAGGCGCAGCAGCACGTTACTAATAGTGCTGGTCGCCCAGACCACCGGGTAAAGCAGGCGCTGCAGCAACTGCAGCACGCGGCTGGCGGGAAAGGCCACTAATTCCGGACGCAGAGCCGCCAGGGTTTTCGGGGTTATCTCGCCGAAAATCAGCACCACGATGGTCAGGCCAGCAGTGGCAATGGCAATCCCAGCCTCGCCCCAGATGTCGACAGCCAGCACAGTGGCGATAGACGCAGCGAGAATGTTGACCACGTTGTTGCCAACTAGAATGGTGCCCAGTAAGCGGTCTGGGCGGCTGAGCAGGGCGGTGACGCGCTTCGCGCCCTTGTGCCCTTCCTTGGCCATATGTTTGAGGCGATAGCGATTAAGGCTAAGCATGCCGGTCTCCGAGCTGGAGAAGAATGCCGAGCAAATAATCAGAAAAATCAGCACACCAAAGAGGTAGCTGGAGTGAAGGTCGTCCACGGAAGGGGTCTCAGATATGCAGGATAAATTCGCGAACCAGCTTGCTGCCGAAATAGGCCAGCATCAGCAGGCAGAAACCCGCCAGGGTCCAGCGAATGGCTTTGTGACCGCGCCAGCCGAGTTGATGGCGGCCCCATAGCAAAACAGCAAATACCACCCAGGCGAAGCACGACAGTATAGTTTTGTGCGCTAAGTGTTGGGCAAACAGGTCGTTGATAAACAGGGCGCCAGACAGCAGTGACAATGACAGCAACGCCCAGCCTGCCCATAGGAAGCCAAACAACAGGCTTTCCATAGTTTGCAGCGGTGGGAAGTTCTTGATCAGCCCGGAAGGGTGCTTATTTTTGAGCTGATGGTCTTGCAATAACAGCAGAAGCGCTTGAAATACCGCAATCGTGAGCATGCCGTAGGCGGTGATAGATAGCAGGATGTGCGCGACTATACCCGGCGCCTCATTGATCGCCTGGGTGGTGCCGGTTGGCATGAACTGCGCGAGCAGCACAGTCAGAAAGCCCAGTGGGAATAACAATAGCAGCAGGTTTTCAACGGGGATGCGCGCGCTGGCCACCAGCGTTAGGGCGATCACCGCTGCGGCTATCAGGCTCGCTGCCTTGAAAAAGTCGAGGTACAGACCGCTTGGGCCGTTCATCTGCATGAACAGGCTGCTGGCGTGGAACAACAGAGCAAGAACGCCGAGCACAATCAGGATGCGCTTGTTGATGGTGCTGCGCTGTTGCAGGCGCAGGCCCTGGTAAGAAGCGGCTGCCGCATAAAGACAGGCGGCAGCGAGGCTGGGTAGCAGAGGGTGCATAAATCCTTGTCAGGCAAACCCGGAAGATGCGCAGTGTGGCATACAACCGCTGCGCCACGAAAGCGTCTGGCTGTTGCGATGAAACGTCAACAGACCTGATAAGTCTTCGCTATAATTCGCGACCTGTTGCAAGCCCACCCTCGGCTCGATTGAGCCTGAAAGGAACGCGCATGTTCGATAATCTGACTGACCGCCTCTCGCAAACCCTGCGAAACGTCACCGGCAAAGCCAAGCTGAGCGAAGACAACATCAAGGACACCCTGCGCGAAGTGCGCATGGCCTTGCTTGAGGCTGACGTGGCTTTGCCCGTGGTCAAGGACTTCGTCAATAAGGTCAAAGATCGCGCAGTTGGCACCGAAGTATCGAAGAGTCTGACCCCGGGTCAGGCCTTTGTGAAGATTGTCCGCGCCGAACTTGAAGAGCTGATGGGCGCAGCCAACGAAGACTTGGCGCTGAATGCCGTCCCGCCGGCCGTGGTGCTGATGGCCGGTCTGCAAGGTGCGGGTAAGACCACCACAGTCGGCAAGCTGGCGCGCTTCCTTAAAGAGCGCAAGAAAAAGACCGTGATGGTGGTGTCGGCTGACGTTTACCGTCCAGCGGCGATCAAGCAGCTGGAAACCTTGGCTAATGATGTTGGCGTGACCTTCTTTCCGTCGGATCTCAGCCAAAAGCCGGTGGATATCGCCAAGGCTGCGATAAAGGAAGCCAAGCTCAAATTCATCGATGTGGTGATCGTCGATACCGCTGGTCGTCTGGCCATTGATGCCGAGATGATGGCGGAGATCCAAGCGCTGCATGCGGCTATCAACCCGGTGGAAACCCTGTTCGTGGTCGATGCCATGACTGGTCAGGACGCCGCCAATACCGCCAAGGCCTTTGGTGATGCATTGCCGCTGACCGGCGTGGTGCTGACCAAGGTCGATGGTGATGCGCGTGGCGGTGCGGCGCTGTCGGTGCGGCATATCACGGGTAAGCCGATCAAGTTTATCGGTATGGGCGAGAAAAGCGACGCGCTGGAACCATTCCATCCGGATCGTATCGCCTCGCGCATCCTCGGCATGGGCGATGTGCTCAGCTTGATCGAGCAGGCCGAGCAGACCCTGGATCGCGAAAAAGCCGAGAAGCTCACCAAGAAGCTGAAGAAAGGCAAGGGATTCGATCTCGAAGACTTCCGCGATCAGCTGCAACAGATGAAGAATATGGGCGGTCTGGGCGGCCTGATGGACAAGCTGCCGCAGATGGGTGGCGTCAATCTGGCGCAGATGGGCGGTGCCCAAGGTGCGGCCGAAAAGCAGTTCAAGCAGATGGAGGCGATCATCAATTCGATGACGCCCCACGAGCGCCGCGACCCGGATGTGATCAGCGGCTCGCGCAAGCGGCGCATTGCCATGGGTTCTGGTACCCAGGTGCAGGACATCGGGCGCTTGATCAAGCAGCACAAACAGATGCAGAAAATGATGAAGAAATTCACTGCAAAAGGCGGCATGGCCAAGATGATGCGCGGCATGGGCGGGATGATGCCGGGCGGCATGCCGAAGATGTAAGGAATCCGCGTCGGCAGCGATGTCGGCGCAGCC
>JAGGNC010000155.1 GCA_017886405.1 Pseudomonas sp. | reverse complement strand
GACCGAGAAGCAAGGCGGCACCGATGTGCGCGCCAACACCACCCGCGCCTACCCGGTGGGCCTAGGCGGCCCCGGCCAGGCTTACGAACTGGTCGGCCACAAGTGGTTCTGCTCGGCGCCGATGTGCGATGCCTTCCTCACCCTGGCTCACACCGACAAGGGCCTGACCTGCTTTCTGTTGCCGCGCCATCGCCCGGATGGCAGCCGTAATGAGCTGTATATCCAGCGTCTGAAAAACAAGCTGGGCAACTGGTCAAACGCCTCCAGTGAAGTGGAGTTTCGTGGCGCCATGGCCTGGATGGTCGGTGAGGAAGGCCGGGGCGTGCCGAGCATTATCGAGATGGTCGCGCTGACCCGCTTTGATTGCATGATCGGCTCCAGTGCTCTGATGCGTCAGGCCCTGACCCAGGCCGCCCATCATTGCGCCCATCGCCGGGTGAGTGGTCGGCTGCTTAGCGAGCAACCGCTGATGCAGAACGTGTTGGCCGATCTGGCCCTGGAAAGCGAAGCGGCATTGGCCCTGACCCTGCGCATGGGCCAGGCGCTGGATAACGCCCATGACGAGCAGGAAGGCAAGTTCGCCCGTCTGGTCACTGCCGTGGGCAAGTATTGGATCTGCAAACGTGCGCCAGCGATGATTAACGAAGCCGCCGAGTGCATGGGCGGCGCCGGTTACGTCGAGGACACCATTCTGCCGCGGCTGTACCGCGAAGCGCCGGTCAACTCGACCTGGGAAGGCTCCGGTAACGTGCAATGCCTGGACGTGCTGCGCGCGCTGTCGAAAGAGCCGGGCGTGCTTGATGCCTTGTTCATTGAGTTGGGCGATGGCCATGGCGATGCGCGTCTCAAGGCGCATATCGAAAAACTCCAAGCGAACTTCCGCGACACCGCCGATATCCAGTACCGCGCCCGCCAACTCACCGAAGATGTGGCCCTGGCGCTGCAAGCCACGCTGCTACTGCAAGCGGGCAATGCGCAGGTTGCCGATGCGTTTATCGCCAGCCGTCTTGGCGGGCAGGGCGGTCGGGTTTATGGCACGTTGCCGCGCGGTGTGGATGTTGAAGCGCTGGTGGCGCGCAGCACGCCACATCTGCTCTGAGGAGGTGAGCATGCACGCCAGTCTCTTTCAGCAGTTACAGGCCTGGCTGGTCGGCGATATCGGCGCGGACTATGGCATCTCGCAGCTGCAAGCAGCTGCTGGGTCGGCGAGCTTCAGCAGTCAACCACCGGCCGTGCACTTCAATCCACTCGGCGGTGTACATGGCGGCTATACCGCCACCCTGTTCGATGCCGCGTTGGGCCTGGCGGTTTACTCCCAGGCCGCTAATGAAGAGGTCTATGTCACTGCTACTCTGCAGGTGAACTACCTGCGCCCGATCCACGCTCAGGCCTTGCCACTGCGCACCGAGGCAAAGGTGCTGCAGCGCGATGGCCGACAGGTGTCTGCGCACGCCACCCTGCACGATGCCCAAGGGCAGTTGTGCGCCAGCGCCAGCGCAGTATTCACCTGCTTGCGCAAAGTGGCCCAAAACGCCACATAAGAGCCCCCTGCGTTCTCAGGCATTACCCGCAGCGCCAGTCGTTTGCAGCCGTTGCCCCATATTGGTCAACGGCGGCGTTGCCAGATCAGCTTGCCGGTGTTGCTCTCAGTGACCAAGTACTGGTCACTGAAGCGGTAGCGGGCCGCAGGCTGGTAGTCACTGCGGCCTTGCATCTGCACTTCCAGCAAGCCGTTGTTGCTCTGCCAGCGGCCGCTGTATTGCAGCTCACCAGGGCTGTCGTAGTTCCAGTCTGCGCCGCCAGCCACGCTGCGCGTCCATTGCGCAACGCTGCCATCGTCGTTCAGTTGCAAGATCATCTGGGTGGTTATTGAGGCAAAGCTGGCACCGCCGCTATTGATGATCTTCTCGTGTATCCATGTACCGATCAGCGCGGGATCGCGGGGCTGGCTGCTGCTCTTGTTGGCTAGGGCAGCACCGCTGAGTCTCTGGCGGTGGAACAGCGCTTTGCGCTCCAGGATTTGCCCGGTGTTCGGATTGCGCGCGACGATATGGCTGTTGAGCATGCCGTTGGCGTAGGTGGCATTCATATTGGCGATCAGCTGGCCGGACTGCGGCTCACTGATCTGCGCCTTGAGCAGCTGGCCGTCGAATTGACCACTGATCTGCAGCCGCAGGCTGGCCCCTTCGATATATGCGCCGGTGACCTGCTGACCCTGGCTGCGCAGGTGCATCTCGCTGGGTTGGCCATCCAGTGTTGCCAGGTAATGGCCGTCCAACGTATCGGCCAGCAACAGGCTGGGTAGCAGGCACAGCACAAATGAGAGCAGGGCGCGTGGCATGCGTGATCCTCATGGGATTGGCTTACGCCAGCTTAGCGGCTGCTGCGCTGCTGTGCTGGGCAGAGGGTGTTGCCGGTGTGTTTATCAGGGCAGTGCAGGCAACGTCGTGCTATCCCCTGTGCGGCGGATCAAGGCAAAATAGAGCCATTCCGATCAGCCAGGAAGGTGTCTTGTGAATTCGTGTTCTGATGATTTTGTTGTCGCAAATAGCGCTGAAGAGGCGGTGGACCGGCTGGCCGCACTGCATCTGAAGGCGACCAGTGGTTTGAGTGCAGCGCTTAAGCGCTATCTAAAAGAGCGCATCAAGCCTGATGCGGCTGTGCAGTGTCAGTTTCGTTATCCCGAATTACGCCTGATTTACCAGTGTCACGGCGAGGTGTCGGCCACCGTGCGCGCCTACGCCAAGGTGCAAGTGCCGGGCACCTACAGCGTGACCGTGACCCATCCAGCGGCGTTTCGTAAGTACTTGCTGGAGCAACTGCGCCCGCTCATGAGCGACTACACCGTGCGCGTGGAAGTGGGAGTCAGCCAGCAGAGTATTCCCTATCCCTACGTGGTCGAGCAGGGCGATGAGTTGGCCGGCTCCGGGGTAACCGCTGCCGAACTGGCGCGGGTGTTCCCCAGCACTGATTTATCCGCGGCCACCGATGGCACCGCCGATGGCCTGTATGACTGGGAAAATACCGACCCGCTGCCCTTGGCGCTGTTCGATGCGGCGCGGGTGGATTTTTCCCTGCGCCGCTTGGTGCATTACACCGGCAGCGATTGGCGGCATGTGCAGCCGTGGATTCTGCTGACCAACTACCACCGCTACGTCGACCAATTTATCCGCCATGGCCTGGACATGCTGGTCGGTGAGTCGCGCTTCACCCGCATGGTGCTGCCGGGCAACGTGGTAATCAGTCGTGGCATGGCTGAAGGTGAGATGCAGGCGATTATCGAGACCGTGGTTTGGCACCGTTACCAGATGCCGGCTTACCACCTGCAAGCCGCCGATGGAGACGGCATTACCTTGGTCAATATGCGTCGGGCCGTCTAATGCGAAGAACATCACCGATCACTTGGCCGTGCTGCGCCCGCATTGCTGGCTGATGATCGGCCACTGTGGCGGCCTGCGCCAATCGCAAACCATTGGCGACTATGTACTGGCTCACGCCTATATGCGCCGCGACGGCATTCTCGACCGCGTACTGCCGCCTCATATTCCGCTGCCGGCTCTGGCCGAGGTGCAGCAGGCGCTGCAGGAGGCAGCCAAGCAGGTCACGGGCGAGCAGGGCGATGAGCTGAAGAAACGCCTACGCACGGGCACTGTGCTGACCTATGACGACCGCAACTGGGAGCTGCGCTGGGCCCAGGAACGACCATTGATCAACCTCTCCCGCGCCGTAGCAGTGGACATGGAAAGCGGCACCGTCGCCGCCCAAGGCTATCGCCTGCGGGTGCCCTACGGCACGCTGCTGTGCGTCTCGGATAAGCCGCTGCACAGCGAGATCAAGCTACCGGGCGCGGCCGGTGCGTTTTATGAGCGCGCGGTAACCCAGCACTTGCATATCGGCATCGCCGCCTTGGACCTGCTGCGCAGTCAACTCAACTCGCTGCACTCACGCAAGCTGCGCAGCTTTGACGAGCCGCCGTTTCGGTAAGTTAGGTTGTGCCCATGAAAAAGCCCGAGGGATGCGCCTCGGGCTTTTTCATTTCAGCGCAGTTTATTTACTGGCGTCGAGCACCACGCGGTAGCGTGCTTTGCCGGCGCGCAGGTGGTCGATGGCATCATTCACCTTGCTCATGGGGAAGTGCTCAACCTGTGGCACGATCTGATGGCGAGCACAGAACTCCAGCATGGTCGCCATGCTGCTTGGCGAGCCCACGGGCGAGCCGGACAGGCTCTTTTGCTGCGGGATCAGGTTAAACACATGCACCGGAATGGCGCTGGGGACGATGCCGACAAAGTGCAGCCGGCCCTTACCGCGCAGGGTGCCGATCATGGCTGTCCAATCCAAGTCAGCGCTGGCGGTGACCAAGAGGAAGTCCAGGCTGGCAGCCATCGCTTTCAGTGCGTCGCTGTCGGTGGAGGCCACCACGTTGTGCGCGCCCAAGCGCTTGGCTTCTTCTTGTTTGTTCAGCGAGGAGGTGAAAGCGGTGACCTCGCAACCCCATGCATTGAGAAAGCCCAAGGCCAAATGACCAAGGCCGCCAATGCCGACTACGCCGACTTTGTCAGTGGGTTTTACATCGAAATCTAACAGTGGGCTGAACACCGTGGAGCCGGCGCAAAACAGCGGGCCAGCCAGCGCCGGGTCGAGGCCTTCCGGTAACGGTACCGCCCAGGCCCAGTGGCTGCGCAGGCGGTTAGCGAAACCGCCGTTACTGCCGACGATGGTCGGTTTAACCGTGCCGCAGAGTTGGTGCGCACCTTCCATACACGAGCTGCAATGCATGCAGCTGCCTTTGTACCAACCGATGCCCACCCGCTGGCCGAGCTTCAAACCGCGTGCTTGGTCGCCTAGGCGCACCACCGTACCGACCACTTCATGACCGGGGATAAAGGGGTAGCGTGTCATGCCCCATTCATTGTCGATCATCGACTGGTCGGAGTGGCAGATGCCGCAGTACTCCACGGCCACTTCAACGTCTTCGGCACCCAGCGGGCCTGGGTC
Organism: Pseudomonas sp.; assembly: GCA_017886405.1. Classification (GTDB taxonomy): domain Bacteria; phylum Pseudomonadota; class Gammaproteobacteria; order Pseudomonadales; family Pseudomonadaceae; genus Aquipseudomonas. The sequence goes on along the minus strand of JAGGNC010000155.1, from coordinate 6,247 downwards.
ATAGCTGAACTGCTCAAGGGGGGCGCCGGGGGCTTTGGCAGCCCAGCCGGTGAACGTGTCGAGGATGGATGTGGATGAACTCATGCTGATTGCCTCTGTGGAGTGAACACAACTGGCTCAGCATAGCTGGGTCTGCCTGGCCGATGGGTATGCATAAGCCAGGCTGATGGTTCGACGGTGGCCTCGGTTACACTGGCCGTCTTTGCCTGCTTGGTTGGATTGTTGATGCCGCGCCCTCCGCGTTCTGCTGTTTCGCCTAATGCTTCTGGTCAGCCTGCGCTCCGCCGTGTGGCGAAAGCGTCGCCTGCTGAGCCGCGGTTGTTGCTGCTGAACAAACCGTTCGATGTATTGACCCAGTTCAACGACGAACAGGGCCGCGCCACGCTGAAGAATTTTGTCGATGTTGCAGGCGTTTACCCGGCCGGGCGTTTAGACCGCGACAGCGAGGGGCTGCTGTTGTTGACCAATGATGGCGGCCTGCAGGCGCGGATCGCTGACCCCAAGCATAAGCTGGCAAAAACTTATTGGGTGCAGGTAGAAGGCGAGCCCAGTGCGGTGCAGTTACAGCAGTTGCGCGACGGCGTGCAACTGAATGATGGCCCGACCTTGCCGGCCGAGGCGCGGTTGCTGGAGAAGCCACAACTCTGGCCACGCAACCCGCCGGTGCGCTTTCGTAAAAGCATCCCCACCGCTTGGCTGGAGCTGGTAATTCGCGAAGGCCGTAACCGTCAAGTGCGGCGCATGACGGCCGCTGTCGGTTTACCGACCCTACGCTTGGTGCGCGTGCGCATCGGCCCGTTCAGCCTTGACGACTTGCAGCCGGGGCAATGGCGGGAAGTGCCAGTGCGGTTGGATTAAACGCCTTCCAGCCCGGCGATAACAAAGCTCTTGATAATAAAACCCAGCACGCCCAGGCCCAGGGCGAGGAACAGAATCATGGTGCCGAAGCGTCCAGCTTTGGATTTTTTCGCCAAATCCCAAACGATAAAGCCCATAAACAACACCAGGCCGCCAACCAGCACGGTCATCATCAGCTCTTCAAATACTTGGGTTTCCATCGCAACCTCGTTAGGCAATAACAGGCTGTGCCACCCATAAGGGCGGAAAGGTGGGCGGTGCGATTTTATAGGTTGAGCGCAAGGCTCTTATTAGGCAGGTCGCACAAGGCACAGCGGAACGCTGGCGAGTATACGCGTTTGCCCAACGGCACCGCGATGGACGTAAAGTCGCAGGTTGTTATCAGTCGCGTAGGTGCTGCAAGGGCAGCTGGGTGCTGGAAAGAATCTGCTGCAGCACGAAGCTGGAGCGCACGCTGGAAACGCCTTCGATACGGGTCAGTGTGCCCAGCAGCAGCTTCTGGTAGTGATCCATATCCGGGACCACCACCTTGAGCTGGTAGTCGGCGTCCATCCCCGTGACCAAGCAGCACTCGAGTACTTCCGGGCATTTACGGATTTCTGCTTGGAAGTGCTCGAAGCGTTCCGGGGTGTGACGGTCCATGCCGATCAGCACATAGGCGGTCAAGGTAAGCCCGAGCTGTTTGCGGTCGAGCAGGGCGACCTGGCCGAGGATATAACCATCGTCCTGCAGCTGCTTGACCCGGCGCGAGCAGGGCGAGGGAGAGAGACCGATACGTTCGGCCAGGTCCTGGTTGGACAGCGTGGCGTCTCGTTGCAATTCGGCGAGGATATTTAGGTCGTAGCGATCAAGTCTGTTCATATTTGCCATGATTTTGTTTTTAAATTGCGGTTAATGATGTGCTTGTAGTTATTAATTGCGCAAGCTGTCGGTATTTCAGCAATATTAGCAATCTTTCACTGCGCTGGCGGGCGTAAGCTTTACCTCAACTTCAAGGCCCGGACGACACGTCCAGCCGGCTCGCCCAATCAGGTGAGCGGCCGCCGCCGATCCTACCGGGTCGTCACGGCAACCGGGTCCGCACTGCCCAACCAGGCGGGCGAGGAAAGCGGCAACAGAATTGCCAGTAACTGACACGTGCCACAGGCAAGAAAAGAGGGAGGCCGCAAGGTCTCCCTTTTTTCTTGCCTGTGTCCCGTTTCGTGGGCGCGCAGTTGTGCAAGATGGGCTAATGGCATGTTGCATTTTTGGCCGAGCCGCACCGGTTGCACCGCATAGCCCGCTATTGAGCATTCTCGCGCTCCCCGTCCATCAATCCCCCCAGCAGGCGCAGGCGGCCGTTCACGCGATAGCGAAGAAGTGGTGCAGAAAATAGCCGGTCAGGTACGCCAAAGAGGCCGCCGCGCCCCCGGTGAGCAGCGTTCCGAGGCCGGCGCGCAGCAGCGGTTTGGCGAATACCAAGCTCTTCAGCATGCCGATGGAAAAGAACACCGCCCCGGCTAGCAGCGCACTCAGGAGGAATTGGCGCTGGATACCCAGGCCGGCGAACAGCAGCGGCAACAAGGGAATGCTGCCGGCCAAGAGAAAGGCTGAGAAGGTCACGGCGGCTGATCGTGTCGGGTTCAGGTCGATCTTCTGCAGGCCGTGCTCCTCGGTAAGCATGGTTTCAATCCAGAGCTGGCGGTCCTGACTGATGGTGCTGACGATCGTCTCGAGGATGTCGCCACTGAAGCCTTTGCGGCGATAGACCTGGCGGATTTCTTCGCGTTCGCCGGCGGGCACCCTGTCGATGTGCTCCTCTTCCATGCGCCGGAGCTCCTCGCGGTGTTCGCGCTGTACCTTGATCGCCTCGTAATTGCTCACGGCCATACTGAACCCATCGGCAATCAGATTGGCGAAGCCCATGATTAACGCGACCGAGGCTGAAAACCCGGCACCGACAGCGCCGGCGACGATGGCAAAAGTGGTGACACAACCATCGATCCCGCCGAGTATGGCATCGGAGATGGTTTGCGGTTTGTTCTTGCGATCCAGGCGTTTTTTGATGGCATCGGGCTGGTGCTCGCGATGCAGCGCCTCGAGGCTGGTCTTTTTCATGGGGCGTCCGCAGAGTAGGAATGCCTGTTCAGCATATCTGGGAAATCGGTCTTAGCCCCATGCAGCTGCTGGCGCTTGGCCCACAGGAATGCAGTGCTCAGGTCCTCAAGGGTTGCCTGGATCGATCGGGTCGGCATGGACTAACACCTCTGCGCGGGTGAACTCGGTGCGAATCGCCGCTTCTACCTGATCACAGAGTACGTGAGCCTGGAGCAGGCTCAGCTCGCTGGACAACTCCACATGCAGCTGGACGAACCAGCGGGTGCCGGACATGCGGGTGCGCAGGTCATGGGCGCCGAGCACGCCGGGTATGCTACAGGCCAACAAGTGCATGCGCTCTGTGAGCTCCGGCGCCAATTCCTTGTCCATCAGCACGGTTGCCGCTTCGCGGGCTATGTTGATGGCGCTCCAGAAGATATAAAACGCAATGCCGATACCGAAGAGTGCGTCCATTTGCGGCCAGCCGTAACTGGCCAGCAGCAGCGCCAGCAGGATGCTGCTGTTGAGCAACAAATCCGAGCGGTAATGCAGAGAGTCGGCGCGAATTGCCGTGGAGCCGGTCAGGCGAACCACATAGCCTTGGAACAGCAGCAGGGCACCCGTCACCACCAGTGACAACAGGATCACCGCTATGCCCAGAGCCGGGGCGCCAATCGGTTCGGGGTGCTGCAGGCGATCGATGGCATGGCTAGCAACCAGCAGCGCACTGGCCCCGATAAACAACGCTTGGCCCAAACCGGCCAGGGCTTCAGCCTTGCCGTGACCGTAACGGTGATCTTCATCAGCCGGGCGCAGGGCGTAATGCACAGCGACCAAGTTGAGCAGCGAAGCGGCGCCGTCGAGCAGCGAATCGGTGAGACCCGCCAGCAGGCTGACCGAGCCACTGAGCCACCAGGCAATGGCCTTGGCCAGCGCTAGGGTAAGTGCGGCGGTCAGTGCGGCGAAGGTCGCCAGACGCATTAAACGGGCATGTTGCGGCGGTATGTTCACGGGCTATCCAGAATGGGGTGCGTTCTGCCGGGGCGCGTGCGAAGGGAGACGAGCCCGCCACATGGCGGACTCTACTGAACAGCTTAGGCGGCCGGACGCAAACCGTAAGCGGCCAGTTGCTCGGCGCTTCCGCTGTGCTGGATCAAGCGTGGGTTGTCCAGCGGTAGGCTGTGGCCGGTGTGCAGTTCGACCAGCGCCTTGAGCTTAAGCTGATCAACCGTGCCGTTGGCATCGACCAGATGCTGCAACTCTTCTGGGGCAACCTGGGCGCTCCGGCCGCCAGGCAGATAGATCGTCCCGGTGGTGAAGTCGATGGCGAAGGCGATTAACCCTGGAACCACGAAGAACAGGATGCCAATGGCGTTGAGGGCGGCGACTACGGGGTCGATACGGCCTTCGATCTGGCCACGGCGTTCCGGGTAAAACAGGGTGCCGCAGGCGGCCAGTTGGGTGAACAGTGCCGCAACGAGCAGGCCACCGATAATGCGGGTTTGGGTACGCATTGCGCATCTCCTTGGAATAGTGGCGCAACTATAGCAATGCCGGGGTTGCAATACCGCTGTATCCGCAGCGAAGTGTATGTTTCTACAGGGCTAACGCACCGCCATGACGGTCGTCGAGACAACGCCTTTGCCCAGCAGGTTCATCGGTATAATCGCCAGCCTTAAATGGAGCCCGCATGAATTCCCTGCCTATTGATGTGCTGTTGCCTGATCTTTGTCAGGCCCTTGCTCTGCGTGATGAAGCAGTGCTCGAGGCGCCGCCCGGTGCGGGCAAGACCACGCGCGTACCCTTAGCGCTGCTGAGCCAGCCCTGGTTGGCTGGGCAGACCATCATCATGCTTGAGCCGCGTCGCCTGGCTGCCCGTGCTGCGGCTGAGCGCCTGGCCAGTGAGTTGGGTGAAGCGGTGGGCGAGACGGTGGGTTACCGCATTCGCCTGGACAGCAAAGTAGGCCCGCAAACCCGTATCGAAGTGGTGACTGAGGGCATTCTGGCGCGTCGCCTACAAGATGACCCCGCGTTGGAAGGCGTTGGTCTGGTGATCTTCGATGAATTCCATGAGCGCAGCTTGGATGCGGATTTGGCCCTGGCGCTGTGCCTGAACGGCCGGGCGATGTTCCGCGGCGTGGACGCGGGCGAGCCGCCGCTCAAGGTGCTGTTGATGTCGGCGACGCTGGAAGGTGAGCGCTTAGCCAGTGTGCTGGGCGATGCACCGGTATTGCGCAGTGAAGGACGAATGTTCCCGGTGGACATCCGCTGGGGTGCGCCTTGGCAGTTGGGCGAATGGCTTGAGCCTAAAGTCGTGCAGGTGGTTTTGCAGGCGTTGGCTGATGAAACGGGCAGCTTGCTGGTATTTCTGCCGGGGCAGGCGGAGATTCGCCGGGTCAATGAACAGCTGAGCGAGGCACTGTCTGGTCGCCGCGACATTCTCCTCTGCCCGCTGCATGGCGAGCTGGACCTCAGCGCCCAGCGCGCGGCCATCGAGCCAGCGCCAGCAGGACTGCGAAAAGTGGTGCTGGCGACCAATATTGCTGAGACCAGTCTGACCATCGACGGTGTACGGGTGGTGATCGATGCCGGGCTGGCACGCGTACCGCGCTTTGACCCGAACAGTGGTATGACCCGCCTGGATACGCAGCGTATTTCCCGCGCTTCCGCCACCCAGCGTGGCGGTCGCGCCGGGCGCTTGCAGCCAGGAACCTGTTACAGGTTGTGGTCCCAGGCGCAGCATGAGCAGTTGGCCGCCTACGGTACGGCGGAAATACTTCAGGCTGATCTCGCCGGTCTGGCCTTGCAACTGCTGCGCTGGGGCGTGCAACCGGCCGAGCTGGTCTGGCTTGATCCACCGCCGGCTGCCGCCTATGCCCAGGCCCTAGACCTGTTGACGCGTTTGGGCGCGGTGGATGCTCAGGGCGTAATCACCCGTCACGGTCAGGCCATGGCCGAACTGCCGACGCATCCTCGTATCGCCCACCTGTTGCTGCGCGGCCAGGAATTAGGGCTTGGCCCATTGGCCTGCGATTTAGCTGCGTTGCTGGGCGAGCGCGACATTCTGCGTGGTGCGGGCGCCGATCTGCACAGTCGCCTGGCCCTGCTGGCGGGTGAGTCACGCGCCGCCCGTGGCGCACAAAGTGGGGTGCAACGCCTACGGCAACTGGCTCGGCAGTTTCAGGGTTACCTCAAGCGCAGGCCCAGCCCGCAGGCGGTCAGTGATCCCGAGCACCCGCGCTGGCTGGGCGCGCTACTGGCTTTCGCCTACCCGGATCGGATTGCCCAGCAGCGCCGTGCCGGTGGTGCGGAA
>JAGGNC010000105.1 GCA_017886405.1 Pseudomonas sp. | reverse complement strand
GAGACAGCCGGCACACCGCGCTGATGCGAGATGTACGCAGCCGCACCGACTGCAGTGCCGGCGTCACCGGCCGCGGGCTGAACGAACAGTTCCTTCACATCGTCGCGAGCGATGATTTTCTGGTTGAGCTTAACGTTTAGCGCACAACCACCCGCAAAGGCGATCTTGCCGGTTTCGCGGATGATATCGCCCAGGTAGTGCTCCATCATCTGCAGCGCCAGCTTCTCGAACAGCGCCTGCATGCTGGCCGCGTAATGGATGTAAGGGTCGTCGGCGATGTCGCCGACGCGCTTGGGCCCGAGCCACTCGATCAGCTTCTTGGAGAAGTAGAAGCCCTTGCCGTTTTCTTTATAACGCCGCAGGCCGATCACGTTGGCGTACTCGGTATTAATCACCAGCTCGCCGTTTTCGAACTTGGCCAGGCGCGAGAAGTCGTACTTGCTGGCGTCGCCGTAGGGCGCCATGCCCATGACCTTGAACTCGCCATCGAGCATCTCGAAACCGAGGAATTCGGTGATCGCACCATACAGACCGCCCAGGGAATCCGGATCAAAGAACTCTTTGATCTTATGGATCTTGCCATTCTCGCCGTAGCCGAAGAAGGTGGTGGCGTACTCGCCCTTGCCGTCGATGCCGAGGATCGCGGTTTTCTCGGTAAAGCCGGAGCAGTGATACGCACTGGCCGCATGCGCCAAGTGGTGCTCGACCGGCTCGATCTTGATTTTCTTCAGGTCAAAGCCAAGCTGCTGCAGGCACCACTGGATGTGCTTGTAGTAGCGCTTGTAGCGGCGGTTGCCCATGAGAATCGCATCGAGGGCGCGGTCTGGCGCGTACCAGTAGCGCTTGGCGTACTGCCAACGCGCCTTCTCAAAGATGCTAATCGGTGCAAATGGAATGGCCACCACGTCGACGTCTGACGGTTTGATGCCGGCATGCTCCAGGCAGAACTTGGCCGACTCGTAGGGCATGCGGTTCTTCGCGTGTTTGTCGCGCACGAAGCGCTCTTCTTCGGCGGCCGCGATCAACTTGCCGTCGATGTACAGAGCGGCGGAAGGATCGTGACTGAGAGCGCCGGACAGGCCAAGAATCGTCAGTGCCACAGGTGAAACCTCTATTCAGGGCAGGTGCCAGGCACCTGCGGTAAACGTTCGTCGAGCAGCTTGAACAGCCTTGAGTCGGCCGGCCAGTTGCGCAGAAAGCGGGCGCGATCACGGGCATAAGCCCGGGCAAAACGCTGCGCGCTCTGGTGTTGCTGCATGGCATCCAGATCGATCAGGGTCCAGCGACCGTTTTGCCAGAGTAGATTGCTGCCCTTGAAATCGCCATGGCTGATGCGCTCGCGCAGCAGGGCCGCGAACAGCAGATCCAGTGCCTGGAGTTCGGCCTCGGGCGGCGAAGCGGCCGCGGCCGGCGCGTCCAGGCAGGGTTTAAAGCGCGCGATTATATCCTCACCGGCCGCGTATTCGGTAATCAGATAGGCGCGCCGCCGCAGCCATAGGGTACGCAACTCCAGCAGGGCCAGGGGTTTTGGCGTGGCGATGCCGAGAAAATCCAGGCGATTGCCTTCGCGCCAACTGTGCCAGGCGCGGCTGGGCCGCCAGAAACGCTTGAGCCAATGGGCGAAGCCCTTGATGTTGTAGCGTTTGACCACCAGCTGGCGGCCAGCCTGCTCGACCAAGGCCACCGTCGATGTGCCACCCTGCTTGAGCGACTGCCCGCCAGCGATGGCCGCATCTGGATCGGCCAGCAAGGGTGCCAATCGGCTCTCATCCTGGCGCCGCACCACCCGCAGGACCGATGCACCCCGGCGCGCGCTGAACAGGCTGCAGTCGCGGCCGATCTTGCGCAGATAGTCGCGCAGGCGCCAGCGGCGAACCTTGCCAATCTCCTTGAGCAACGCCTCCACCGGCAGGGCATGTTCGCCATTGACCAGCAGGTAATGCACCAGCAACTCTTCGATATAGGCATCCAGGCTGGCCGGTAACTGGCCGAAGAATACCCCGAGATTTTCCAGCACCTTGTTGCGCGACAATGGCTGACCGGGTGTTTCGCCATGCACGCCGCCGCCATCGACCACCTGCAGTTGGCCGTCATGGCGCAGCAGGTTGTCCAGGTGCAGGTCGGCTTGCCAGAGCCCCTGGCCGTGCAACCGAGCAATCAGTTCCAGGGCCTCGCCAAGTAAGGCTTGCTGGCCAACGGACAGCAGTGGCTGCCCTTCGACCGCGCGCCAGGCATCCCCCAGGCTTTGCGCGTTATCGAGGTACTCGAACAACAGCCAACCGCCCTCGCCTTCACGCAGGCCATCGGCCAACAACAGCGGTGTCGGCAACACGCCCTGCCCGGCGAGCAGGCGGGCGCCATCCAGCTCACGGTGGAAGGCCCGCGCCGCCTTGTCGCCTACCAGCAGCTTGGCCAGTACCTTGCGCCCACGCCATTCGGCCACGCCGACATAGCGCTGCCCAGGCAGCACGCGTAGCAGTTGTTGCACCCCCAAGGTGGCCGGACCGGCAGCATCCGCCAGCTCGATATGGAGCGGCAACTGCGGGCTGCGTCCGCTCCGACTCAATTCAGCAAGGGTCAAGGGCGTGCCTCCTTGTTACGCCGGCGGCTGCCGAGACGTTGCCACCAGTGTTCGACATCAGCGTCCGCCCCCAGATAGGCGGCCAGCAACTGGCGCACTT
>JAGGNC010000078.1 GCA_017886405.1 Pseudomonas sp. | reverse complement strand
CGAGGAACAGGTCAACGCCGACCTGGCGCATCTGCTGTTGGACGAAATACACCTCAGGGCTTTCGGCCTCGCTGGCCGTCTGCCAGGCGCGGTTGAGGTCCTTGCCGGCAGCGTTGGTGCGCAAGTGACCGCGAAAAGCACCGTCCGGGTTCATGTTCGGCACCAGGTACAGATCGGCCTGATCAAGCAAGGCATTCAGCTCAACGTCATCAGCTTGCTGCAAGCGCTCAAGCAATCCCTCCATAAACCACTCGGCCATGTGCTCGCCAGGATGCTGCTGAGCGATGATCCAGATCTTGCGCTGCGCCTGCGGGTTACGGCTGATACGCAGCAACTCGATGGCGCGACCTTCGATGCTGCGGCCAGTGGCAAACAATTCAGCACCGGCGAGGCGCTGTGCGTCAGCGATCAGCTGTGCATGGCGCTCACGGCTATACGGCTCGAAGTAGGCAAACCAGACCTGCGGCTGCTCAGGGGCGATAGCAAAGCTCAGCGCACCTTCGGCAAACCGACTGGGCACACGAAACCAGTTACGCTGGTCATAGGACGCCACCGCGTGGTAACCCGCCCAGGCACTCGTGTACGACGATTGCCCGGCATTACTCAGGCTGAAGCCGTAACGTTGCCCTGGCTGCAAGCCCTCGACCTTGAAATGAAACCACTGCAAATGAGCACTGTTAAGGTCCGGCCGAATCGCCAGGAGCACCTGTTGCGGATTACTGGCGTCGATGACCTCGATATTGCCGCTGTCGAAGTTGGAACTGATCTGCATAACTACCTCGAAGGCCGGTGATGGGCGACTGCATTGAAGAATCGCAGCGCTGCCTGACAAGCGAAACGCTGCAGGCGACAAACTGATATGGGTTCGCCGCAGCCAATTCACGCGCCACTTACCCTGCTTGTACAACGAAGTGACACTGGCGCAGTCTGTTGTTATCAGCAAACCCCGGATACGTCCCAATGAGAAGTTCACGCATGGCACTTGCTTATCCACTCGCGGTATCGCTGTGTACCCTGTTGCTGCTGGGCGGCTGCGCCAGCTCACCCGGCAACAGCCAACCCCCGGCACCCGCTAAAACAGACGCTAAAGAGGCTCAGCCGGTCGATAACACTGCGGCAAAAACCAATCTGCAGTACCAGGCCAATCGCGGCGACCTTGACAGCCAATTTCAGCTCGGCAGTCTGCATTTTGTCAGCCAACCGAAAGACCTTAAACAAGCCGAGTACTGGTGGAAAAAGGCCGCCGACAAAGGCCATGCGCTGGCAGCCGTCAGCTTGGCCTATCTATATACCGGCCGCGATAACCCAGCATTCAACAACCCGCCGTTGATGCTCAAGTACCTCAACCAGTCCGCTGCCGGCGGTAACCCCATGGCCCAGCACATCCTCGGTAACCTGTACCTCAAGGGTGAACAGGGCGTGCCGCAAGACGCCCGCCAAGCCCGGACACTGTTCCTGAGTGCCTGCCAAAAGAACTATGCCCCCAGCTGCGAGGCGCTCAAGCAACAGCCCTAAGGCTAGGTCTCAACAGCGCTATTGTTGAGTGGTGCTGTTGGGTCGACGACAGGCGGCTCAGGTTGCTCAGTGGGTGGCTGCTGATCCTCTTGGGGCTCAGCAGGCGGCAACCACGCATTGGCCGACTGCTGCAGTTGATCCACCTGCTTGTTAAGCGAATCGAGCGTGCCATCAAGCGTTTCGCGTGCGGCATCCTGAAAAGTCTTCTCAGCCTTTTCCGCCAGCTGCTGGACTGATTTTTCGACCATATCGCAGCCTACTAGCCCGATTAATACAAGCCCCAACCCAGCCATTTTCAGCAATTTACCCATCACACACCTCATAAACGGTTATTGATCATTCAGGTAGACGCGGCTGGTTAAGGCCGCCACGGATTTTTACTTAAGCCAGCTGATTCGTTGGGGCGGCCTGCCCACGGGTTTTCCACAAAGACAGCAATACCCCACCCAGTAACAACGTAAGCGTCACGCCTAAGGAGATGACGGACGGAATTTTGCCGATGATGCCAACCAGGAAAATCTTACTGCCGACAAACACCAGGACTAGCGCCAGGGCGTATTTGAGGTAGGCGAAGCGGTGGATCATCGCAGCCAAGGCGAAGTACAGCGCGCGCAGGCCAAGGATGGCGAAGATATTCGAGGTGTAGACAATGAAGGGGTCCTGGGTGATGGCGAAAATCGCCGGCACGCTATCCACCGCAAACACCAGGTCAGCACATTCGATCAGCACCAGGGCTAGAAACAGCGGGGTCGCCCAAACCACGGGGTTGCCGCGGGCATCTGGCTGGCGCACAAAGAAACGCCCATCGTGCAGGCGATCAGTAACCCGCATGCGTTTGCGCAGGAACTTCACCAGCACGTTTTCGCTAAGGTCCGGGTGGTCATCGACTTTACTGAACAGCATCTTTACGCCGGTCAGCAGCAGGAAGGCACCAAACACATAAAGAATCCAGCTGTACTCACTGACCAAGGTCGCCCCAAGGCCGATCATCAGCGCGCGCAACACGATCACCCCGAGGATGCCCCAGAACAACACTTCATGCTGGTACTTACGCGGGATGGCAAGGAAGCTGAAGATCATCGCCATGACGAACACGTTGTCCATCGACAACGATTTTTCGATCAGAAAGCCGGTGTAATAATCCATCCCGGCATCACCGCCCTTGACCTGCCAGACCCAAAGGCCGAAGAGCAAGCCCGCAGTGATATATCCGGCAGACAACAGCAGGCTTTCGCGCACACCGATTTCACGGTGCTCGCGGTGCAAGACGCCGAGGTCGAAGACCAACAGACTGATGACGATGCTGATAAAGACGAGCCACAACCAGGTTGCGGTGCCGAGAAACTCGGCCATGAAGAACGGTTCTAGGGCAGTCATGAGCCCCTCCTATAGTGTCGAAGTTGTACAAACTACAACTCCGACATGGCAGCGAGTAGCTGTCAGAGGGGCCCGGTGTTGCGGGCGCAAATGTAGAGAGGCGCGAGGCTTTTCTCAATCGCCCAGAGGTTGCAAGATATTTCCGAACACCTAGCCGTCTGGCGGACTCAACTCTCCCCCATTGCGCAAAAACCGGGCTTGATATGCATGTCTTGCGTTAACGCGCGCAGCCTTATGTTCGTTAGCGCACGGTGACCTTGCACGTTTGCAGGCACGTTGGTAATCGTCATGGTTTGGTGTGGGCCTGAGCTGCAGCTGGCCATGGCTGGCGCACGCACACTTGATGAGAGTACCTGGCATGACGGAACGCCGAGCTGAGGTCATAGCGCATGAGGCAAACATCGGCATGATCGTTTCGGTCCGTGGCAGTGTCATCGACATACGCTTCGATGGCGCACTGCCGCCCATTCACACCCTGCTCCGCGCCGGTGATGGCAACCGTGTGGCCATCGAGGTGTTGGCCCAACGCGATGAGCGTCACGTTCGCGGTATCGCCCTGACCCCCACCCAAGGTCTGGCACGCGGTATGTCGGTGCAAAACACCGGCGGACCGCTGCTGGCACCGGTGGGCAAGCACATCCTCTCGCGCATGTTCGATGTGTTCGGCAACACCGTCGACCGCGAACCGCCATTACAGGGCGTGCAGTGGCGCTCGGTGCACAACCAACCGCCACCGCTGGTACGCCGTTCAACTAAGTCAGAAATATTCGAAACCGGGATCAAAGCCATCGACGTGCTCACTCCGTTAGAGCGCGGTGGCAAGGCCGGTCTGTTTGGCGGCGCTGGCGTTGGCAAGACGGTGCTGCTGACCGAAATGATCCACAACATGGTCGGCCACCAGCAGGGTGTGAGCATCTTCTGCGGCATTGGCGAGCGCTCGCGTGAAGGTGAAGAGCTGCATCGCGAGATGAAAGCCGCCGGCGTACTGCCCAATATGGTGATGATCTTCGCCCAGATGAATGAGCCGCCCGGCGCGCGCTTTCGCGTCGGCCATGCGGCGCTGACCATGGCCGAGTACTTCCGCGATGACGAGCACCGCGATGTGCTGCTGCTGATCGACAATATCTTCCGCTTTATCCAAGCCGGCTCAGAAGTCTCCGGCCTGATGGGGCAGATGCCCTCTCGCCTGGGTTACCAGCCGACCATGGGCACCGAACTGGCGGCGCTGGAAGAACGCATCGCCAACACCGACAGCGGCGCGATCACCTCGCTGCAGGCGGTGTATGTGCCCGCAGATGATTTCACCGACCCGGCCGCCGTGCACACCTTTGGCCACCTTTCGGCATCCATCGTGCTGTCGCGCAAACGCGCCAGCGAAGGCCTGTTCCCGGCCATTGACCCCCTGCAGTCCAGCTCGAAGATGGTCACGCCAGGTATCGTCGGCGAGCACCACTATGCAATTGCGCAAGCCATCCGCCGCACACTGGCGCAGTACGCCGAACTGAAAGACATCATCGCCATGCTCGGCCTGGAACAGCTCTCGCCCGACGACCGCAAAGTCGTCGCCCGCGCGCGTCGGCTGGAGCGTTTTCTGACCCAGCCATTCTTCACCACCGAGCAGTTCACCAATATGAGCGGTAAGTTGGTCAGCCTGAAAGACGCACTGGACGGCTGCGAGCGCATCCTCGCGGACGAGTTCAAGGACCTGCCCGAGAGCGCGCTGTACATGATCGGCACGGTAGATGAGGCCATCGTCAAGGCGAAAGCCACCGCCAAAACCGAGCAGCCAAACGCCAAGGAGCAAGCCCATGTCGTCGATGACGCTTAAGGTGCTGCTGCCCTTCGAGGTATTTGCCCAAGAAACGCAGGTGTCGAGCATCGTGGTCGAGACGGCGCAGGGCGCGTTTGGTTTGCTGCCGCAGCGCCTCGACTGCGCCGCAGCGCTGGTACCCGGCATCCTCAGTTTCGAGAGCGCCACCCAGGGCGAAGTGTTTCTGGCGCTGGACGAAGGCGTGTTGGTCAAGACGGGGCCGGAGGTGGTGATTTCCGTAAGGCATGCCCTGCGCGGTGCTGACCTAGCGCACCTGCGCGACGCGGTCGAGCAAGAGTTTCTGAGCCAGGACGCCCAAGAACAGCAGCTGCGCGCATCGCTGGCTAAGCTGGAAAGCGGCTTTATGCAACGCTTTGCCTCGCTGCGCGAGCGTTCGTCATGAGCCAGCAGCCCAAGCGCAAACCGCCCATTGCAGCGCCTGACGAGCCGACCCTGGCGCAGCAGGTCGGCGCCAAAGCCGCACGCAAACTCAAGGCCCGTCGCAGCGGCACGCCGGGGGTCTGGTTCGGCCTCGGCATGATAGGTCTGATCGGCTGGTCAGTGGTCGTACCGACGCTGCTCGGTGCAGCGCTCGGTCTGTGGCTCGACCAGCACTACCCCGGAGGTCGCTCCTGGACGCTGGCCCTGCTGATGGCAGGGCTAACCATCGGCTGCCTGAACGCCTGGCATTGGGTATCCCAGGAAGATCGCGCCATGCACGCCAAGCAGGAGGACGACGATGCCTGACTACGGCAACTGGCTCATCTGGCTGGCCGCGTTACTGGTCGGCGGCACGCTGGGCGTGATCTTCTTCGGCGGCCTCTGGTGGACGGTGCGTAGAGGCGCCGCGTCGGCGACACCTGCGCGCTGGTTTATCGCCAGCTTGCTACTGCGCACCGCCATCGTGCTGAGCGGCTTCTACGCCGTGGGTGCGGGACAACCGCTGCGGCTGGGCCTTTGCCTACTGGGGTTTGTGTTGGCGCGCGCAATTGTCTTGCGCCTGACCGATACCCCAGCAGCCCTTAACACTTACGGAGAACCGCCATGCGTCTGACCCCCGATGCCTGGATTTTCTGGCAGTACGGCTTTATCAAACTGAACGCCACCATCCTGTTTACCTGGGCGCTGATGGCGGTGCTGGTGCTGGGTGCCGCGCTGATTACCCGGCGCCTGGCTACTGGCCATGAACGCTCGCGCTGGCAGAACCTGCTGGAAATCGTGGTGACCGCCATCATGGGGCAGATCAAGGATGTCGGCCTAGAGAACCCACGTCACTATCTGAGTTTTCTCGGCACCCTGTTCCTGTTTGTCGCCGCTGCCGCACTGGCCACGGTAATTCCCGGCTTCGAGCCACCCACCGCATCACTGTCGACCACCGTAGCCCTGGCCCTGTGCGTGCTGGTGGCCGTGCCGTTGTTCGGCATTTCGAGTCAGGGCCTGCTGACGTACCTAAAGTCATACATGCAGCCGACGCCAATCATGCTGCCCTTCAACCTGATCAGTGAAGTGTCGCGAACCCTGGCGCTGGCGGTGCGCCTGTTCGGCAACATGATGAGCGGCGCGATGATCATCGCCATTCTGCTGTCGATTACGCCCTTTATTTTCCCCATCGTGATGACCCTGCTGGGGCTACTCACCGGCATGGTTCAGGCCTACATCTTCACCATTCTAGCGGCGGTCTATATCGCCGCTGCTACCCGCACCAGCACACCACTCACCAAGCCAGAGGCCTGAGCCGCTGCGCGCCCAATCAACCCACAAAAAGGGACCTAATGCTTATGGACGCTCTCACCTGGATCGCCATCGCCTCCATCGTCATGGCAGGGCTGACTACGGGCTTCGGCACCATGGGCCCTGCATTGGCCGAGGGCAAAGCGGTATCCGTGGCGCTCACCGCCTTGGCTCAGCAGCCCGATGCCTCCGCCACCATCACCCGCACGCTGTTCGTCGGCCTGGCGATGATCGAGTCCACTGCCATTTACTGTTTTGTGGTGTCGATGATCCTGATCTTCGCCAACCCGTTCTGGAATGCCGCACTGACTGCTGCCGCCCAGGCCGCAGGCAAGTAAGCCGTGCTTATCGACTGGTTCACCGTCGGCGCACAGCTGCTGAACTTCATCATCCTGGTGTGGTTGATGAAGCGCTTCCTCTATCAGCCCGTGCTCGACGCCATCGCCGCGCGCGAAGCGAAAATCGCCAGCGAGCTGGCCGATGCCGCCGCGACCAAAGCCAAAGCGCATGCCCAGCAAAGCGAGTTCGAGGGGAAGAATCAGGCCTTCAATGAACAGCGTGCTGACTTGCTGAGCAAGGCCACCGAGGCCGCCAATACTGAACGTGAGCGCCTGCTGGCAGAGGCGCGCAAGGCGGCCGAGGCGGCGAGTGCGGCACGCTCAAAAACACTGCAGGCCGACACTGAGGCATTGCACGGTGAAATCGTCCGCCAAACGCAACAACAGGTGTTCGAAATTGCCCGCCGGGTGATGGCCGATCTGGCTGATGTCAGCTTGGAACAACGGGCCTGCGCGGTGTTTATCCAGCGCCTGCACGCCATTGACGGCGAGGCGCTGGCTGCCTTGAGCGCTGCACTCAAGGCCACATCAGCCGAGGCACCTGCCCTGCTGCGCAGCGCCTTCGACTTGCCAGCCGAGCAGTTGGCCGCGATTCAGGCCGCGCTGGATGAAACCTTTGGTCAGGCGATTGCGCTGAAGGTTGAGACTGCGCCCGAAGTGGTCAGCGGCATCGAGCTCAGCGCACAAGGGCAGAAGCTGGCCTGGAGCATTGCCGGTTACCTGAGTGAGTTGTCATCCACCCTGGACCAATCGCCCACTGCGGCGGGGGCCACATGAGCACTGCGAATGCCGATAGCACCCCACTGCGCAGCGTTTACACAGGCGCATTCGCCGGTATTCAGCAGCGCCTGCAATCCTTTGAACCGCGACTGCTGACGCGCGAGGTGGGCACCATCGCCAGCGTCTCCACCGGCATCGCGCGCATTCACGGGCTGCCACATGTGAGCTTCGAGGAATTGCTGCTGTTTGCTGGGGGGTTGTCTGGCATCGCGTTCAATCTCAACGAAGACAGCGTTGATGTGGTGTTACTCGGCGACTACGCACACCTACAGGCAGGCCAGGAGGTGCAGCGCAGCGGCCGGGTGATGGACGTGGCCGTGGGCGATGCCTTGCTCGGCCGCATGATCGACCCGCTGGGCCGCCCGTTAGACGGTTTGGGCCGGGTAGCGGCCAGTGCACGCCTGCCCATCGAGCGGCCGGCGGCGGCGATCATGGACCGCGCCCCGGTAACCGAACCACTCCAAACTGGCCTCAAGGTACTCGACGCGTTAATCCCAATTGGCCGTGGCCAGCGCGAGCTGATCCTCGGCGACCGCCAGACCGGCAAGACGGCCATCGCCCTCGACACCATCTTCAACCAGCGCGGCAAGGACGTACTCTGCGTGTACTGCGCCATCGGCCAGCGTGCCTCGGCGGTGGCCAAAGCGGTGGCCACGCTGCGCGAGAAAGACGCATTGGCCTACACCGTGGTGGTGGTAGCCGAAGGCAATGAAGCCCCCGGCCTGGCCTATATCGCGCCATATGCTGCCACCAGCATCGCCGAATACTTTATGGAGGCCGGGCGCGACGTACTGATCGTCTATGACGACCTCACCCATCATGCCCGCGCCTACCGCGAACTGTCGCTGCTATTAAGGCGCCCCCCGGGGCGCGAGGCTTTTCCGGGGGATATTTTCTACATTCACTCGCGCATGTTGGAGCGCGCCACCCATTTAAATGCCGAGCGTGGTGGTGGCTCGCTGACCGCGCTGCCGATCATCGAGACCGAGGCGCAGAACATCTCCGCCTATATCCCGACCAACCTGATCTCCATCACCGACGGGCAGATTGTGCTGTCACCCTCGCTGTTTGAGCTGGGCGTGCTGCCGGCCATCGATGTCGGCCAGTCGGTCTCACGGGTGGGCGGCAAGGCGCAGCGCGCCGCATACCGCGCGGTAGCCGGCGATCTCAAGCTGGCTTATGCGCAGTTCGAGGAACTGGAAACCTTCGCCCGCTTCGGCGCACGGCTGGATGAGGACACTCGCCAGTCCATCGACCATGGCAAACGTATTCGCGCGTGCCTGGGTCAGGCCGAGTTCGCGCCGGTATCGGTGCCCGCCCAAATCGCCATCCTCCTGGCGTTGAACGCGGCGCTGTTCGATCCGGTACCGCTTGAGCGCATGACGGCCGCCCAACAGGCGGTGATTGAGGTGGCTAATGGTCTGCCCGATAAACTCGGCAAGCGCCTGGCCGATGCCGAAAAGCTAACCGACGCCGATCGCCAGCAGGTTACCGAAATAGCCCGCCAAGCAATTGCCACCCTCCTGGCCCCCACGGAGCCACACTCGACTCCACCCGAGGCCAGCTCCAAGTCTGCAAAAAAGGAAACCCCATGAAAATCCAACTCAATACTGACAACCACATCGACGGCAACGCAGCGCTGGCCGCAAAGCTCAGGGCTACGCTGGAGCATTCGCTGGAACACTTCAGCGATCACGTCACCCGGCTGGAGGTACATTTAAGCGACGAAAATGGCGACAAGAGTGGGCAGAACGATCAGCGCTGCATGCTCGAAGCTCGCCTCGAAGGTCGCCAACCGGTGGCGGTGACAGAGACCGCAGCAACGCTGGAGCAGGCGGTGCATGGCGCAGCGCAGAAGATGGTGCACCTGCTGGAGAGCACTCTGGGACGGCTGAATAAGCATCGCGATAAAACCTCGGAAGCGCCGGCACCCGACAGTAAAGACACACCACACTGATGGCCACCAGCCTGACTGCGCTGCGCCGGCAGATTGGTAGCGCCGGGGATCTCAAGTCGGTGGTGCGCACCATGAAGGCCTCGGCTGCGTCAGCCATTGGCCAATATGAACGTTCGGTGGCCGCACTCGCCGATTACGCGCATACGGTCGAACTCGGCCTCAGCGTCTGCCTGCGCTCGATCGCCGCCGAAGGTGCACCAGTACCCTCCCCGCCAGCACGCGCCGATGACGCCGTGGTGCACGCCATCGTGTTCGGCTCCGATCAGGGCTTGGTGGGCCGTTTCAACGAAGTGGTGGTCGAGCATGCACTGGCGCAACTGGCGTCGGCCTCGGCTAAGACGACGCTGAACGTCTGGGCAGTCGGCGAGCGCGTGCAGGCGCGGCTCGTCGATGCGGGTCTGACACCCGAAAGCGTGTTTTTGGTACCGGGATCCGTGGAGCTGATCACCCGCCTGGTTGGCCAGCTGCTACTCAAGGCTCAGCTCCCGGACAGTGCGGCGGCGGCTTACGCCCAAGAGGCAACGCTGATGCTGTTCTATAACCAGCCAACCGCGGGCGGTTACGCCCCAGTAAGCCAGCGCCTGCTGCCGCTCGACGAAAGCTGGCAGCGTGGGCTAGCCAAGCAACCCTGGCCCACAGCGCAGCTGCCAGAGGTGCTGGGCCACAGCCGACAGGCGTTGAGCGCGTTTATTCGCGAGCACCTGTTTGTTTCGCTGTTTCGAGCCTGTGCTGAGTCACTCGCCAGTGAAAACGCCAGCCGTCTCGCCGCCATGCAGCGCGCCGATCGCAACATCGGCGAACTGCTGCAGGAACTGCAGGCCAATTTTCACCAGTTACGCCAAGCCGGTATCGACGAAGAGCTCTTCGATGTGATCGCAGGCTTCGATGCGTTGGTGCCAAGCGACTCTGCCACGCCATAGCCCTGGCGGCACTCTGTTCGCTGTCGAACAGACAGCGCAAGGAACGGCGCAGAGACTGCCCAGAGAAGCCAGGCTAACCGTCGGTCTAACCGCTGCGGCTAGCTAAACCCTGCACAGGTACCTGCTATGAACCAGCCATATTCCGACGTCTACCGCTACATCGTAAGGGAGCTTGCGCCCACCGCGCATAAGCCCGATGAGCTGCCGCTCAGCATTGTGTGTGAGCCGGTCAGTGTGCCCGGCAAGGCAAATACCGGCAGGAAAATAACCTTGCACCTGCAAGCGGGCACCACCGCCGCTGAAGCGCAAAGCATCGCCGACACGCTGCAGGCCAAGGTCAAAGAGCTGAGCCATGCGCAGGTCATAACGGAGGAGGCAGTGTGAGCGGCACGGACGCCCAACAAGTCACAGCACTTGCAGCACCGAAAGACCTCACACAGCCCGCCGCAGTGCCTGCCCATAAGCTAGGTCTGAGTCTGTTGGTGGCGCTGGTGGTCGGCTCGATCATCGGCAGCGGTATCTTTGGCCTGCCGCAAAACATGGCCGCCGGCGCAGGTGCCGGTGCCATCCTGATCGGCTGGACCATTACCGGCATCGGCATGCTGTTGCTAGTGCGGGTCTACCAGATGCTGTCCATGCGCAAACCCGAACTCGACAACGGCGTCTACGCCTATGCCCGCGCGTTGTCGGGTGAATACGTCGGCTTCAACTCGGCCTGGGGTTACTGGGTCAGCGCCTGGATCGGTAATGTCAGCTACCTGGTGGCCGCGTTCGGTGCCCTGGGTTTCTTCTTCCCAATGTTCGGCAGCGGCAACTCACCGGCCGCCATCGCCGGGGCGTCGATCGTGCTGTGGGTCATCCACCTGCTGGTGTTGCGCGG
>JAGGNC010000007.1 GCA_017886405.1 Pseudomonas sp. | reverse complement strand
TGGCGCGGCATCACGAGCAGCGTATCCAGCTGGCCAGCTGTGTGTTTCTCAATGGCGGTTTGTTCCCAGAAACCCACCGTCCAGTGCTGGTGCAAAAACTGTTGCTCAGCCCTCTCGGCCCTCTGGTCGGAAGGTTGTTCAGTCGCAAAAAACTGGCGGCCAGCTTTGCCAAAGTCTTTGGCCCGCAGACCCAGCCGAGTGCAAATGAGCTGGATGATTTCTGGAGCCTGATCGCTGAGAACGATGGCCCCGCCGTGATGCATCGCTTGATTCGCTACATGCCCGAGCGCCGCGTGCAGCGCGAGCGCTGGGTAGCGGCGATGCAAAAAGGCGGGGTGCCGCTGCGGGTGATCGACGGGGCGGCTGATCCGATTTCCGGCGCACATATGGTGGCGCGTTATCGCGAGTTGATCGCCGATGCCGATACTGTGCTGCTCGCCGGCATTGGCCATTACCCACAAACCGAAGCGCCAGAGCAGGTTCTGCAGCACTATCTGGCCTTTCGCCAAGCCTTGGAGCCTGCGCAATGAACAGACGGCAGTTACTGAAATATACAGCGCTGGGTGGTGTGGCGGCGGCCGGGGCAGGCTTCTGGGCGTTGCCGATTGGAGAGCAGCCAGCAACCATGAGCCTGGAAGGCGCGCAGCGACTGTTAGATGGCCTGGTCGATCAGCCGCTGGCGAGCCTCAAAGGCTGGAGTCCGGCGCAGGTGTTCAACCATTGCGCGCAGAGTATCGAGTACTCCATCAGCGGCTACCCGCTGCTCAAACCGACGTGGTTTCGCAGCAGCGTCGGCCCGTTGGCATTCAGCGTGTTTGCAGCGCGCGGGGCGATGCGTCATCCGTTGGATGAGGCGATTCCTGGGGCCGCAGCACTGACTGAACCTGCCACCCAGGCTCTGGCGCTGCAGCGCTTGCGGCAGGCATTTGCTGACTTCGCTGCTTATCAGGGGGCGCTGCAGCCGCACTTTGCTTATGGTGCGTTAAGCCATGGCGACTATGCCCGGGCTCATGTGCTGCATTTGTATAACCACCTCACGTTGATCAAACTCGCCTGACTATCCCGCTGCTTTATCACGCACCATTCAGCGCTGCTCGTATCTATTGTGGCGGGCGGACGTCTGCCGGAAACTGCTGCCTTGCTAATCTGCCGAGGAATGCTGCATGAGCGACGCCATCCGTTTTCAAGATCAGGTTGTAATCGTCACCGGTGCTGGCGGTGGCCTGGGTCGTGCCCATGCGCTGTTGTTTGCTAAGCACGGCGCCAAGGTGGTGGTAAACGATCTGGGCGGCAGTACTCACGGCGAAGGCGCTAATGCCTCGGCGGCCGACAAGGTGGTTGAGGAAATACGCGCCGCAGGCGGCACCGCCGTGGCCAACCATGATTCGGTGACCGACGGCGAGAAGATCGTGCAGTGCGCGCTGGACACCTTCGGTCGTATCGATGTGGTGGTGAATAACGCTGGCATCCTGCGGGACAAAACCTTCCACAAGATGGAAGACGCCGACTGGGACTTGGTTTACAAGGTCCACGTTGAAGGCGCCTATAAGGTCACCCGCGCCGCCTGGCCGCACATGCGCGAACAAGGTTACGGCCGCATCATCTTTACCGCATCCACCTCGGGCATCTACGGCAACTTTGGTCAGTCCAACTACGGCATGGCCAAGCTCGGTCTTTACGGTCTGACCCGCACGCTGGCCATAGAAGGGCGTAAGAGCAACATTCTGGTCAATGCCATCGCCCCAACTGGCGGCACGCGGATGACCGAAGGGCTGATCCCGCCGCAGGTGTTCGAGCAGCTCAAGCCTGAATTGGTCAGCCCGCTGGTGGTGTACCTGGCCAGCAACGCCTGCGAAGAAACTTCTGGCCTGTTTGAAGTCGGCGGCGGCTGGATGGGCAAGGTGCGGTGGGAACGCAGCCTGGGTGCAGGTTTCGACCCACGTGAAGGATACAGCCCAGAAGATGTAGCGGCTAACTTTGCGCAGATCTGCGATTTCGAGGGCGCCGCCCATCCGCAGGACAACATTGAAGCGATGAAAGAGATGATGGCCAACTTGCAGAAGTTCGCGATCTGATTGCGCTGGTGGGGCGGGGAGGCCGGTCAGCGGGCTGATGTCTTTGTCACATAGCGTTTAACCTGAAGGTCGGCTAAATGCCGGCCTTTTTCTTTGTGGCGCGTGATTTTATTGGTTGCTTCTATTTGGTGCGGCCGGCCTATTTAGTCGCATGCAAGAGGCCAGATTAATAGTTCTACATTTGCCGGTAAGCCAGATCAATGAGTCGTTACAAAGCCCCCGGCAATACTAAGCGTGCAGGTCCGCCGCTCTGCGCGGTCGGCTGACGCTAAGGTGTGATCAGTGTCCTGCAAGGGTTATACTGGCTATCGCCCGCTACTAACCAATATTCAATCGCGCCATTGCGGGGCATTCATCTTGCGTGTGCACAATGGGCATGCGGTCTATTTTTTTACTAACTGCGCTGCGGCCTAACCCGCCTGAATGGTTCTCTCGAGCTGACCAGCGCCCGAAGGCATGAAACCTGCTTTCACTCTGTACCAAAGCATTGTGATGTGGCTGGGCCGATCCCGCCGAAATGCAATCCTTTAAATTAAAGGTATTTTCTATGGCTATTCGCGTCGCGCTGCACCACAAGACTACCTACCACTACGATCGTCGCGTGGGCTTGTCGCCCCACGAAGTACGCCTGCGTCCGG
>JAGGNC010000163.1 GCA_017886405.1 Pseudomonas sp. | reverse complement strand
CAAACGTGCCTGGAACTGACGCAAAACGGTGAGATCGACCTCCTGCCCGATGTCGTTGAGCAGTTCGCCGAGGATGCCGGAGAGCTTGCCATCTTGGCCTAGCAGGATCTTTGGCGCGTTGGCATATACGCCAACGCTCACCTGGCGTTGCTGGGCCTCGACTGCGGGCAAGGCAGTGACGCCAGCAAGCAGCAGCAGGGTGGCGAGAGAGCGAAGTAGAGGGCGCATCATGCGAAAGCCGGCTTCCATGCGAACATCCATGTTTACGATCGCTAGAATATGGCGCAGATGCTGGCAATTAGCTACATCGAAGGTGTCAGTCAGCCCAGCCTTGGTAGATATAGGTCATGGGTTTGGGGCCCTTGAGGTAGCGGTTGTTCAGCTCGCCGATATGAAAGCCCCCCGCGGTGATCAGCGCCGCGATATCGCGATTGAGGTGGCAGCCACCGGCCAGCGGCTTCCACAGCGGCGTCAGGCGGTTCTGCCAGCGCAACACCGGTAGCTCTGGAGCCAAGCCGTGCTCACAGAACAGCAAGCGTCCACCTGGCTTGAGCACGCGGCGCATCTCCTGCAACGCGGCCACCGCGTCGGCGATGGTGCACAGGGTAAAGGTGCAGACGATGCAGTCGAAGCTGGCGTCGGGTGCCTGGATCTGTCCCAGTTCGAGGGCGATCATCTGCACCGGAATGTTGATTGCCTCGGCGCGTTGCTTAGCCAGCTTTTGCATATCGGCACTGGGATCGACGCCGATGATCACGCTGACTTTTTTGGCATCGTAGAAGCTCAGGTTGAGGCCGCTGCCGATGCCAATTTCCAGCACTCGGCCATGGGCCTGGGGCACCAGTTGTGAGCGAGCTTTCATCACTGCACCCATGCCACAGGCGAAGTCGATCAGGTGCGGCAGCAGGTAGCGGTCGTAAAAGCTCACGGTATTGCCCCCAGTCATGTCTATTCAGCGTCGTTGCTGGGGTCATCCGGCAAGTCGCTGTTGTCACCACTAACGGCGGCAAAACACTTGATCAGGTGAGGGCCGGCAGTGCCGCTGATCGTCCACGCGTCGGCTTCACCGTCGAAGCGTGCGGCTACAACCTGAGCCAGGCTGAAATGCCACTTGCGCAGGGCGCGGCCATCCATGCATTCGATGCTGAGCAGCGGCGCGTCGGCAGCCGGTTGGCTGCCAGCTTGGTGGTGCGCCAGTTGTTCAGCGTCGAGGCTGAACTGCCAGGCATGCAGCTCGTCGATTTCCAGCATGTCGGCATGGCTCAACGCGTTGATCAGGTTGTGTTCAGTGGTGCTCATAAACGCATGCTTCCGTTAGCGGCCGAGGCGGCGAAGTTGGTTTGACTCGACCACACGGATGCCGGTGTCTTCCTCCAGCGCCAGCCGCCAGAGCGCGCGTGCCAGTACGGTGGCTTGGATGCCACGGTATTTGCCCGGCAACCAGCGCATCAAGGGTGCGGCTAGGCGCTCGCCGAGGCGAAACTCCTGGCGTGCCCCGAGTAGCAGGGATGGACGGGCGATGGTCAGTTGCGGCCAGTTTTGCTCACGCAGGGCGTGTTCCATTTCGCCTTTGACCCTGTTGTAGAACACCGTGGAACCGGCATCCGCGCCTAGGGCGCTGATCACCAGCAGGTGGCGCGCGCCAAGGGCACGGGCGCGTTCGGCGAAGGCGATTACCAAATCATGGTCAACCGCGCGAAAAGCCGCTTGCGAGCCCGCTTGCTTGATGGTGGTGCCCAGGCAGCAGAAGGCGGTATCGACCTTGCCATCGAGTTGCGGCAGCAAGGCGAGCAGCTCGCCTTGTGGGTTTTCCAGGTGCGCGTGCGTGGCCAGCGGGCGGCGGCTGGGGGCCAGCACGCGGGCAACTGTAGGCTCGTTCAGTAGCCGGTCCAGCAGGTGTTCACCTGTCAGGCCGGTGGCGCCTGCGAGAAGGATGTGCTGGGGCGTCAAATACATGGCTTGGGGTTCTCCGCTGCTTTTTAAATCAGCTTAACAGGCTGTTGGGCGTGCACATGGTGTTAGTGGTTGACCACAGGTTGTGTCTCAGGGGCAGTGTTGCGGTCGCGCTTGGCTTGCTGCTCACGTAGCTTGCGCCACTGCGCGAGGACGGCCTTGGCCGGCCAGATCTGCGGCTCGGACGGCTCGAAGCCGTCGGCTTTTTCGCGCTCAGCGACACTGGCCTGCGCCAGTTTGAAGGCGCGTTGCAGGTCGTCGGTCTGTTGCAGGGCTTCGGCAAACAGGGCGCGGCCGAAGTAGGTGAAGTCGTTCTCCTCCGAGCAACCAAAGGACACCCGGTCGGCCCTTGCCGCAGTCATCACCAAGGTTTTCTCATTCTGCAGTTTGGGGATAAAGCCGCCGGAGTAGCAGGCCGAGATCACCAGCACCTTGAACCGATCCTTTAATGGTTCGAGCAGGGTCGCCAGTTCGCTGGCGGGTAGGTCATCGAGTTGCAAGCGCGGCTGGTCGAGGTTGAGTTCGTGCTGGGACGAGCCGTGGCTGGTCAGGTAGATAAAGATCAGGTCTTCCTTGCCGCTGCGCTCAGCCAGGGCTTGCACTGTGCGGCCCAGGCTGGCGCTGGTGGCCAGCGGGCGATCCGCCAGGTGATCACGGTGGTTAACCAAGGTAATGCGGCCGTGTGCGGCGAAGCGCTCCTGCAGCAGGTCGCCAACATAGTCTGCCTCACGCATAAACACACTTTGTTTGCCGTCGCCCGCCAGGGTCAGGGCGTACAGTTCGATGGCCGGGGTCGAGGCGGGCAGCTTGGCGATGGCTGCGTCAAGCAGCCGGCCTTGCTCCAGCAAACCGATGGCCAGGGTGTCGGGTACGGACTTGCCCTGGGCATCGCGAATCAGCCTGCCGTGTTGCCAGGTGCCGCTTTGCTGGCTGCCATCGGCCAGGGTCAGGCTGCCATTGCCGTGGTATTTGCCATAGGCAAAGCTGCCTTGATAAATGCTGCCATCGGCCAGGTTAAGCCGACCTTCGCCTTGGTACTGCCAGTTTCTGAACTGGCCGCTGTAATGGTCGCCATCACCGCCTTTGAATTGGCCTTTGCCGGTGAGGCTGCCGTCATTGAAGCGCCCGCTCCAGACCTCGCCATCGGCGCTCTGATAGCGGCCTTTGCCGTGGAACTGGTTGTCGCGGAACTGCCCGCTGTAGAGGTCGCCACTGAGATTCTTGAAACTGCCCTGGCCGTTGAGCCGGTTGTTATCGAAGGTGCCGACGTACTCATCGCCGTCGGCATCACTCAGGACGCCCTGGCCATGGGGTTCACCTTTGTTGAACTGGCCTTGGAAGCTCGCACCGTTGCTCCACTGCAGGTTGCCCAGGCCGTGGTACAGGCCCTTGCTGAATTCGCCGCGATATTCCAGCTCACTGCTTTTAAGGTGACCTTCGCCGTCGGGGGCGCCGTTGGCAAAGCTGCCTTCATAGCGACTGCCATCGCTGTAAGTAAGGCTGCCCTGGCCATGGAAATCGCCGCTCTGAAATTCGCCGCCGTATACGTCGCCATGCTTGCTGCGCCATTCACCGGGACCGTTGAACTGACCATCCTTGAACTGCCCTTCAAAGTAGCTGCCGTCGCTGTAATCCAGGCGGCCTGGGCCTTGCAGCAGGCCATCGATTACCTCGCCACGGTAGCGGCCGCCATCGGGCAGTACCGCATCGGCTGGCAGCAGGGGTTCGCCATCGCCGCAGGCGACAAGTAGCAGGGCGAGGCTGAGCGGGGCTAGGAAGGTAAAACGCTGCATGCACAAAACTCGGGCAGGAGGGACGTCGCTGAGTATGCCTTAAAGCGTTTGGCGTGCCGTGATAGGGCGCGCTTGTCGTGCATAAAAATGGCTGGGCATAAAAAAGGCGCACGGGCAGAAACCCGTGCGCCTTTGCCTAGCGGTTGCGATCAGACGAAGCAGAGCGTCAGCGGTTCGGCGATGTAGGCGGGTTTTTCCGAGCCTTCGATTTCCAATACAACACTGGCCTTAAGTAGCCATTGGCCGGGTTTTTTCTCGGTGGCGTCGGCCAGGGTGACGACTAAGCGTACCTTGGAGTTGACCTTGACTGGCTGGATAAAGCGCACGCTATCCAGGCCATAGTTGACGGCCATCTTCATGCCTTTAGGCGTGATCATGATGCCTTCCATCAGCTTGGGTACCAATGACAGCGAAAGGAAGCCGTGAGCAATGGTGGAGCCGAAGGGGGTGAGCTTGGCTTTTTCTGGATCGACGTGGATGAACTGGTGGTCGCCCGTGCATTCGGCGAACTGGTTGATGCGTTCCTGGTCGATGGTTAGCCAGTCGGAACGGCCGAGTTCTTTGCCGATATAGCTGGGCAGCTCGGCGGCGGGTACTGATGTCATGATTTCTCCTTGAAGACGCAGTTTTGTTTTTTTCGGGCGTAAATCCTTGTGCCCTAAGATCACCATGGCTTCGCCGCAGGGTCAAGTATCTATTGCAGAGTCCCGCTGGGCGTTTATCCGCTCTGTGCTGCCGCGGTAAAGCGGTTGCCGTGCGCTTTTGCTTATACTGCGCAGCTTGATGCGCTTCGGAGATTACCCATCATGCTGCTTCGCGGCCTTTCCTGGCTGGTGCTGTGCCAGTTGCTCGGTACGGCGCTAAACGTCCTGCTTATCCCAATACTGCCGGGGCCGATCATCGGCATGCTGCTGCTGTTTGGTTTTCTGCTGCTGCGCGGTGAGGTGGGTGAGCCATTGCGCCAGGCCTCCGGCAGCCTGCTGAAATACCTACCGTTGCTGCTGGTGCCGCCGGCAGTGGGGGTCATGGTTTACGCCGAGGAAATCTTTGCTGACTTCTGGGCGATTGCCGGTGCGCTGCTGCTGTCCCTGCTGATTTCGATCGTGTTCGCCGGCTGGTTGATGCAGAAGTTGATCGACCGTCAGCAGCGCCGGAAGGGGGCATGACGGTGGAATGGCACGCCGCCTGGCTGGCGCTGACCCACCATCCGCTGTTCGGCGTAGGCATCACGCTCGGTGCTTACCAGTTGGCCATCGCTGCCTATGAGAAAACCCGCTGGGTGTTCCTGCAGCCGGTGCTGGTGTCGACGCTTATCGTTATCGGCATTCTCCTTGCCTGCGGCCTGACCTTTGCCGAATACAAGGACAGCGCCGCCGCGCTGACGCTGTTCCTCGGGCCGACCACGGTGGCCTTGGCGGTGCCGCTATTTGTTAATTTGCGGCGGATTCGTCAGCTGTTATGGCCCACCCTGATTACGCTGCTGCTCGCGGGGGTTTTTACCACAGCACTGGGCGTAACCCTGGCGTGGGCGTTTGGCGCAGAGCACATTATGTTGATGAGTATGGCGCCGAAGTCGGTGACCTCGCCGATTGCCATGTTGGTGGCCAACCAGATTGGCGGTATAGCCGCCCTGGCGGCAGTGTTTGTGATGCTCACCGGAGTCATTGGCGCCATCATCGGGCCAGCGCTGCTCAAACGTGTTGGGGTGCAGCATCCGGCCGCGCTGGGTATGGCGCTGGGCCTGACTGCCCATGCAGTCGGCACGGCGCGGGCGCTGCAGGAAAGCGATGAATGCGGCGCCTTTGCCGCCCTGGCGATGAGCCTGATGGGCGTATTTACTGCCGTGTTGCTGCCATTGGCTATCCTGCTGTGGCTATAGCGGCTGATTGCATTTTGCCGCAATTAAATACCAGTAGATCCTTAAGGAGGTCTTTGTGACCCTGCCGCTGTTTCCGCTCAATACCGTTTTGTTTCCCGGCTGCATGCTGGACCTGCAGATATTTGAGGCGCGCTACCTGGACATGATTGGCCGCTGCATGAAACAGGGCCAGGGCTTTGGTGTGGTCTGCATCCTTGATGGCGCCGAGGTGGGTGGCGCTGCGGGGCAGTTCTCAGCGATTGGCTGTGAGGCATTGGTTCGGGATTTCCAGCAGCGGCCCAACGGTTTGCTGGGTATTCGGGTCGAGGGTGGTCGGCGTTTTCGCGCGCACCGCGCGCAAGTCTTGCCAGATAAGCTGACCGTGGCCGAGGTCGAGTGGTTGGATGAGCAGCAGGAACAACCCTTGCACGCCGAGCATGCTGACCTGGTCGCGTTGCTGGGTGCGCTGAACGCCCATCCGCTGGTGGCATCGCTGGGCATGCCCGGCGAGCCGGCTGGTCAGGAGGCGCTGGCCAACCAGCTGGCCTACCTGTTGCCGCTGGATACCGAGCAAAAGGTGCAGTTGCTTGATGCGCCCTCAGCTGCATTGCGTTTGCAGTTATTGCAACAAATGTTGGCGCTGTTGCAGGGCAATCATCAGTAGCGATACAGCAACAGCCCTGCCGACAGCTGCCAGGTGGTGATGCCGCCGAGCAGCGCAATAATCGCCGGCAGCAATAACCACCAGATTTTCTCTGGCAAGGCCGGCAGCGGTTTGCGCCATTGCACTACGGCCAGGCTCAGGGCGCAGACGCTCGCAGCCAGCATGGCTCCGGCGATGATGTCGCTGGGCCAATGCACGCCCAGATACACTCGCGAGCCGGCAATCGCCGCGGCCGGCAAACTGGCCAGCAGCAACCAGGTCAGGCGCATGCGGGTTGGTTGGCCGCGGCCGGCGAGGACGCCGAGCAGTAGGAAGAAGGCAAAGGCTGCCGAACTGTGCCCGCTGGGAAAGCTGAAACTGCCCAGCGGATCTAGCAGCACATCAGGGCGGCTGCGGGCGAACAGCGACTTCAGCACACTGTTGGCCAGGGCTGTGCCCAGCGTAGCGGCTATGGCCAGGCACAGCGCTCGCCATTGCCGGGTTATCAGCAGTATCAGGCACAGCAGCACGGCGGCAGCCAGCTGAGTGCGCAGGTCGCCCAGGCGGGTGATTATGACCATCAACGTGTCTAGCGCCGCGCTGCGTTGCTCCTGAATCAGGGTCAGCAGGCCCTGATCGAGCTGGCCAAGGCGCGGCCAGCAGAGCATCAGGCCAATCAGCAGTGCCAAGCTTGCCCCAGCAGTCAGCAGGCTGGCGCGGCGCTTGGCGCGCAGACTGCTTTGCACGCTGACAACAACCACTAGCGCAACGCCCGCGGCAACAGCCCCGGCCTGCGTCCAAAAACCTTCCGGCAGTGGCAAGCGCAGCGCTGCACCAGTGGCCCAGCCAGGCAGCAGGTAGGCGATTGACCACCCCGCACCTGCCAGCAGGCTGACCATCAGAAAGCGCGCGAAGGGCATGTCGAACATGCCGGCGACCATCGGCAGCATAGGTCGTAGTGGGCCGATAAAGCGGCCGACCAGCAGGCTGACGACGCCGTATCGCACGAAATAACCGTGGGCGCTGTGCAACCATTGCGGATGGTTGCGTAATACCGGCAGGCGACCGATGTCCTGATGAAAATAACGCCCGAGGGCATAGGACAAGCAGTCACCCAGCAGGCCGCCGCAAAAGGCCAGTAGCAGGGTTTCTCCCAGGCCCAGCACACCGTTGCCCGCGAGTGCGCCAACGGCAAACAGCAGTAAGGTGCCGGGTACCAGAATGCCGGCAATCGCCAGGCATTCAACGCAGGCGATAACAAAGATTGCCAGGCCCAGCCATTGCGGGTTGGCACTCAGCCAGTGGGTCAGAGTGTCGAGCCATTGGCTCATCGGTGGTCATCCTTGGGTGTTAGGCGGTAGAAATCTCTGCCGACACGTCGCCCGCGGCGCAGTGGGTTGCGCGTGCGGTGGCGGGCAAAGGCAGCGTCGACAAAACCATAGGGCAACTGTTCATCGCGTCCGCGAGGGATGCCTAGGCGTGTGCATTGCACAATCTGTGGTGGGCGTTCGCCGCGGTCTTCAACAAACAACTGTTGCTCATCGACGGGGCGCGCATCCCAATCCGGCACTTTTAAGCCAAGGGCTTTGCACAGCAACGTTTGCCCGCTGCAGCGCTTTTGCACGGTACGCGCTCGGCCTTGGGCGTTGGGATTATTGGTCTGCATCTGCGTCAAGGCATCCGCGCCACTGTGCGTGTCCTGCCACGGGTAGGCTGACTTGATCAGCACCGCATTGCCTGGGCCTTGGGTGCTGAAGTTCAGTGAGTCGCCGCCGCGGACGGAGTACATATAGATATACCCGCCATCCCTAAACAGGGCGCGGCGTTTAGGGGTGTACCCGAGGGAGGCATGGCTGCCTTTCTCGTTCAGGTAATAGGCTTCGGTTTCAATAATTCGCGCACTGAGCCAGTGCTCGCCGTGCTTATGGCGGATCACCTTGCCGAGCAACTCGCGGGCCAACAGGCGCGCGTCACGGTCGAAGAAACTGGCCGGCAATGCGCGGCCTTGGGGCCAGGGAAAACTGAGGTTGGGATCGGCTGGCATGCGCTGGTGTGGTCGCTCGGCGGGGCAGGGGCGAATAATAACAATAAGAGTTTGAATCATGCTTTAACCTGTTCGATCCAGCAGCGGCCCTATCAGCCTCGGTGCCATTCCACCCGATACCTGTGGTGTCGCCATTGGCTGGCCGATGCAGCCGTTACCTCCGAGGTGGCCGGCTGGGGCCTGGTGGCGTGAGGGAGGTCGATTCAACGCAGTGTTTACCGTCCGCCGCACAGCGCTGGGCGTGAAGCGGCGCGCCCGTTATACTCAGCGACTTTTTTCAACCGCAAGACCTTGGTAGACCATGACTGAGTCCGTGCTCGACTATATGACCCGCCTGGGGCAGGCCGCTCGCCAGGCTTCGCGGGTGATCGCCGGCGCCAGCACCGCGCAGAAAAATCGCGCCCTGCAGGCCACCGCCGCCGCTTTGGATGGCGCTCGCGCTGAGTTGAGCGCGGCCAACGAGTTGGACCTCAGTGCCGGCCGCGCCAGTGGTCTGGAGCCCGCATTGCTAGAGCGTCTAGCCCTGACGCCTGCGCGTATCGACGGCATGATCGAAGGCTTGCGCCAGGTTGCCAGTCTGCCCGATCCGGTCGGCGCTATTCGTGACATGAGCTACCGGCCGTCCGGCATTCAGGTTGGCAAGATGCGCGTGCCCTTGGGTGTAATCGGCATTATTTACGAGTCGCGGCCCAATGTGACTATCGATGCTGCCAGCCTGTGCCTGAAATCCGGTAACGCGAGCATTTTGCGGGGCGGCTCGGAAGCCATTCATTCCAACCGAGCGATTGCTGCCTGTATCCAGCGCGGTTTGGCCGACGCCGGCTTGCCCGCTGCCGTGGTGCAGGTGGTGGAAACCACTGACCGCGCCGCCGTTGGCGCGTTGATCACGATGCCCGAATTTGTCGATGTGATCGTGCCGCGTGGCGGCAAGGGCCTGATCGAACGTATTAGTCGCGATGCACGGGTGCCGGTAATCAAACACTTGGACGGCATCTGCCATGTCTATGTCGATACCCTGGCCGATCTGGATAAGGCGCGCGGTATCGCGTTCAACGCGAAGACCTACCGCTACGGCATCTGTGGCGCAATGGAAACGTTGCTGGTTGACCAGTCTGTGGCGGCGGCTTTCTTACCCGGCATGGCGCAGATGTTCGTCGAAAAAGGCGTTGAGCTGCGTGGTTGCGAGCGTACCTGCGCGCTGATTCAGGCAGTGCCTGCAACTGAAGAAGACTGGAATACCGAGTACCTGGCGCCGATTCTGTCAATTCGTGTGGTCGACGGTCTGACTGAGGCGATCGAGCACATCAATCAATACGGTTCGCATCACACCGATGCCATCGTGACCGAGCATCAAGGTCATGCCCGGCGCTTTTTCGCCGAGGTTGACTCCAGTTCGGTGATGCTCAACACCCCGACCTGTTTTGCCGATGGCTTTGAATACGGCCTGGGTGCGGAAATCGGTATTTCTACGGACAAGCTGCACGCCCGTGGTCCGGTCGGTTTGGAAGGCCTGACCTGCGAAAAATATGTAGTGATCGGCGACGGGCAGCTGCGCGGGCAGAATGCCTAAGAAAGTCGGAATCCTGGGTGGCACCTTCGATCCGGTGCATATCGGTCATCTGCGCAGCGCCTTGGAAGTCGCTGAGTTTATGCTGCTCGACGAGTTGTATCTGATTCCCGCTGCCCGCCCGCCGCACCGCTCCACGCCCCAGGTCAGCGCGCTTGATCGGTTGGCGATGGTCGAGCTGGCGGCTGCTGAGGAGCCATTGTTGCGGGTCGATGATCGCGAGCTGATGCGCGAAAAGCCATCCTATAGCATCGACACTTTGGAGTCGCTGCGCAGCGAGCTAGCGGCGCACGATCAGCTGTTTCTGTTGCTGGGCTGGGATGCTTTTTGTGGGTTGCCAGGCTGGCACCGTTGGGATGAGCTTTTGCAGCATTGCCATATCCTGGTGCTGCAGCGCCCTGATGCCGACAGCGAGGCGCCGGAAGCGCTGCGCAACCTGCTGGCAGCACGCAGTATCAGTGACCCACTGACCCTGCAGGGGCCGGCGGGGCAGATTTCTTTTATCTGGCAGACACCCTTGGCGGTGTCGGCTACCCAGATCCGTGCGCTGTTGGCGAGCGGAAAGTCAGCACGCTTTTTGGTGCCTGACGCGGTACTGGCCTATATCCATGCTCACGGACTGTACCGTGGCGCGAATTGAACATGAGGCAAACGAGTTAGTTATGACGAACGTAAAAACAATGCCGAGCGAAGACCTGGTCAAACTGGCCATCGCGGCCCTGGAAGACATCAAGGCGCAGGACATCACCACCATCGATGTGCGCGGCAAAACCAGCATCACCGATTTCATGCTGATCGCCAGCGGTACCTCCAGCCGTCATGTTAAGTCGTTGATCGAGAACGTGCTGGAGAAGGTCAAAGAGCAAGGCGTGCGCCCAATTGGCACTGAAGGCATGGATACCGGCGAGTGGGCCCTGCTCGACCTCGGCGATATCGTGGTTCACGTGATGTTGCCGACCGCGCGTCAGTTCTACGACCTTGAGCGTCTGTGGCAGGGCGCCGAGCAAAGTCGTGCGCAGTTCAGCGCCGAGCCTGGCCCTGAACAGTTGGCCGACGAGCAGCCATAAGGACGCGCAACGGTGCGGATCAAGCTGATCGCCGTGGGCTCGCGAATGCCGCGCTGGGTGGAAGACGGTTGGCAGGAATATGCCAAACGTATGCCCGGCGAGTTGTCGCTGGAATTGGTTGAAATTGGCTTGACCACCCGCGGCAAGAATGCCGATGTGGCGCGGATGATCCGTCAGGAAGGCGAGGCCATGCTGGCCAAGGTTGCACCCGGTGAGCGCATTGTGACCCTTGAGGTAGAAGGGCGGCCTTGGAGCACTGAGCAACTGGCGGTCGAGCTCGACAAGTGGCGCTTGGATGCGCGCACCGTCAACCTTATGGTCGGCGGTCCTGAAGGGTTGGCACCTGAGGTGCAGGCGCGCAGTGAACAGCGCTGGTCGTTGTCGCCGCTGACCCTGCCGCACCCGTTGGTGCGTATCCTGATCGGCGAGCAGATCTATCGTGCCTGGACCGTGCTGTCCGGCCATCCT
>JAGGNC010000133.1 GCA_017886405.1 Pseudomonas sp. | reverse complement strand
TGCCACGGCAGCGAGAATACCCAGAACCACAATTACGACGATCAACTCGATCAGGGTAAAGCCTTTATTGTTCTTCATGTATTGTCCTCATTCACTTCAATAGCCTGCCGCAGACAACTCCTCGGCAGAAATTTCTGCAAGCTCCAGGGCAAAACCAGCACCTTGCGAGTGTGACGCAGTTGTCAAACTGCCGGGTACAGCCACCAGCCGCCACGCACGCACTTCACGCGGCTCATTTGCCCATTCGTCGCGAAAGCGCTGCTGATACAGCACCCAGGCGCGCCCGGGGAGCCAATACCAACAACCACCTTGCGGTTCTGCCGATGCGGCCAACTCGCCGCAGTAGTTACCCTGCTGCCAGCGCAACAGCGTAAACGGATTTGTGCGGCGCCAGGCTTTATCCAGCGCCTGATTCTTCGCCATCTGCTCGGCCACCAGATTGTTCAATCCAGTGGTCAGGTGCTCGTGCGTCGCATCCAGCGCGCGGCGCTCACTGACCTGGGCAATTTTCCAGCCCAGCGCTAGCACTATCATCAACAGTACAAGCCCTGTAAAGGCCCAGCCCAGCCGTCGCGCTAAGCGCACTCGGCCATCGAGTTGATATTCGCGCCTCACCCGCCCCCCTTGGCCGCCGAGGACAGCTCCCACATCGGCAAAAACACGCCAAGGGCAAGAATCAGCACCAGAATGCCCATGGCCACGATCAGGATCGGCTCGATGGCATCGGCCAATTGTTTGAGGTCGTAATCCACCTCCTCTTCGTAAAAATCCGCCACCTCAACAAATAGATCGTCGAGTGCGCCGGTCTCTTCGCCCACGGCGATCATCTGCAACACCAACGGAGTGAACAGGCCGCTGGCAGAGGCGGTGTTGGTTAGCGCCTCACCCCGCTCCACCCCTTCGCGCATGCTGAGAATGGCCTGACCGATATAGCGGTTACCCACTGTGGCGCTATTGATCGACAGGGTTTGCAGCAGCGGCACGCCCGCGCGGTACATCATCGCGAAGGTGCGGGTGAACCGGGCCAGCGCAATGCGCTCGAATACTCCGCCAACGATGGGCAGGCGCAGTTTGATTTGGTCCCACTTGAGCGCGCCGGCGTCGGTTTCCTTCCAGCGGATAAAGCCGAAAATAGCCCCGACAAAGACCATTAGCAGCAGCCACCAGTAGTCCTGAAAGAACTGCGAGGTGCCGATCAGGATGCGCGTGGGCAATGGCAGTTCGGCGCGGAACTGCTCGAACACCTTGGAGAACGCCGGGATCACAAACAGGTTGATCACCACCAACGCCACCGCCATGGCTGACATCACGAACAGCGGGTAGCGCGTGGCCTGCTTGATGCGCTTGCGCGTCTCGCGCTCCATCTCCAGGTAGCCGGACAACTGCTTGAATGCCTGGTCGAGCTGACCGGTGTTTTCGCCAACACTAATCATGCTGATAAACAGGGTGTTGAACACTTTTGGGTGTGCATTGAGCGACACCGCCATGCTCATGCCGCTCTCCAGATTAGAGCGCACCTCTAACAACACTTCGCGGAAAAATTGATTACGGTGTGATTCGGCCAGGCCGCCGAGGGCACGAATGATCGGTACACCGGCCTTACTCAGGCTGAACATCTGCCGGCAGAAGATGATCAGCTCCTCCAGCTCGACCTTCTTGCTGCGCAGCGCTTCCGTGATCAGCGCCAGCACATCAACATCTTCACCCTGAACCGCTTGCTCCTCGATCTGCAGCGGGATGATTTTTTCCGCCAGCAGTTCACTGGCCAGGCTGTCGGCCGACGTGCTTTCACGGCTGCCACTGATTTTGCCGCCCAGAGCATCACGGCCCGTGAAACGGAACTGGCTCATGGCAATAACGCCCCACCAGCAACGTAGATTCTCGGCGATCTCGTAGGGTGGATCGGGGCGCGTAGCTGGCGCTTCACCCATCCACCAACTGCGATGGTGGATGGACAAGGCGTCATCCACCCTACACAGATCCTGTCGCCCGGTTGCAATTCAGGGTGGAGGATTTCCCGGATTGCATCCGGGCTACGGAAATGCGCCTGCATCAGACGGCCACCTCATCGGTCAAGGTGGCGCAGACTTTCAGCACCTCCTCGATACTGGTCACCCCGGCTAATGCGTAGTCCAGGGCGCAGGCGGCTAATGGTCGATAGCCGGCGCTGGCCTGCGCCGCTTCGGCAAAGCCTTGCGGGTCATTGCGGCGCAGCGCAGCAATCATGCCCTCATCCAACTCCAGCAGCTCATACACGCCGAGGCGCCCTGAATAGCCGGTGTTATGGCAACGATGACAACCGCGCCCGTGCTTGAAGGTTCGCCCTTCCAAGGATTTACCGTAGAGTTGTTCCAGCCAAACCAGCTGACGCGGTTCAGCGTGGTGCTCCTCCATGCAGTTCTCGCATACCCGGCGCACCAGACGCTGAGCCAGCACGGCGTTGAGGGCAGTGGCCACGAGGAAGGGTTCGGCACCCATGTCGACCAGGCGCATGGCTGAGCTCAGGGAGTCGTTGGTGTGCAGGGTCGATAGCACCAAGTGGCCGGTGAGCGCTGCGCGCAAGCCGATCTCTGCGGTTTCCTGATCACGCATCTCACCGATCAGCACAATGTCCGGGTCTTGGCGCAGGGCAGCACGCAGCACGCGGGCGAAGCTCAGATCGATCTTGGCATTGACCTGAACTTGGTTGACCCGCGGCAGGCGGTATTCCACCG
>JAGGNC010000298.1 GCA_017886405.1 Pseudomonas sp. | reverse complement strand
CGCCTGCGCGAACGTTCCATGGTCCCAGCACAGCACCCGCGCGCTGCCGACTCCTGCCCCAAACACCGGCAACAATCGGCGGTGGCAGCATGATCGAGGTCACCGAGGTTTCCATTGGCCAACTGCGCGCCGCACTCGAAGCCGGGCAGACCACAGCGGTTGAGTTGGTGCAGGCCTATCTCGCGCGCATCGACGCCTACGACGGCGCCGACAAGCTCAACGCCGTGGTGGTGCGTAATCCCGATGCTCTCAAGGAAGCACAAGCGTCCGACGCCCGCCGCGCGCGAGGCGAGACCCTAGGGCCGCTCGACGGTATTCCTTACACGGCCAAAGACAGCTACTTGGTCAAAGGGCTTAGCGCCGCCTCTGGCAGCCCCGCCTTTAAAAACCTGACGGCTTACCGCGACGCCTTCACCATCGAACGCCTGCGCGGCGCCGGGGCTATTTGCCTGGGCAAAACCAATATGCCGCCCATGGCCAACGGCGGCATGCAGCGCGGCGTGTATGGCCGCGCGCAAAGCCCGTACAACGCCGCCTACCTCACCGCGCCCTTCGCCTCGGGCTCATCCAACGGTGCCGGCACCGCTACCGCCGCCAGCTTCGCCGCCTTTGGCTTGGCCGAGGAAACCTGGTCAAGCGGGCGCGGCCCAGCCTCCAACAATGGCCTGTGCGCTTACACCCCCTCGCGCGGGGTGATTTCGGTGCGCGGCAACTGGCCATTGACGCCGACCATGGATGTGGTGGTGCCGTTCACCCGCACCATGGCCGACCTGCTTGATGTGCTCGACGTGATAGTCGCTGATGATGCCGACACACGCGGCGATTTGTGGCGACTGCAGCCCTGGGTGTCGATTCCTGCTGCGTCCTTGGTGCGCCCCGTCTCTTATGCGGAGCTGGCCGTCGGTTCCGCAGCGCTGGCCGGCAAACGCCTTGGCGTACCGCGCATGTTTATCAACAAAGATGAACACGCCGGCACCAGCGAAGCGCCGGGCATCGGTGGCCCCACCGGCCAGCGCATCCACACGCGGCCCTCGGTAATCGCCCTCTGGGAAGCCGCGCGCAAGGCACTGGAAGCGGCCGGTGCGCAAGTGATCGACGTCGATTTTCCGCTGGTGTCCAACTGCGAAGGCGACCGCCCTGGCGCGCCGACCGTATTCAATCGCAGCATGGTCACCCCAGAGTTTCTCCACCACGAACTGTGGGACCTGTCCGCCTGGGCCTTCGACGATTTCCTTCAAGCCAACGGCGATCCCACACTCAACCGCCTGGTCGATGTCGACGGTCCACAGATATTCCCCCACGACCCCGGCACCCTGCCCAACCGCGAGGGCGACCTGGCGGCTGGTATGGACGAATACGTGCGCATGGCTGAACGCGGCATCACGCCATGGAATGAAATCAGCACCCTGCCCGACGGCCTGCGTGGCCTAGAGAAAACCCGCAAGCTCGACCTCGAAGACTGGATGGACCAACTCGGCCTCGACGCCGTGCTGTTCCCCACCGTCGCCGATGTCGGCCCAGCAGATGCCGATGTAAACCCGCAGTCCGCTGACATCGCCTGGAGCAACGGCGTTTGGGTGGCCAACGGCAACCTCGCCATCCGCCACCTCGGCGTGCCCACCGTCACCGTACCGATGGGCACGATGGCCGACATCGGCATGCCCGTTGGCCTCACCTTCGCCGGTCGCGCCTACGACGACTCGGCGCTGCTGCGCTTGGCGGCCGCGTTTGAATCGACCGGATCAAAGCGCTTGGTGCCGCCACGCACGCCGCCGTTGAAGTGTGACTGAAAGCAGCAACGTGATTGGCGCTAAACGCGTCAATCACGTTTGGCTTTAGAGCGCGACCCAACCGCCGTATTTCTATCTGTGTGGTTGTACATCCAAGGTTTGCGGCTATTGCAGCCGCTGAGTTCGCACGAGGCACTACCCAGCCAAGCGCTGAGTTGGCCACTGGCAACGCACTATGGTTTTCGGACTGCGGCATTGCGCTCAGACACCTTAAAGGCCGGCCACCGCCTGCTGTAAAGGATTGATATATTCTAAATTCTTTCTGATTACAGGATTAACACGGGTCGATTACTCGACAATAGCTGGCGTGGACTGGGTACAATACAACCGCTATTTTTTCAAGCAGTCGCCAGGACCCATAGGATAAATCAACATGACTGAAGTGCTTGTTCGAGCGACTAAACCCGGCGATGTTGATGCCTTACTGAAACTTCAAGAGCTTGTTTACCCCACTATTGCGCCCTGGCGGCGTGATCAATTAGCCCGCCAACTGAGCGTTTTCCCTGAGGGGCAGCTAGTTGCTGAACTGGATGACCGCATTGTCGGTTGCGCCAGTTCCTTGGTCATCGTGTGGGACGAATGGGCAGACGAACACACCTGGCGAGAAATCACTGCCGCAGGCACCTTCAGTACCCACAACACTGAGGGTAAGACCCTGTATGGCGCCGAGGTGTTTGTGGACCCTAACTTGCGCGGCCAACGCATTGGTCACCACTTGTACGAAGGACGCCGGCAGATTTGCCGCCGGCTCAACCTGAAACGCATCATCGCGTGTGGCAGGTTGCCTGGTTACGGCGCGGTGGCACACACAATGCCGGTGGAGCTGTATGTCAAAAAGGTGCTGTGGGGTGACCTTGCCGATCCGGTATTGAGCTTTCAATTGCGCGAGGGATTCCGCTTCTGCGGCATCATGAGCGACTACTTGCCCGACGATAGCGAAT
>JAGGNC010000313.1 GCA_017886405.1 Pseudomonas sp. | reverse complement strand
GGCTTTGATGTTTCTGGCTGGCGCCACAGCCAGTTTTCAACGCCGTATCGGCAGCGCAGGTAGTTTTTCAACAGCCTGTCAGTGTTTGCTGCCTTGGGCGGGCATAGCCAACAGCTGCTTTTCCTGGTTCCAGTCGAAGGGCTCGTCGTTTTCCGCGGCGTAGAAGCGGCGTTCTTCGAGTGCCTGGTACATCTCGATTTCATCGTCTGGCATAAAGTGCAGGCAGTCGCCGCCGAAAAACCACAGCAGGTCGCGTGGCACCAGGTGAGCGATCTGCGGGTAGCGTTGGAATATCTGGCTGATCAGGTCTTGGCCAAGGTAGAGGCTGGCTTCGGGATCGCTGTGCAGGTCGCTGAGCAATTCGTCGTAGCGCTCCAGGTACATGGCATGGCTGTCATCGAGAATCTGCTCAGCTTCGCCCAGGGCCACCAAGATGGTGCGCAAGTGCTGCAGCAGGGCGAGGTGGTGGTCTATGTGGGTGTTGGCCATGGGCAATCCTGTCGGTATAGCGGGCGGCGCATTATAAAGCCGGCGCTGCCCGCTGTCCCGTCTGGTTAACGCACCTTGCCGTCAGCCAGGCACAACTCTTCCTTGCTGAAATCATCCACATCAATCACCACCCGACGCGCCGCTTCGGCCTGATGCAGGCGTTGCGCCTCGTCAGCGCTAAGAACACCGGCAGCCTGCGCGGCATCAATCAGGCTCTGCCCGGGCTGTTCCTGCACGTGGCCCGCCATAACTGCCTTGTGCAGTTTCTTTTGCAAGGGCTGTGCGTCTTGCAGCAGGTTCATCGCATATTGCAGAGCGCCCACGGCGTCCTGTTTGGCTTGCGGGCGGAAGCAGCCTTCGAGCAGTTCTTCTAATGCCGGGTCGCCGCTATTACGGCCAATGATGGCGGCCACTTGTGCATCCAGTTCATCGCTTGGGCCTTTGTGTCGGCGGCCCAGCGGCAATACCAGCAGGCGCAAGGTATAACCAAGCAGCTTGCTTGGGAAGTTGCTAAGCAGTTCTTCCAGTGCTTTTTCGGCCTTGCCCAGGCTTTCTTCCATGGCCCAGCGCAGCATAGGTTGGGAGTGTTCCGGGTAGCCGAGGTCGTGGTAACGCTTGAGGGATGCGGAGGCTAGGTAGAGGTAGCTGAGTACATCGCCCAGGCGCGCCGAGAGCCGTTCGCGGCGCTTCAGTTCGCCGCCGAGGATCATCATGCTGGTATCGGCGAGCAGGGCAAAGGAGGCTGCCAGTCGATTGAGGGCGCGGTAGTAAGGCCGGCTGATGTCATCCCCCGGCACCTGGCTGAACCTACCGAAGCCCAGGCTGAGCAGGAGGCTGCTGGCGGCATTGCTCACGGCAAAGCCGATATGTTGCAGCAGCACTTCGTCGAACTCCTCAAGCGCATGCTCCTGATCCTCTTGGCTGGCAATGGCCATTTCCTTGAGCACATAGGGGTGGCAGCGAATCGCGCCCTGGCCAAAGATCATCAAGCTGCGCGAGAGGATATTGGCCCCCTCAACTGTGATGAAGATCGGGGCACCTTGCCAGGAACGTCCTAGGTAGTTGTTTGGGCCCATGATGATGCCTTTACCACCGTGCACGTCCATGGCGTGACTGATGCATTCCCGACCACGCTCGGTCAGGTGATATTTGAGGATGGCCGACAGCACCGAGGGCTTCTCTCCAAGGTCCACGGCGTTGGCCGTGAGGATGCGTGCGCTGTCCATTAGCCAGGCGTTGCCGCCAATGCGGGCCATGGCTTCCTGAACGCCTTCGAAGGCGGCTATCGGTACGTTGAATTGTTCGCGGATCTGGCTGTATTGGCCGGTGGTCAGGCTGGTGAACTTGGCGGCACCGGTGCCGACGGCGGGCAAGGAAATGGAACGGCCTACGGACAGGCAGTTCATCAGCATCACCCAGCCCTTGCCGA
The DNA here is from genome assembly GCA_017886405.1 of Pseudomonas sp. Taxonomy (GTDB): domain Bacteria; phylum Pseudomonadota; class Gammaproteobacteria; order Pseudomonadales; family Pseudomonadaceae; genus Aquipseudomonas. The sequence continues at coordinate 826 of JAGGNC010000313.1, read as the reverse complement.
GCATTTCCTCGCCACCGATCAGGTAGTCAAGCGGGATGAACACATCCTTGCCGGCGTTCGGACCATTCATAAAAGCGGCGCCGAGTGGCAGGTGGCGGCGACCGATTTCTACACCGGGCGTGTCAGTGGGCACCAAGGCCAGGCTGATACCCAAGTCTTCCTCATCGCCCAGCAGGTGGTCCGGGTCGTAGGCCTTGAAAGCCAAGCCGAGTAGGGTCGCGACCGGGCCTAGGGTGATGTAGCGCTTTTCCCAGTTCAGGCGCAGGCCGATCACTTCTTTACCTTGCCATTGGCTTTTGCAGACGATGCCCGTGTCTGGCATCGCCCCGGCATCAGACCCCGCCAGGGGCCCAGTAAGGCCGAAGCAGGGGATGTCTTCGCCGCTCGCCAGGCGCGGCAGGTAGTGGTCACGCTGGGCGTCGGTGCCGTACTGCATTAACAGCTCAGCCGGACCTAGAGAGTTGGGCACCATCACGGTGGTGGCCAGGTCGCCGCTGCGGGTCGCCAGTTTCATCGCTATCTGCGAATGGGCGTAGGCGGAGAATCCTTTGCCGCCATACTCTTTTGGGATGATCAGGGCAAAGAAGCCGTGCTCCTTGATGTGCGCCCAGGCTTCGACGGGCAGGTCCATCTCTTGGCCGATCTGCCAGTCGCTAACCATGGCACAGAGTGCTTCGGTGGGGCCGTCGATAAAGGCCTGTTCTTCCTCGCTAAGTTTTGCCTTGGGATAAGCGAGCAGAGTGTCCCAGTCGGGGCGGCCGCTGAACAACTCGCCATCCCACCACACTGTACCGGCTTCGATGGCGTCGCGTTCGGTGGACGACAT
>JAGGNC010000055.1 GCA_017886405.1 Pseudomonas sp. | reverse complement strand
GTCTACAACCTGTTCGTCGTCTCGGTGGCCTGGAGCCTGATGGCCGATGTGTTCGACAGCGCCCAGGCCAAGCGCTTGTTCGCCTTTATCGCCGCCGGGGCCAGCTGCGGCGGGCTGGCCGGGCCGGCGCTTGGCGCATTGCTGATTGATCACTTAGGCCAAAGCGGTTTGATCCTTCTGGCTGCCCTGTTGTTGGGGATGGCGATCCTGGCCAAGCAGCAGCTGATGACCTGGCGCGCCATTGGCGGTGCCGGCCGACCTGGCGCAGCGGCCAGCGAAAACCCGCACCAGCCGGTGCTGGGTAACCCGTTCAGCGGCCTTACTCGCGTGCTCGCCTCGCCCTATCTGCTGGGCATCAGCGCCTTCGTTATTCTGCTGGCCACCGCTAGCACCTTTCTCTACTTCGAACAGTCACGTTTGGTGGCCGAGACCTTTTCCGAGCGTAATGAGCAGATCCGCGTATTCGGCCTGATCGACTTCAGCGTGCAGGCCCTCTCCTTGCTCGCACAGCTGTTTATCACCGGGCGCATTGCTCAGCGTTTCGGCATCCGCGCCCTGCTCGCCGGGGTGCCGCTACTGGTCTGCCTGGGCTTTATCGGCCTGGCCCTGGCGCCAACCTTTGCCATGCTCGCAGCCTTGATGATTGTGCGCCGCGTCGGCGAGTACGCCTTTGTCCGTCCCGGCCGGGAAATGCTTTTCACCGCCCTGGATGCCGAGAGTAAGTACAAAGCCAAGAACTTTATCGACACCGTGGTCTACCGTGGCGGTGACGCTCTCAGCGCCTGGGCCAAGGCGTTGCTCGACATGCTTGCCAGCGGCGTGCTGCTCGCCGCTGTGGCCGGGGCACTCTGCGCAGCGGCCTGGGCCGCGATCGGCTGGTACCTGGGTGGCCGCAGGGAGCAGCGTGCAGCACTGACGAGCGCCGAGCCGCGTGGTTGAGCCCTTAGAACCTATATCCATGCGCACTATCTGCGGCATCGTAGGGTGGATGACGCTTTACCCATCCACCCATAGCGGTGGTGGATGAAAAAGGCGTCACCCACCCTGCCCGGCTGCACCCTAGCCAGGGCAAAAAACACCGCACCCCGCCCTTGGTATGCACAAGCCTGGTGCAAAAGCCGGCCTGCTGCGTACCTAGGGTGGTTTTTCTGCCCGTTGCGCTTGTCACCTCGGCAGCGCTGGGGTATCAGTCAGTTGTCCGAAAACCTGACCCCTGCGGAATCGCCCATGACTGTTGAAGTACTTGCGCACAGTGCTGACCCGAACGCCAAACCGGCCGGGCGCATTCGTCAGAAAAACCAAGAAGCGATCATCAAGGCCGCCGAAGACGAGTTCGCCAAACACGGCTTCAAAGGCACCAGCATGAACACCATCGCGCAGAACGTTGGGCTGCCAAAGGCCAACTTGCATTACTACTTCAGCAACAAGCTAGGTCTGTATCAGGCGGTGCTGACAAATATCCTCGAATTGTGGGACAGCACCTTCAACAACCTCAGCGTTGAGGATGACCCCGCCGAAGCATTGGCCGGTTATATCCGCGCCAAAATGGATTTCTCCCGCCGCCACCCGAAGGCTTCGCGCATCTACGCCATGGAAGTGATCGGCGGTGGCGAGCACTTGTCGCACATGCTTAACCAGGACTACCAGGCTTGGTTTCGTGGCCGTGCGGCGGTATTCGCCGCCTGGAGCGCCGCCGGCAAAATGGACCCGGTCGACCCGGTGCACCTGATCTTCCTGCTATGGGGCAGCACCCAGCACTACGCTGACTTTGCCTCGCAGATTTGCCGGGTAACCGGCCGCACGCGTCTGGTGAAGACTGATTACGCAGAAGCCAGCGACAACCTGATTCGTATCATCCTCAAAGGCTGTGGCCTGACGCCGCCGAAGTAGGGTCTGTTGACGCTTCGTCACGGCCGCGACGGAGCCAGTTTTTGCGCGGAGCTAGGCGCGAGGAGAGAAGTTTGGTTATTCCAAATGAACGACGAGTAACGACGCGCCGCGCAAAAACTGGCCCGTCCCTGCGGGTTGCGCGGCAAATGGTGCCATGCGTCGTTACGGAACTTGGCAAGGGAATGACCATTACCTGCGTCCCGTGCCTAGCCTGGCACCATTTGGCGCAGCAACGCGGCTCGCGCCGAAACGTCGACAGACCCTAATGCCCTTCACCCTGCTCGGCCCTTGCGACTACCGCGAGGAGATTCGCAAAAGTCGCTTTGTTGCCCTCGCCGCGCCAGTTACCAGCGCGGCAAAGGCCCAAGCGTTTATCGCTGCGCACAGTGATGCCGGCGCCAGCCATAACTGCTGGGCGTGGAAGGTCGCTCAGCAGTACCGCTTCAGTGACGATGGCGAGCCGGGCGGCACTGCTGGCCGGCCGATTCTCGCGGCAATTGAGGCGCAAGACTGCGACCAGGTGGCAGTCTTGGTGATCCGCTGGTACGGCGGCATCCAACTCGGCACCGGCGGTCTGGCCCGCGCCTACGGCGGCAGCGCCAACAAATGCCTGCAAGCGGCGCCCCGCCTTGAGCTGATCGCCCGCGAGCATTACCGCTGCCAGTGCCTGTTTGCCGAACTGCCATTGCTCAACGCGCGCTTAGCCGACCTCGACTGCCTGCTGGAAAACCAAACCTACGACGCCACGGGCGCCGAACTGCAACTGGCGGTGCCCGCCGCCCGGTTTGCTGAACTGCAGCGACTGCTGGCCGATATCAGCCGCGGGCGGGTTGAGCTGCAACCAATCCAGCCCTCACTGCGCTAG
>JAGGNC010000185.1 GCA_017886405.1 Pseudomonas sp. | reverse complement strand
CCAGCCATGAGCCGGCAGCGCGGCATGGCGCTAATCACCGTGCTGCTAGTGGTCGCCGTGGTCACGGTGGTCAGCGCCGGGATTATTGCCCGGCAACAGCTGTCGATTCGCAGCAGTGCCAATCAGTTGCACGTGCGCCAGGCCTGGCATTACGCCCTGGGCGGCGAAACCCTGGCCAAGGCTATTTTGCAGCGTGATCTGCGTCAGGGCGATCCGCGTGCGCCAATCGATCACCTGGGCGAAGCCTGGGCCAAGCCCCGCGCTCCGTTCGCCTTGGACGAAGGCGGCGCGTTGCGTGTGCAGATCATCGATCTGACTGGACGTTTCAACCTCAACAGCCTGCTGGGTCAGGATCAGCCCAATGAAGCCGCTTTGGCTCAGTTGCGCCGCCTGCTGCTGGGCCTGCAGATCGAGGCACCCTATGCTGAGCGACTGCTCGACTGGCTGGACGCTGACGATCAGCCCAGCGGCGGTTATGGCGCCGAAGATAATCAGTACCTGTTAGCGCAGCCGGCCTACCGGGCCGCGAACCGAGAATTGCAGGATGTCTCCGAGCTGCGCCTGCTGCTGGAGATGACCGAGGCCGATTATCAGCGTCTGTCGCCCTATGTCAGTGCCTTACCAAGAGACGCCACGCTTAACGTCAATACCGCCAGTGCGCGGGTGCTGGCAAGTGTGGCTGATGGGCTGTCTCTTAGTGCTGCTCAGGGCTTGGTCGCCGCCCGCGGCAGTGAAGGCTATGGTGATCTGTCGAGCTTTACCGCGCAGCTCGGCGGGCTGCAAGTGCAGAGCCAGGGGCTGGGGGTAGGCAGTCAATATTTTCAAGTGCTTAGCGAAGTCACTGTTGGGGAGCGCCGTCAGGTTTTACGCAGCACCTTGCAGCGTGCCAGCGATGGCCAGTTTTATGTTCTAGCCCGTGATTTGGGGCAGGGCGGTATGCCGCCAGTGCCCGTTGAGGAAGTTGAACCATGAGTCAGACCTATGTGTTTCTGCCGCCTGCCGCCTGTGCCGGCGCGCAGGCGGATCTGCCCGTACAGCGGGTGGCCGGCGGGGTAAGCGAAGCCCTGGCCTTCAGTGATGCGCAGGCGCAGCTTGGCGGCAGTTGGACCCTGGTCCTGCCCGTTGAGGCGGTGACGGCCTGTGCGGTCAATCTGCCGACCCGCAAGGCTCGCTGGTTGCGCCAGGCGCTGCCGTTTGCGGTGGAGGAATTGCTCGCCGAGGAAGTCGAACTGATGCACCTGGCCCTGGGCGAGCAATTGGCCGATGGCCGTCATCGAGTGTTTGCCGTGCGGCGTAGCTGGTTGGCTGGCTGGCTGGCGCTATGCCCCACTGCGCCTCAGGCAATTACCGTGGATGCCGATCTGTTGCCTGGGCCAGGTACTGCGCTCTTGCCGCTGCACGGTCGCTGGTTATTGGGCGGCGAGAATGTCACGCGCATGGCGCTGCAGGCGCAGGACTGGCCGCAGCTAAGCCCCTTGAGTGCGCAACCGCAGATTGCCTGGTGTGACCCTCAATACCCGGCACCGCAGCCCGTTGATGAACACATGCCGGTGGCCGAGCCTTTTATCTGGCTGGCCCGGCAGCCGCTGCGCAATAACCTGGCGCAGGGTGAGTTCGCCGTGCAAAGCAGCAACGGTCAATGGCAGCGCTGGCGACCCTTGCTCGGGTTGGTGGGGATGTGGCTGGTGCTGCAGTGGGGCTTCAATCTTGCGCAGGGCTGGCATCTGCAGCGCCAAGCCGAGAATTACGCCGCTGCTAGCGCCGCGTTGTACCAGGAGCTGTTCCCGCAGGACAGCAAGCTGGTCAACGTGCGTGCACAGTTTGATCAGCACCTGCAGGGCAGCGCGGGCAGCGGACAAAACCGTTTGCTTGGCCTACTCGCCCAGGTCAGTGGTGCGCTTACTGCTGACGGTGGGCAGGTGCAGATCAGCCAGGTGGATTTCAGTGAGGCGCGAGGTGATCTGGCAATGCAGGTGCAGGCCCCAGGTTTTGCCGAGCTGGAGCGCCTGCGTGAACGTCTGCAGGAAAGCGGGCTGGCTGTGCAACTGGGGTCGGCCAGTCGTGAAGGTGCGGGCGTCAGCGCACGCGTGGTGATCGGAGGATGAGCATGCTTGAGCAAAACATGGGGTTTACCGCGCAGGTGCAGAATTCGCTGTTAGTGCAACGCTGGCGTGCTCTGGCGCCGCGTGAGCAGTTCTCGCTTGGCAGCCTGGGGGCGTTTCTGCTGCTGGTGCTGCTCTATCTAGCGCTCTGGCAGCCCGCCCAGCAGCGCCTGATTGCCGCGCGCAGCGCGTTTGAAACGCAGCGCGAGTTGAACGCCTATCTGCATAGTCAGGCACCGGCGGCGCGCAACCTTACCGGCACGCCACAACAGGCCATTGATCCGGCCCGGCTGCAGGGCACTGTGACAGCCACGGCGGCGACTCAGGGATTAACGATTGAGCGGCTGGACAACGCTGGCGATGGAGGTTTGCAGCTCAACCTGCAGCCTGCCCCTTTTTCCCAACTTCTGCGCTGGCTAACGGTGCTGCAGGAGCAGGGCGTGCAAATCAGTGAGGCCGGCCTGGACCGGGCTGAAGACAATAAGGTCGCCGCTCGGTTAAGCCTGAGGGTGGCGCAGTAACGGCTCGGGCAGCTTTATAGTGGTGCGTGGAACTCTATAGTGGCACTTGCGGAGGGCAACACCCGTTTCATTTTTTTAGAAAAACTTGAGGCTGGGTGTTGACTTAGGTGCGGCCCTTGCGTAGATTTCGCGCC
>JAGGNC010000033.1 GCA_017886405.1 Pseudomonas sp. | reverse complement strand
ATTGAGCTGCAACCAATCCAGCCCTGACTGCGCTAGGCTTTTCTAGGAACGGCGAGACGCTTCGTTATTAGCCTGTAGGGTGGATCGGGGCGCGTAGATGACGTTTTTTTCATCCACCACCTGCGGCACCATGAAGACCGCTTGGTGGACATAAAAGCGATGTCCACCCTACACAGGCCGATTCGGCGAAAACTGACCAACCGGTTAAACTTGCCAGCAACCACGCCTGATAGCGAGAACTGACCATGTACGACTGGCTCAACGCCCTGCCCAAGGCCGAACTGCACTTGCATCTGGAAGGCTCGCTGGAGCCCGAACTGCTGTTCGCCCTGGCCGAGCGCAACAAGATCGCCCTGCCCTGGAACGACGTCGAAGCGCTGCGCAGTGCGTATGCCTTCAACAACCTGCAGGAGTTTCTCGACCTGTATTACGCCGGTGCCAACGTGCTGCGCACCGAGCAGGACTTCTACGACCTGACCTGGGCTTACCTACTCAAGTGCAAGGCGCAGAACGTTATCCACAGCGAACCGTTCTTCGACCCGCAGACCCACACCGACCGTGGCATCCCCTTTGAAGTGGTGCTGCGTGGCATCAAGCAGGCGCTGGTCGATGGCGAGAAACAACTGGGCATCAGCCACGGCTTGATCTTGAGCTTTCTGCGTCATCTGTCTGAGGAAGAAGCCTTTAAAACGCTTGCGCAGGCAACGCCGTTCCGCGATGCGTTTATCGCCGTTGGTCTCGATAGCTCAGAGATGGGCCATCCGCCGCGCAAGTTCCAGCGGGTGTTCGACAAGGCGCGTAGCGAGGGTTATCTGACCGTAGCTCACGCCGGTGAAGAAGGCCCGCCCGAATACATCTGGGAAGCCCTGGATCTATTGAAGATCGAACGCATCGACCACGGCGTGCGCGCCATTGAAGACGAGCGACTGATGCAACGCATCATCGACGAGCAAATCCCGCTGACTGTCTGCCCGCTGTCCAACACCAAACTGTGCGTATTCGACGACATGCGTCAGCACAACATCCTCACGATGCTCGAACGTGGGGTGAAGGTGACGGTGAACTCAGATGATCCGGCTTACTTCGGCGGTTACGTTACCGAGAACTTCGCCGCCCTGCACGAGAGTCTGGGCATGACCCAGGAACAGGCCAAGCGCCTGGCGCAAAACAGCCTGGATGCGCGCCTGGCCTGACGTTTCAAGGTCTGTGGCCGCAACAACGGAAACTATACTCGGCCAAAAAAGTGGCCCTATAATGGCCACGCCTTAAAGCGCCGCCGTTGTATTAGTCTGTCACTGAGGTAACGCGTCGATGAAACAGCCCGTTTGCACGTACATGCTCGCCCGCCTAATGTTCGCGGTACTAGCCTGCGTTGCGCTGCGGGCAGTCGCTGACGAGCCACTGCGCATCGTCACCGAAGAGCTACCACCCTACAATATGACTGAGGATGGTCGCCTCACCGGCATGAGCACCGAAGTCGTGCAGGCAGTGCTCAAGGCTATCGATATGCAGGCGGATATCCAGTCCATGCCTTGGGCGCGGGCCTATGACATCGCCCTAAACAACGAGAACGTACTGATCTACTCGATTACTCGCACCGCCGAACGCGAGAAGCTGTTCAAGTGGGTTGGGGTGGTGGCGCCAATGCACTGGTACCTGTATGCCAAACCTGACAGCGGCATTCGCCTGACCAGCCTCGAGGACGCCCGCCAGTTCCAGATCGCCACACTCAAGCAGGATGCTGGCGAGCAGTATCTGCTGGCCAATGGCTTCAAACTCGGGCAGAACCTGCAGTCAAATAACAAGTACATCTACAACTACGAGAAATTCAAACTCGGCCGCGTCGATCTGTGGATCTCCATCGAAGCAAACGCCCTGTACCTCGCTCGCCAGGCGGGCGATAAGCCGGACGAGGTCATGATGCAGGTACTCAGCCTGCCTGACCTGGGCGCGAACGGCGGGCTGAACATGGCCTTCAGCCGGCAGACGCCGGACGCCCTGGTCGAGCGTTTTCGCCAGGGCCTGGCTAGCATCCAGCGTGACGGCAGCTATGCCCGCATCGCCAAAAAGTGGTTGTGACGTGAGCGAACCCACCCGCTCAGAGCCCATAAAAACGACCTTATCGCCCATCCAGCTCAGCGGTTCGATCGGCCGCCGGCTGGTTCTGGCAACCCTGACCTTCTGCCTCCTGTTCACCCTGATCATCGCCGGTATTCGCAGCTGGTCGGCCTGGCAAAGCAATCTGACGGCGATGACCGATGAGTTGATCCTGATCGACCAAGTGTTCCGCGGCACCCTGTCCAAGGCGATCTGGGAACTGGATCGCGAGTCCCTAGAGACCCAGCTGAACAGCGTCGCCCAGGCCGCGCCGGTGGGCCGCGTGCAACTGAGTATTCTGCGCGCCGGCCGGCCAGCCGAGGTGCTGCAGCTGCAACGGCAGCCACAGGTTGCTGGCGAAACGCAACTGGCGCCGTCGCTGCAACGCAGGCTGACCTATGCGCCTTACCCGGGTGCCAGTGAGACGGTGGGCGAGCTGATCCTTGAGGGCGATGAGCGCCTGCTCTGGCAACGCCTGCTGGTCGAAGTAAGTAGCATCATCGCGACCCAGGTGATCCAGTCGTTGCTGCTGGCAGGGCTGATCATGTGGATGTTCAACCACTCGGTCACCGTGCATGTGCGGCACATTGCGCGACACCTGGATGAACTGTCGCTGGCCAACATCAAGCGCCACTTGCGACTCGATCGCTCGGTTTCGCGGCGCGACGAAT
>JAGGNC010000121.1 GCA_017886405.1 Pseudomonas sp. | reverse complement strand
TCATGGCCCAGATCGTTTACTACTTTCACGCGGCTCTGCAGCTTGGCGGCCCAGCGCGCTCCATTGCCTTCTCGGTACCGACCGGTAATTTCGGCGACATCTTCGCTGGCTACCTGGCGCGCAACATGGGTCTGCCGATCAGCCAGCTCATCGTTGCAACCAACCGCAACGACATCCTGCACCGCTTTATGAGCGGCAATCGGTACGAGAAAGACACCCTGCACCCGACGCTGTCGCCGTCCATGGATATCATGGTGTCGTCCAACTTCGAGCGTTTGCTGTTTGACCTGCACGGCCGCAATGGTGCAGCGATTGCCGGACTGATGGCTAACTTCAAGCAAGGCGTCGGCTTCAGTGTCGAGGAAGAGCGCTGGACTGAAGCGCGTAAGCTATTCGATTCCCTCGCGGTAGATGATGCGCAAACCTGCGAAACCATTGTTGAGGTGTTTAATGAGTGCGGCGAGCTGCTTGATCCGCATACTGCGATTGGCGTGCGCGCCGCCCGTGAATGCCGCCGCAGCCTGTCCACGCCGATGGTGATTCTGGGTACGGCGCACCCGGTCAAATTCCCGGAGGCGGTGGAGAGGGCTGGCGTAGGCCAGGCTCCTGCGCTGCCCGCGCATTTGACTGACTTGTTCGAGCGTGAGGAGCGCTGCACGGTTTTGGCCAACGACCTGAAAGCGGTGCAGAATTTTGTCGCTCAGCACGGTAATCGTGGCAAGCCACTGTAGTCGCAATACGTAAGCCAAAAAGGCCAGTCTCCGGTGGGAGCTGGTCTTTTTTCTTGCTGCCTATTTACGCGGGTTAGATTGCCCCTAGGGTTTTCTATTCGGCGATTTGCGCATCGCTGTAGCCAAGGGCGTTGAGCACTGCTTGGTTGTGCTCGCCCAGCTGCGGGCCAACCCAATTCACCTGGCCCGGTGTGTCGCTGAGTTTGGGCACGATGCCGGGCATCTTGAAGGCTTTGCCATTGGGCAGCTTTGCCGACAGGAGCATTTCCCGGGCAAGAAATTGCGGATCGTGAAACATGTCCTCGGCGCTGAAAATGCGGCTGGCCGGCACCTCGGCCTGATTCAAGCTCATCAGCACGTGCTCCAGTGGTAATGAGCCGACCCAGCGGTCGATCACGCCGTACAGTTCGTCCCTGCGTGCATCGCGGCCATCGTTGCTGGCCAGGTCGGGCGCTTCGGCGAGATCGTCCCTGCTGATGGCCTGCATAAAGCGCTTGAAGATCGCATCGCCGTTAGCGCCGATCTGAATGTGTTTGCCGTCGCTGCTGGTGTGGATAGAGGAGGGCGTGATGCCGGGCATGATGTTACCGCTGCGCTCGCGGATAAAACCGAACACATCGAACTCCGGGATCATGCTTTCCATCATGGCGAAGATCGCCTCGTACAGCGCCACATCCACCACTTGCCCCTGGCCGCCATTCACCTCACGGTGACGCAGCGCCATCAGTGCGCCGATCACGCCCCAGAGCGCGGCAATCGAGTCGCCGATAGAGATGCCGGTGCGCACCGGTGGGCGGTCTGCGAAGCCGGTGATATAGCGCAGGCCGCCCATGGACTCGCCTACCGCGCCAAAACCGGGTTGATCCTTCATTGGGCCTGTCTGGCCGAAGCCGGACAGGCGCACCATCACCAGTTTGGGGTTCAGTGCATGCAGCACCTCCCAGCCCAAGCCGAGTTTCTCCAGCACGCCGGGGCGGAAGTTCTCGATCAGGATGTCCGCTTCGCTCAGCAGCTTCTTCAGCACCTCGCGCCCGGCCTCATGCTTGAGGTTGAGGGTGATCGACTGCTTATTACGCGCCTGCACAAACCACCACAACGAGGTGCCTTCATACAGCTTGCGCCACTTGCGCAGCGGGTCGCCGCCGTCCGGTGATTCGACCTTGATCACCTTGGCACCAAATTCAGCACAGATGCGCGCCGCAAAAGGGCCGGCGATCAGGGTGCCAAGTTCAATGACTTTCAAGCCGGCGAGGGGTGTGTTGGCGGTGCTCATAGGAGGCTTCCTGCGGGTAGGCTGGCCAAGCCTATTCGATTATCGAGCATCGCGTCATTTCCAGGTGCGGAGCCCGGCTGTTTGAGCCGCGATCAGGTTGGCGGTTTTGCCGGTTCAGGTGGGCGGCGATATAGGGTTAAATTGCTGTCACGAATGGCTGCGCTGCGTTTTCAACGTGGATGGTTTGCCGAGCGTGACGGTGTGATTGATGACAATGAGATTCGAGTGTTGAAGAAGATCATCGCCCACATCAAGCCCGAAGAACTCAATCAGACGATGCGCGACTAACTTGCCGAAATCGCCAAAAAGATCGGTGCATAAAAAGGGTTTTCCGTACTCTTCTGGAGACAGATTTAACCTGCCCCTTAGCTTCAGTTCTCTCTTGCTAGCAGACAGCGCTGATTCAGGAAGACCAGGATGGCGGCTGCTCCAGCCATAGCCTAACTAAGGATGTATTGGACAAGGCCGTCGCCGAAGGCGGTGCCTACGAGGTACTGCACACGCGCCTGCAGGCCAAGGCCCAGGTCCCAGAGCGCTGCGCCGACCAGCTGTCGCGTCTGCTGGGGCCGCTCGAAGAGCTGGAGAGCCAGTTTGGCGATCAGCAACAGTTCCTTGGCGACATTCTGAGCACGCGTGAAGAGTGGCTGGAAACCTTCGGCGCGCACAAGCAGGCGCTGCTCGACGAACGCCAGCGCAAGGCTCAGGGCTTGCTGGATGCCGCGCGGCGGATTCTGCAGAGCCTTGGTCGACGCGCCACACGCCTGAC
>JAGGNC010000175.1 GCA_017886405.1 Pseudomonas sp. | reverse complement strand
CAATACCGGCAAAAGTTAGGCTGCCGGACTCGGCATACAGCAGCGCCATGCAGAACAACAAAAACGCGCTGCCGGCGGCCGAGAGCACCATGTACTTGATGCCGGCTTCCAGCGAACGCTTGTTGAAGAAGGCGTAGGCGATCATGCCGTAGGTCGGCACCGAGAGCAGCTCTAGACCGATAAACAAACCGGCCAGATGTTGCGCGCTGACCAGCACCAGACCGCCGGCAGCCGACAACAACATCAGTAAGTACAGCTCTTCGCGATTACCTGGGTAGCCCTTGCCTGACTCACCCCCAAGGTAGGCGTGGGTCAGCGTCACGCAGGCCAGGGTCGCCGCCAACACTAGGGCCATGTAGTAGCAGGCAAATTTATCCACCAGCAACAGCGGCGTGACCTGAATCGGCGTGACTTCCAAGGCCGGCAGCAGCGACAGCAAGGCTAGGTTGAGGCCCAACACCGACAGGCCGAAGGTCAGGGTATGGTTGCGCTTCCAGGCGATGGCCAGCATCACCACTACCACCGTGGCGCTGGTGATCAGCAGCGGCAGCAGCGCGATGAAATGTTGAGTCGTCAGTTGCATAGCATGACTTTCCATTAAGCCGCTCACCGGGCCAATACAGGTTGATTGAGGGCGTTACCCAGCCACTGCTGCACGCCCTGCATGCTGGCGGCAGAAGTGTCGAGCACCGGCTGCGGGTAAACCCCGAGCAGGATCAACAACCCAGCGAGGCCGAGCACCATGCCCAGTTCGCGCAGCTGCAGGCCAGGTAACGCGCTGTCCGCCTTGGCCGGGCCGAAGAAGGCGCGGTGAATCATAATTAGCGCGTAAACCGAGCCGAACACCAGTCCGGTGGCCGCCACCACCGTGACCCACGGCGCACTCTGGAAGCTGCCCAGCAGAATCAGGAATTCGCCAACAAAGTTGCCAGTACCGGGTAGGCCGAGCGCCGCCGCGGCAAAGAACAGACTGAGTGCCGGCAGCCAGGGCATACGCGCCCAAATGCCGCCCATTTCGCGCAAGTCGCGGGTATGCACACGCTCGTAGAGCTGGCCGCAGAGGATAAACAGCGCCGCTGCCGACAAGCCGTGCGCGAGCATCTGCACCACCGCGCCCTGCAGGGCAATCTCGCTGGCGGAGTAGATAGCGATCAGCACAAAGCCCATGTGCGAAACGCTGGAGTAAGCCACCAAACGCTTGATATCGGTCTGCGCGAACGACAGCAGGGCGCCATAAATAATGGCGAATACGCCAAGCCACTGGGCGATTGGCGCGAACTCGGCCGAGGCATTGGGGAACAGTGGCAGGGCAAAGCGCAGCAGGCCGTAGGCGGCCGTTTTCAGCAGGATACCGGCCAGATCCACCGAGCCGGCCGTCGGCGCCTGAGCATGGGCATCCGGCAGCCAGGAGTGGAACGGCACCACCGGAAACTTCACCGCGAAGGCGATAAAGAAGCCGAGCATCAGCACGTACTCGGTACCCGCTGCCATTTTGGTGTTGAGCAGATCGGCATAGCTAAAGGTCAGCACACCGGTCTGGTCGAAATGCACGAATACCAGGCCGAGAATCGCCAGCAGCATGATCAGGCCGCTGGCCTGGGTGAAGATAAAGAACTTGGTGGCGGCGGTGATGCGGGTCTTGCCGTCACTGCCGCTATGCCCCCACAGCGCGATGAGGAAATACATCGGCACCAGCATCATTTCCCAGAAAAAGAAGAACAGGAACAGGTCGACCGCGAGGAACACGCCGACTACGCCGCCGAGAATCCACATCAGGTTGAGGTGGAAGAAGCCGACGCGCTTCTGGATCTCGTTCCACGAACACAATACCGAGAGCACACCGAGCAAGCCGGTAAGGCTGATCATCAGCACCGACAGGCCATCCAGCGCCAGGTGGATGCTGATGCCGAAGCGTTCAATCCATGGCAGCTGGAACTCGGCCGCCCATTGCGGCCCAGTTGCAGGCGCAGGCGCCAGGCTGAAATCGCCAGTGGCCCACAGCCACAGGCCCAGGCCGAACAGCAGGCCCATGGTCAGCAAGGCGATCCAGCGCGGTAGGACGTTACCGAAGCGCTCGCACTGCCAGCACAGCAGGCCGCCGATAAAGGGGATCAGGATTAGCCAAGGCAGAATCATCAGGCTGTTGTCCTTAATTCAGAAACAGGAGGACGGCGAGCACCAGCACGGCGCCCCCGGCAATCGATGTGGCGTACCAGCGCACCTGGCCGGTCTCGCTGCGGGCCAGCAGCGTATTGCCGCCGCGCACCAAAAACGGAATCAGGCCAATGCTGCGGTCAATCGGGTCACGCCCAAGCAGCCGGCACAGCAACAGGTACGGCTGCACAAACAGCTTGTCGTAGAGCCAATCAAAGCCCCAGGCGGCGAACCACCACGCCGAGAGGAAGCGCCCCGGCGCACTCTGCGCCAGGGCCGTGGCAAAACGGCGCTTGCCGAGGAACAGCAGCGCCGCCAGGACGATGCCGAGAATGGCGATGGCCCCCGAAGCGATTTCTAGGCTGTGTTTGGCCTCACCGCCGGCATGGCCGACACTTTGCGGCAGCACACCCGCCAGCGGCGGACTGATCAGTGCGCCGATAAAGGTCGACAGCACAATCAAGGTCGCCAACGGCAGCCAATGAGCGACACCATGGCCGGCATGGGCTTCGGTCTGCTGCTCGCCATGGAAGGCGATAAAGATCAGGCGGAAGGTGTAGAGCGAGGTCAGGAAAGCCCCCGTCAACCCAGCGTAGAGCAGCCATTGATGGCCGCTGGCAAAGGCCTCCCAGA
>JAGGNC010000211.1 GCA_017886405.1 Pseudomonas sp. | reverse complement strand
CGGCATCGAGTACGGCCTGATGGCGGCCTACGCTGAAGGTCTGAATGTTTTGCACCACGCCAACGTGGGCCTGCAAAAGCAGACCCTTGATGCCGAGACCACAGCGCTGCGGCAACCCACACACTCCCAATACGAGATGGACCTGCCCGAGATCGCCGAGGTCTGGCGGCGCGGCAGTGTGATTGGCTCTTGGCTGCTGGACCTGACCGCGGCGGCGCTTGCGGCCGACCCGACGTTGACCGGCTATGCCGGCCGGATTTCGGACTCCGGCGAAGGCCGCTGGACGATACAAGCCGCCATCGATGAGGCCGTACCCACGCCGGTGTTGAGTGCCGCGCTGTATACCCGCTTCAGCTCGCGCGGTGAGGCTGATTTCGCCAACCGCGTGCAGTCGGCCATGCGCCATGAATTCGGCGGCCATGGCGGCCATGTCGAAAAGCCCATCCAGGACCCAGGATCGGAGCGATGAAATGAGCGTCGATACCAGCGCTGCGCACGCGCAACCCGCCGACGCCTTGGTGGTTTTCGGCGCCACCGGCGACCTGGCTTAAATGAAGTGCGCAGCATGCGCGGCATCGGCATCCAGATAGAAATGCTGCCCGGGCTTTGCCGTAAAACTCGCCAAGCCATCCCCAAGGCCATCCGCCGCGCCTTGGAAAAACGCCCAGAAATCGCCGACAGCCTGCTCAATGCCAACGACCTATTCCGGGATATTTGAGGCCTTACGAAAGCTCGAGGCGACGCCCCACCATGCTTAACCTGCGCAGCCCCGGCTACTCTGGGGACTGAAGGCCGGTGCTTAATGCTTACCCCATGCCTCAGTCACTTAACCGCACCCTGAAGCACGCGCCGCCCAGCGCTGAATCTTCCAACAGCAGTTCCCCGCCGTAGCTTTCGATGATGTCTTTAACCACTGCGGTGCCGATGCCCTGCCCCGGATGCTGAGCGTCTAGGCGTTCGCCGCGGCGCAGGATGCGTTCGCGTTGGTCGGCGGGTACGCCGGGGCCGTCGTCCTCTACGCGTAGCTCGAGCATGCGGCCTTGGCGGGTGACACTGACGCGAATTTGCCTCAGGCACAGCCGGTAGGCGTTTTCCAGCAGATTGCCGAGCAGTTCCAGCAGCGCGCCGCGCTCCATCGGCAGGTGCTGCTCAATGGCAAAATCGCGTAGCACTTCTACCTGTTTGTCGCGGTAGACCTTATCCAGCGCATTGCAGAGCATGTCGAGCAAGTCGTTTAAGCCAACGCTATGGCGCACCAGGCCGCTTTTACGCAGACTGGCGCGCTGCAGCTGATAGCTGATCTGCTGGCTCATGCGCTCAACTTGCTGTTGCAGCACCTGAGATTGCTCGCCGTTTTGCGCCTGGGTGGCAATCACTTCAGCGACGCTTTGCAACACGCTCAGCGGGGTTTTTAGGCTATGCGCCAGATCGTCGAGGGAATGCCGGTAACGTTCGCGCTGCTGGCGCTCGCTCTGCAACAGGCGGTTGAGCGAGCCGGTCAGGCGCAGCAGTTCGCTGGGGTGTTGCTCGCTGAGGCTGGCGCGGGTGCCTGCCTCTACTTGATCGAGTTCGGCACTCAGGCCGCGCAAGCTACGAAAACCCCACGTCAGGCCGAACCAGAGCAAACCGAGCAGCACCAGCAGGGTTACGCCCAACCAAAGGTAGAGCTGCTGCATAAAGCCTTGATACATAGCGTGGTAATCGCTGGCTGGCTGCATGATGACCACACTAAAGGCAACATTCTGCCCGCGCAGTCGTTCGCTTTCGATCTCGTAAACGAAAAATTCGTTGCCGCCGCCATCAACGATGCGCGCAAAACCTTGACCGAGTCCGTCGAACTGCGGGCGGTAATCGACGCTTTCATCCAGCGAAGAACGGGACTGCCACACCAGCGCGCCGTTACGGTCATAGATAAACCCCAACAGCTTAGCGGTAAGGGTATTGAGCTTTTCATCTGGCAGGTCGGCAGGCATGAGCAGCTGACCCTGCTCGACGCGCACAAACGAGATCAGCGCGGCGGCTTCCGATGCCAGGCGTTTCTCCACAGACTTCTCAAGGGCGATGAGAAAGGCGCCGCGCACAGCAGCCAGCAGCGCCAGCATAAACAGCACCGCTAATACGGCAGTAAAAAACATCAAGCGCCAACGCAGTGAAGTGCTGCGAGGGGTTTTGGCCAGCGTGGCACCTTGAATGGCGCTCATCGGCAGCGCTCGGTAAACAAATAGCCTTGGCCGCGGACAGTCTCGATCGGTTTGAAATCCAGTTGCGCTTCAAGCTTGCGGCGCAGTCGCCCCACCAACACTTCAATCACGTTGGGGTCGCGCTCTTCGTCGTCTGGGTAGAGCTGTTCGCTCAGCCGCTCTTTGG
This sequence comes from Pseudomonas sp., assembly GCA_017886405.1. Lineage (GTDB taxonomy): Bacteria > Pseudomonadota > Gammaproteobacteria > Pseudomonadales > Pseudomonadaceae > Aquipseudomonas. The sequence goes on along the minus strand of JAGGNC010000211.1, from coordinate 427 downwards.
CCACGACCTGCTGTTGATGGCGCATGAGGTATTCCAATATGCGGTATTCAAAGGCCGTCAACGCCAGAGGCTGACCCTCTATTGATGCTTGTTTACGATTGAGGTCGAGCACCAGCGGGCCAGCCGCAATGCTGGCCTGGGTAAAGCCAGAAGCGCGGCGCAGCAACGCATTAAGACGCGCCTCTAACTCTTCGAATTGAAAGGGCTTAACCAGGTAGTCATCGGCGCCGGCAGCCAGGCCTTCGACCTTGTCTTGCCAGTTGCCGCGGGCGGTCAGAATCAAGATGGGAAAGCGTTTGTCTTGGCTACGCAGTTGGCGAATCAGATCAAGGCCACTCATGCCGGGCAGGCCGAGATCAACCACGGCCAGGTCGTGGTTGTATTGCGCTGCGCGGTACAACGCCTCTTCCGCAGTGGCAACAGCATC
>JAGGNC010000009.1 GCA_017886405.1 Pseudomonas sp. | reverse complement strand
ATCGGCCAGCTGCGCCAGACGTGCGGTCAACTGACGACGCTCACTGGCATGGCGCAGGCAGCGACGCAAAATATCCAAGGTCAGTTGACTGCGCACCAACCAATCACAGCCGGGGGCCACACTGGTCGGTTCTTCTTCCAAAAGCAGAATGGTGGATTGAGGGCAGAGGGTAACCGTAGACAACAATTCCGGCGGACACAGCAAAACACCCTTGAAACCATTGCCATACAGGCCGCTAGCCGCTTCCCAGGACGGCGCACTTATCAACATATGGCCACGGCCCAAGGCATCCAGTAGCGTGCGCAACAGGGTTTGCCAGGCTGGCGTAGCCGCCAGCATGAGCAGGGACAAAGGTTCTACAGATGCGGACAAACAACCCCCAGACAAGAAGATAAGGTCGGTGGCGGCGCCACCCGACAGTGCCATGCTGGCATCGTGCAGACACGTCCCTGTGTCCGGAGCGGAAGTTACCCAAACAGGTAAAGGCCGACACGTGGGGCAAGGTTACTGGATAACTGGAAATATCCAAGCCTGGCGCACTGCCAGCATGGGCACTGCCGCACACTTTTTAGCACTCAGGGCGCCGTCTGCGTCCGCGGCGCTAACGCTTGCCCCAGAGCCTCGCAGCATGCAACAGACCCGCTGGCCAATGCCTGCTAAAATGCACAGCCATTCCCCCTGATGACCCTTTGCCATGTCCCGACTGAACCCCCGGCAGCAGGAAGCCGTGAACTATGTCGGCGGCCCTCTTTTGGTGCTTGCCGGTGCCGGTTCCGGCAAGACCAGCGTGATCACCCGCAAGATCGCTCACTTGGTGCAGAACTGCGGCGTCCAGGCCCGGCATATCGTCGCCATGACCTTCACCAACAAGGCCGCGCGGGAGATGAAGGAGCGTGTCGGCAACCTGCTCAAGGGCCCAGAGGCCCGCGGTTTGACGGTGTCGACCTTCCACAACCTGGGCATGAACATCATCCGCAAGGAATATGCCGCACTGGGCTACAAACCGGGTTTCTCGATCTTCGACGAAGGCGATATCAAGGCGCTGCTCAGCGACATCATGCAAAAGGAGTACGCCGGGGACGACGGCGCCGACGAGATAAAACGCTATATCGGTAGTTGGAAGAACGAACTGATCATGCCCGAACAGGCCCTGGCCGAATCGCGCAACCCCAAAGAACAGACTGCCGCCATCGTCTACCTGCATTATCAGCGCACGCTCAAGGCGTATAACGCCGTGGACTTCGACGACCTGATCCTGATGCCGGTCAAGCTGTTCCAAGCGCACCCGGACATCCTGGAAAAATGGCAAAACCGCATCCGCTACTTGCTGGTCGACGAATACCAGGACACCAACGCCAGCCAGTACCTGCTGGTGAAACTGCTGGTGGGCATGCGCAACCAGTTCACCGTGGTCGGCGACGATGACCAGTCGATCTACGCCTGGCGCGGCGCGCGCCCGGAAAACTTGATGCTGCTCAAGGACGACTACCCGTCGTTGAAAGTGGTGATGCTGGAGCAGAACTACCGTTCCACCAGCCGCATTCTCAAGTGCGCCAACACCCTCATCGCCAACAACCCGCATGCGTTTGAAAAACAGCTGTGGAGCGAGATGGGCATGGGCGACGAGATCCGCGTGATCCGCTGCAAGAACGAAGACGCCGAGTGCGAGCGCGTGGCCCTGGAAATTCTCACCGAGCACCTGCGCATTGAGCGGCCCTACAGCGACTACGCGATTCTTTATCGTGGCAACTACCAGGCCAAGCTGATGGAGCTGAAATTGCAGCACCATCAAATCCCCTATCGCCTGAGCGGTGGCACCAGCTTCTTCGCCCGCCAGGAGGTAAAGGACCTGATGAGTTACTTCCGCCTGCTGGTCAACCCGGCCGACGACAACGCCTTTCTACGGGTGATCAACGTGCCGCGCCGCGAGATCGGCTCCACCACCCTGGAAAAGCTCGGCAACTACGCCACCGAACGCAAGATCAGCATGTACACGGCCGCCGGCGAGATGGGCCTGGGCGAAACCCTGGATGCGCGTTATACCGAGCGCCTGGGACGCTTTACCACGTGGATGGACCGGGTGCGTCAGGAATGCGCGCAGAACGATCCGATTGCCGCGATCCGCAGCATGGTTATGGATATCGACTATGAAAACTGGCTGCGGCAGAACGCCTCCAACGACAAGGTCGCCGATGCGCGCATGGGCAACGTCTGGTTCCTCGTCGATGCGCTGAAAAACACCCTGGAGCGCGACGAAGACGGCGACATGACCATCGAGGACGCCATCGGCAAACTGGTACTGCGTGACATGCTCGAACGTCAGCAAGAGGAAGAGGAAGGCGCCGATGGCGTGCAGATGATGACCCTGCACGCCTCCAAGGGCCTGGAATATCCCTCGGTGTATATCCTTGGTGTGGAGGAGGAAATCCTTCCGCACCGCTCCAGCATCGAGGCCGATACGGTTGAAGAAGAACGCCGCCTGGCCTACGTCGGCATCACCCGCGCTAAACGCAACCTGACCATGACCTTCGCCGCCAAGCGCAAGCAATACGGTGAGGTGATCGACTGCGCGCCGAGCCGCTTCCTCGACGAGCTACCGCCCGAAGACCTGCGCTGGGAAGGCCTGGACGATGCCCCGGTGGAGGTCAAAGCGGCCACCGGCAACTCGGCGCTAGCCAACATGCGCGCCATGCTGAAAAAATGATCGGGAATAATTTTTAAGGCGCGCCGCGACGGCGCGCAATAAACATGCGTTTCACCGTAGCCCGGATGCAATCCGGGGAAACCGTCCCGGAGTGTATCC
>JAGGNC010000205.1 GCA_017886405.1 Pseudomonas sp. | reverse complement strand
GCACGCCGAGTACTTCCGCAGCCAACCCCTGAGCGCTGAACAGCAAGCGGCCTTCGAGGCCAGCGCCGCTAAGTCGCTGCGCGATCAGGCCGAACTTGAAGCCCACGAAGATGGCGACTTCGACAGCTTTGCCGCGGCCTATCAAGCCAGCATTCTGGCACCTGCGGTTTAAACGGCAGTCGTCATGCGGTTATGGCAAACGCCGGCTTTACTGAGCCGGCATTTCGCCAACTGCGTCACATAAAACCCCAGCGGTGGCAAAAGCAGGATCAGTGGCACAGACCCAACAAAGCGATGCAACTAGCATTGCATGGGTAATCCTACTGCGAGCTGCCGCCATGGCCTGCACCAACAACAGCAAGGAAGATGATCAGCACTGGAGCCTGGAAAGCCTGAACAAGGCCTACCAACAGGGCTACATGGCAGGACTCACCGCGCAAAACAACACCCCGCGCGCACTTGCCGCCGATGTGCTGGTCGCCGCCTTTGAAGCTGGCTGGGATGATGGCCACGAGCAATTCGAGCGGCACAAACGTTACAGCGCCTGACACCTCTCGGCGTTATCAGCCGACGGCGGCAAAAACTGAGTGCAACACCTACCCACTCCGGTACGGTGCTGCCCCATGTCTTATTGCGAACTTAGCGTTGAAGAGGCGCCACTATTCAAGTCAGCCAAGTCCAAGGCTACAGCCTGCGTGGGATTGCGCGCCTAATTAACCGTTCGCCTTCGACTATCAGCCGAGCGCTGAGACGCAACCGGGACGGCTCTGGCGCTTACTCGGCCCGTAGCGCCCAGCAGCAGATGAGGGGTCGCCGCCTAGATTGCCGACCTAAACGTAAGGTGTTGCCAGGTAGTGAACGTTGCGAATTGGGGGTTCACATGCTGCGTAAGCGTTTGTCTCCCGAGCAGATTGCCGGCAAGCTGCGCCGGGTGAACAGACCCAATCTCAGAGACGCTTACGTCTGCCGCGGCATGCTGCTCCAGCGTCAATTCAATAACCGTGTTGCACTCAGCTCCTGCATCCGCCTTTTGGTGAACCTATGACAACCCTGACGACTACCCCACGCGCCGACGGTTTCCGCATGCCCGCCGAATGGGAGCGCCACGACCAAACTTGGATGGTCTGGCCGCAACGACCCGATAACTGGCGCCTGGGTGGCAAACCCGCGCAGGCGGCCTTCAGCGCGGTGGCCAGGGCCATTGCCGAGTTCGAGCCGGTGACGGTATGTGTATCCGCCGAGCAGTATGAAAACGCCTATGAGCGCCTAAGCCACGCCAATATCCGTGTGCTCGAAATCACTACCGACGACGCGTGGGTGCGTGACACTGGGCCAACCTTTGTTATCAACAACGGGGGTGAGGTGCGCGGCGTGGACTGGGCCTTCAACGCCTGGGGCGGCCTCAACGGCGGCTTGTACGCCAACTGGGTGCGCGACGATCAGGTGGCACGCAAGATCCTGCAAATCGAAGGCTGCGCGCGCTACCGCACTGACGCGCTGATTCTCGAAGGCGGCTCGATCCATGTCGACGGCGAAGGCACCCTGATCACCACGGAGGAGTGCCTGCTTAACCCAAATCGCAACCCGCACCTTAATCGCGAGCAGATTGAACAGTCTCTGGCCGAGCACCTGGCCATCGATACGGTGATCTGGCTGCCGCACGGCCTGTTCAACGACGAGACCGACGGTCACGTCGACAACTTCTGCTGCTACGTGCGCCCCGGTGAAGTGCTGCTGGCTTGGACCGACGACGCCGGTGACCCTAACTACCCGCGCTGTCAGGCAGCCATGGCCGTGCTGGAAAACGCCCGTGATGCCAAAGGCCGCCAACTGATCGTGCACAAAATGCCGATTCCAGGCCCCTTGCATGCCAGTGATGAAGAATGCGCCGGCGTCGATCTGGTCGCCGGCAGCCAGGCGCGTGATCCGTCAATCCGTCTGGCCGGCTCTTACGTCAACTTCTTGATCGTCAACGGCGGCATCATCGCCCCCAGCTTCGACGACCCTAAGGATGCTGAAGCGCAGGCGATACTCCAGCGCCTGTTCCCAGAGCACCGCGTGGTAATGGTGCCGGGCCGGGAGATTCTGCTGGGTGGCGGCAATATCCACTGCATTACGCAACAGCAACCCACCCCGCAAAATCGCTAAGCGCAAACGCCCGGCTCGTGCTGGGCGCTTAGCCGCCGGCGAGCACAATCCGGCGCGGACAGAAACACGTGCTACAGCCCAAGTGATACTCTTGCGATCATGAAACCATCCGCTCCCACTCCCAGCGATAACGCCGCCCAACACAGCCTCTCTGACTCCAATGCCATCATTCAGGCACTGGGCAGTGGCAAGAACAAGCGCGTGCGTAAACTGCTGTCGCGCATGCACCCCGCCAAGATTGCCGCGTTGCTGGAGCGCCTGGATAGCGAACAGCGCCTGATGCTGTGGCAGCAGATTAGCCCCGATCTAGAAGAGCGCATCCTGCATCACTTGAGCACAAGCCTAAGGGCGCAGTTGGCGGGTGACTCCGCCGAGGCCAGCCTCGCCGCCGCTGATGAGCCTGACAATAGCGACACCAGCCAGCTGGAAGCGGTGCGTCAGGCGCTGGCACAGGACAAGCTAAAGCGGCTGGCGAAATTGCTGCATGGCATGCACCCAGCCAAATTAGCCGGCTTGTTGGAAGCCATGCCGCCAGCAGAGCGTAAACGCGCCTGGAGCATGGTGGAAACCGAGCGGGCGGGCAAAGTGCTCACCTACTTGCATGACGAGATCCGCACGGCGCTAGCCTTGGAACTCGACCCAGAAGACCTGATCGCCGCCACCGC
>JAGGNC010000226.1 GCA_017886405.1 Pseudomonas sp. | reverse complement strand
GGATCTGGGTAACCCGCCCCTCAGGACGGGCCTTTCGCCCGGTGCTGGAAACGCTGGTGTCCATGGGGCAAACCCTGCCGCCAGTAGCGGTACTGGCGCTGGCAGTGCCGGCGGTGGGCTTTGGTGAACTGCCCGCCTTGATCGCGCTGGCGCTCTATGGGCTGCTGCCGGTGGTACAGGGCACGATCACGGGTTTGCAAGCCGTGCCTGCTTCCGTGCTGCAAGCGGCCAACGGCATGGGCCTGTCGCCGTGGCAGCGTCTGTCTCAGGTAGAGGGGCCGTTGGCCATGCCGGTGTGGCTGTCAGGTGTGCGCACCTCCGTCATCATCAACATTGGCACTGCGGCCATTGCCTCCACCGTAGGCGCCAAAACGCTTGGCTCACCCATCATCGTCGGTTTGAGCGGCTTCAACACCGCCTACGTGCTGCAAGGCGCGTTAGTCGTGGGCATGCTGGCCGTGGTGGTGGACATGGGCTTTGAGCGCCTGGCCCGGCGAGTAGACTGGGCGCACTGAGGCAGCACCAGTGCCTGCTTTATGTCGGCAAACCGTGGGCATGGCGCAGCCATGCTGGCCAAGCAAACAAAGGTCGCAGTCGTTAGGATCGCAACCGACGAATACTCGAATCGCACTGGTCATACCCAAGCCCTTCTGTAAATCATCCGTGGCCGACGTTGCCCACCGCTAAAGCCCAAATGACACAGCCAAACCGCCCCTGGTCAGGCTCCCACCGCTTCGCCAGAGGCGGCCATGGCAACGTACTCAGCCGTCGACACTGCACCACTGTTTGCTGAGGCGCTTGTCCGATACCGGTAGCTTGGTGCCCAGCTGCTGGGCAAACAACGACACGCGGTATTCCTCCAGCAGCCAGCGATACAACGTGAGTTGCACATCGCGTTTGCCTTCCTGGCTGTGCTTGCCTAGGCGCGCCTGGTACTGCTCCCAGTAACCGCCCAACTCGCCACTCCAGACACGGTCGCGTTGCACCTGGCTGGCGATCTTGTCGAAACGCTGCTCGATGGCCTTGAGGTAACGCGGCACTTCCTTGAGCCACTGCGCAGGGGTTTCGCGGACAAAACCGGGGTACACCAGGTTACTCAGCTGCTGCTTGATGTCGTTGAGGGCCATGGCTTGGGCCAGGTCGATTTTGCCTTTGAAGCGCTTCTGCAGGCCGTGCCAGAGTTTAAGACTTTCCAATGCCAGCTTGGCCAAGCGTTCGGCATGACTGCTCCAGTCGCCACGTTTGCGCTCAGCCAGCGCCGCCAAACCGGCACCGTCGCGCGGCAGTGGCTCGCTGCCTTCAAGGATGCAGCTGTCGAGGCTGGCCAGCAGAATATCTTCCACCAGGGCGTCGACTCGACCCATGTCGCGGTAGAGCAACGCCAGCTCAGTCAGCCCAGGTAACTTATTACGCAGGAACTTGGCCGGCTCGGCCAGTTGCTGCAATAACAAACGCTGCAAGGCGCGGCGATGTTGAAACTCTGCCTCGGCCAATGTCGGGAAGCGCCCTTCCTTAACCACGCCCGCCTCTTCCACCAGCGCTGGGTAGACGGTCATCGACAGGCCAGCAACCTGCTGTTGGGTTTTTGCCGCCACTTCACTAAACGCCTTGGCCTCGACCGGCTGCTGGCTCTTGGCCGTTTTCGGCAGGGCCAGGCCGGCCTGAGTCGCCTCGGTGAAACGCGCGGTCAGCTCGGCTAGATCACGGCCTTCACCGAGGGGCTTACCCTGGTTGTCGACCACTTCAATATTCATCCGCAGATGGCCTTCTAGCTGCGCAGCGGACTCGGCCCAGGCCTCATCGCTGACCCGCGCGCCGGTCATGCGCGTCAGCTCACGGCCCAGCGAGAGTGGCAAGCTGCCTTCGGCAAACTGCACTTTGCTCAAGGCCGCACCGACAAAATCCGGCACCGGCACAAAGTTTTTGCGCAGTGCCTTGGGCAGGCCGCGTACCAGCGCCATGCACTTGGCCTCCAGCAGGCCCGGTACCAGCCACTGCAGCCGCTCGGGCGGCAGTTGCGGCAACAGTGGTGCAGGCACGCGCAGGGTCACGCCGTCACGCAGATGATTGGGCTCAAAGTGATAGCTCAGCGGCAGTGTCAGCTCGCCTAGACACAGGGTATCTGGGTACTGGGCTGCGGTGACTTCTTTGGCGTCGCGGGCCAGTACGTCTTCCTCGCGCATGATCAGCAGCGGCGGATTTTTCGCGCTTTCGCTTTTGTACCAACTGTCGAAGGTAGCGCTCTGATAGATCTCCGCCGGCAGACGTGCTTCGTAGTAGGCAAACAGGGTTTCTTCATCGGCGAGGATGTCGCGACGGCGCGCCTTGGCTTCCAACTCGTCGAGCTTTTCTAACAACTGGCGGTTGGCCGTCAGGCACTTGGCCCGGCTGTGGATTTCACCGCCCACCAGCCCTTCGCGGATAAACAACTCACGCGAAATCACCGGTTCAATCGGGCCAAAATGCACGGCGCGGCGACCGACCACAATCATGCCGTAGAGGCTGATTTGCTCATACGCCACCACTTGGCCGCGCTTCTTCTCCCAATGCGGTTCCAGGTGGTTTTTCTTGATCAGGTGGCCGGCCAACGGCTCAATCCAGTCCGGCTCAATTTTGGCCACCATGCGCGCGAACAGCTTGGTGGTTTCCACCAGCTCGGCGGCCATAAGCCACGTGGGCTTTTTACGCCCGATCACCGAGGAAGGATGCACCCAAAAGCGCCGCTGGCGGGCACCGAGGAAATCGCCGTCTTCGGTTTTCTGGCCGATCTGGCTGAGCAAGCCGGCGAGGATAGCTTTGTGAACGGCGGCGTAACCTTTGGCGTGTTGCGCGGCCTGGTCTTTTTCAGCCAGCTCTTTGGCCTGCGTCTGCTCGTTGTAGGCGCGCGGTTGCCCGCGATTGGCCTCTGGAACGGCAACCGCATCGCGGCCAAGGCCGCTCCTACCCTGAGCACTGTTGCCTGACGACAGCTGCAGATCACGGGTAATCAGCACCAACTGGCGGTGAGCGTCGCGCCACTCGCGCAGCCTCAGGTAATTGAGGAAGTTCTTTCGGCACCAGCTGCGCAGCGCGCCTGAGCCCAGGGCCTGGCGCTGTTCCTCGAAACCGCGCCAGAGGTTGATCAGCGCGGCGAAGTCGGAATCGACATCCTTCCACTGGGCATGAGCCTGGTCAGCGGCCTGCTGGCGGTCGGACGGGCGCTCACGCACATCCTGCACCGACAGCGCACTGGCAATGATCAGGATTTCTTCCAGGCTGCCCTGCTTGGCCCCTTCCAGCACCATACGGCCCAGACGCGGGTCTACCGGCAAGCGTGCTAACTGGCGACCCAACGGGGTGAGCTGGCCCTCGCGATTAACCGCCGAGAGCTCCTGCAACAGGTTGAAACCGTCGCTGATGGCCTTGCCATCCGGCGGCTCGATAAAGGGGAATGCCTCAATCTCGCCCAAGCGCAGGTGCAGCATCTGCAGGATTACCGCCGCCAGGTTAGTGCGTAGAATTTCCGGATCGGTAAAGGCTGGGCGGCCGCTGAAATCCTCTTCACTAAACAGACGGATACAGATGCCCGGCTCAACCCGCCCGCAGCGGCCTTTGCGCTGATTGGCGCTGGCCTGGCTGATGGCCTCGATGGGCAAGCGCTGTACCTTGGCGCGGTAGCTGTAGCGGCTGATGCGCGCCGTGCCGCTGTCGATCACATAACGAATGCCCGGCACGGTCAGCGAGGTTTCCGCAACGTTGGTGGCCAGGACGATCTTGCGTGCGCCCATGGGCGCAAAAATCTTCTGCTGCTCAGCCGGCGACAGCCGCGCATACAACGGCAGCACTTCGGTCAGGCGCAGGTTGGCCTTGCGTAACACCTCGGCGGCGTCGCGAATCTCGCGCTCACCGGGCAGAAACACCAGCACGTCGCCGGGGCGCCTGCCTTCAGCTTTCTCGAACGCAGCGATCTCATCCAACGTGGCGAGAATCGCCTGATCGACCGACAAGTCCTCCTCGACCCGATTGCCGTCCTCGTCTTGTTCGGCGGTCAACGGCCGGTACCAGGTGTCCACCGGGAAGGTGCGCCCAGATACCTCGACAATCGGCGCACCGTCGAAGTGCTCGGAGAAACGCTGCAGGTCGATGGTGGCCGAGGTAATGATCAGTTTCAGGTCATGGCGGCGCACCAGCAGGGTCTTCAAAAAGCCCAGCAAGAAGTCGATATTCAAACTGCGTTCGTGGGCTTCGTCGACGATGATCGTGTCGTACTTTTCCAGATAACGGTCATGCTGGGTTTCGGCCAGCAGAATGCCGTCGGTCATCAGTTTGATCAGGCTGCGTTCGTTGCTCTGATCCTCAAAGCGCACTTGGTAGCCGACCAGCTCGCCCAGCGGCGTGCCGATTTCTTCCGCTACCCTAGTGGCCACGCTGCGCGCCGCCAAGCGGCGAGGCTGGGTATGACCGATCAAACCGTGCACGCCACGGCCCAATTCCAGACAGATCTTCGGCAGCTGGGTAGTTTTACCCGAACCCGTTTCACCGGCGATCACTACCACTTGATGTTTGCTGATGGCGGCCTTGATTTCATCGCGCTTGGCGGCAATCGGCAGCGCATCGTCGTAACGCATGGCCGGCACACTGAGCCGGCGCGCCTCAACCTTGGCCACCGAGGCTTCAACGCGCTGCAGCCACTGCGCCAGCTTCGCCTCGTCAACTGGGCTCTGCTTGCGCAGCTCGTGCAACTGGCGGCGTAGGCGATGACGATCACCCAGCAGAGTCTGGTCGAGGTTTTTCAGCAGCGGGTCAACGGTGGGCGTGGCATCGGTCATCAGGCAATCGCGAGGGTGAGGTCAAGGGGAAGAGCAAGAGGGTGGCGATTGTCGCAGATTTGCCCGGCGAGGTCAGGAACCCCATAAATCTGGGGCTATCGGCAAATAACCTTATCGAGGCCGCGTAAGCGATGCACCGTAAGCGTCCAGCCGTCCCACCGAAGTTGAGCTTGACCTATAGCGAATGGCTGTCTAGCACCCCATGCAGATAGCTGTATGACACTCGCCACTTCTGCCCGTCGCACTCAAGAGTGACCGCCGTATCGTTGAGGCGAATGATCTTCCCGTGCCGTTGACGGTGTTCGCTATCTATAAAGCCAAACGAGCCGATGTGCGCACCATCACGCTCCGTCCACGACCGCTCAATGCCTTGAGTGGGGACGAGCACTGCACCATTCCGGCAATCTGCGACAGCGCGCCATTCGCCAGCTTGTCGCCCAGCCAGATCGTGCCAAGGCTGGCCGATTAAGGCCGTTACCTGGCCTCATAGGCGATCTTTTTACCGCGTGCTCAAGGCCACCGATCAGCAGCACCGCCGCGGGCGCAGCCATGCGCCGCACAAGCACGCTATGAATTCAGGAGCTCGGAAACAGCAACGTCACCTGGAATCTTAGCCCCCAATCCGGTCCACCCGTCGGGGCATCCACATAGTTGCGATAACCAACTTGAAAGCTGATCGGTTGCTTGCCGACTTTGACCAATTGACTGACAGTCACGTTGATCGGCACGGTCCACTCTTTAGCCTCCCAGTCGTAGGAAGACTCGGTATTTAAGCCCAGGGTGGTTTGGGTTTTCGTGGTGTAGGTAACGAACGGCTGCAGGAAGGTGGCATTGACATCCGAACGGTCGTCATCACCGGAGACCGACCACAGATGGTTGGCCAACGCACCGATGGTCCAACCGCTGACTTGTTTCAACGCCACGGCCGTCGGTCCCAGACTGAATTTATCCGTAGTGAGGCCATCGTCGCCTGTGGGCAGCGCCAACACCGGACCGGCGCCCCAGATCCAGCCGTTTGCGGTCGGCGCCTTCGGCGAGAAGAAAACACTTTGCAGGATATCGCCCATGCCGTTGGTATCGCTACCACCCACGATGGGGGATTCAGCATCGATATAGACCGGCACGATGGAGCGGGAGATCACATTCCATGTCTCGTTCAGCTCAAATGGAATAACCGGCTGAATCGTGTAGCTAAAGCGATCCGCGTCTGCAGTACGTCCGTGTCGCGTCCACGCGCTGATGGGTGCGCGGTTTGACAGCTTCCGCCAGTTCGCAGCCGAGTCTGCGCCTGTTGGGGTGGCCATGGCGGTGTGTGGGGATGGTACCGCTGACAGCGGTCCACTTGCGGGCCTTTGTTAAAATATTTAGTTTCTGATTCATGATGTTCTCCCACATCCATGTTTTTTGTTAAGGGCCCCGGCAGACTGGGTTGCCGGGGATAGCTTAAAATTCAACTATTGCACCAGCTCAATCTCCCCCATGCGCCAGGTCTTGTCGAAATAGGGTTGGAGCGGGCCGTAAAGCCGGAATAGCATGTTCCAGCCCTTACCCGGCACGGTCTGAACCCAGTTGCTCTCCTTGCCGGCGGGCGCTGCCGGCCCGAAGTAGATGTCGAAGGAACCGTCTGTGTTCGACTTGACGCTCTTCTTGGCGCTGCTGAGACTCGGCAGGCGATGATCGGTCTGCAGCATGGAACGCGTCTGGTTGTCGTAAAGCACCAGCGACCAGAAGTCCTTGACGGGGACATTGGGCGGCAAATGCAACGTGTAGCTCTTGCTGCCGTCTAGCGCCTTGCCCTCCGAGTCGACAAAAGCGGCCGCGTACTGTGATCCGCCCCCCACCATTTTGATGACCATCGCCGGTGTAATACCGGTGGCGTAGAAATGGAAACGAGAACGCGCGTCCAGCAGGCGAATGCCATCTCGCAGGAACTCATGACTGCCACCAATGAAGGTGGTCTCCCACGCACTTCCCGGATACAGCGCGGCTTCTTCATCCCGGCTACGGAAGAGAATGGCGCGCGCGGTGGCGTTGCCCACCGATGCCGCTTCCTCCAAGATCTTCTTCATCCGCGGCTCCGGTGCGAACGTTTTGCCCTTCTCGATGCCTATCGAGGCGAGCAGGCCAAGCGTCTCCGGGTCCATGGCCGAGTTGGGCTCCTCCTGAACGATCTCGTTGACCTCCTCGTAGAACGAGTAGTCCGAGGCGTGGAGCGTGTCGATCTCATCTCCGGACACTTCGAGGTACTTCATCTTCGGCGGATTCTTGGCTTGCGCTAAAAGATAGACCTTCCAGGTCTCCTTGAAACTCTTGACCGCGGGGGCGGGGTCTCCATCGACCTGGAAACCACGAATGCCGTACCAGTTGCCATACGTTGGGGATCGTAGAACCACGTAGCCATCGGGCACATCGCCGTCGTAACCGGGAGGGAGAAGGAGGTACTTGCCGCCCTTGCCTTTGTCGGGGCCCGCGCGACCGAAATCGGTGACGTAGCGGAACCAGTGATCATCAATGAAGCCGAGCACATTCGGCGGGGTCTCGATGACAAGCGGACCCTCTTTCGTATCAAGCCAGCCGATACCGTAAACGGTTTCGGTATTAGGGGTCAGGAACAGCGCATGCGAGTCCATCAGATTCGGCCAAATGAGGAGTGTCTGGTTGTTCGCTCCCGCCTTGGTCAGCCCCCGCTTCAGCGCATGCACCGAGGCCCCCGGGATGGTGGCCATGTACGACAACACACCCCGATTGAAGTCGAGGTTTTCGTACACTTTCTCGACGGTCTCCTCGTCCGGAAATCCGTCTCGGAACCGTAACGTACCCAGCCGAGTCTCTAGCTTGTTCGCTATCGTGATCGCCGCCGGGATGTCGGTGGTCATTTTCATCTTCGGCGGTTCCTCGGCCCACGTTGTGGACACCAGGCCGACCGTCGTCAATCCAGCCACCATCAATCCGGTAGCTGCCATGGCTGTGATTGATTTTATTTTCATAGCTGTCTTCCAACTTTTTTCATGCGGGGTGAGTTTTGCCTCGCCCCACGGTTAATTGGTTTTGAGCGAATTACTTCACCATCTTCATCGGCGGTTTTTCCCAGCTGCCATCAATCGCTGCGGGCTTCGGCCAATAGAGACGCATGACCACGGAGAACGGCCCCTTGGGTGCGGGGAGCCAGTTCGCTTCCTTGTCCTTGCCGGGGGATTCGTTCTGGAAAAATAGCGTCAGTCCGCCGTCGGCATCGCGCTTGAACTGCGGCAGCATCGGCGAGTTGAGCAGGTAGCGGTTGAGCGGATTATCCACCAGCAGGCTCGCCGGCATCTGATACATGGTCATCGACCAGAATGCGTTAACGGGAGGCAATTGATCGGCCGCGAAGCGCAAGGTGTAACGGTTGGCGCCGTCAAGATTCTGCCCGGCCTCATCCACGTAATAGATCGGATAGATTGCTTCCTGCGCCGAATTGCCATAGATACCGGCCACGGCAGCGAGCATGCGGTAGAGGTAATTGTTGTTCAGATACTCGCGCGTGCCAAAAACGTCGCCGGAGGTCAGCGTTCCCTCTGCAAATAGTTTCCGTACGCCGGCGAAATCAGCCCAGGCGTCGGCCATGCCGTCGCCGATGGCCTTGTTGATTTCTGGCGAGAACGTGTCCGCGTCGAACGTCTTGCCCGCACCGATGCCAAGCTTGGCAAACTGGGCCATCAGTTCTGTCTCCGACGGATCCGTGGGGCAGAACTGCAGGGCGAAGTTCAGGATGTTGAAGAATTCGGGCGAGGTCTTCTGTTCGTCCGGTGTGAGCGGCTTGATGAAGTCAATCGTCGGCGCGGCCTTCGGCGCAGGCTGACCGAGAAACGCCGAGAGTGGCTGCGCCTTGTAGCCCGCCTGAACCTTCTTCACATTGTCGAGGTCGGCCGGGTTGAAAAGCTGGGTGCGGATCGGAATGATCACAAACTCGGTCTCCGAGCGAATCACCTTCTTCACGCCCTTGGGCATCTCGCCTTTCCAGCTCGGGCCGGCGATAAGGAAGCTGCCGCCATCGTTACCGGTGGCGCGACTGCCAATGTAGGCGAAGTTAAACGTATAGAGATCGATAAGCTGGGCGGTGAAATAGCGCTTCTTGTCGATCACCGGGACGGTAAGCACGACGGGTTCGGCGCGCAGGTCCATGCCGACCCAGGAGTAGGGCGTATCCGCATTGATCGACTGCACAGCCTTATCAGCTGGCGTGGCGATGCGAGGGATGCTGGCAATCTGATTCCAGGGGGCCTTGAATTCGGAGCTCTTACTGTCTACGAAGTAGGAGTATTGGATGCGGTAGTTATCCACCACCGGGTAGCCGAAGATATAGGCCTCCTTGGCGATGGTGCGGGCCTCGGCAGGCGTGAGTGGGTCTGCCGCGCGTGCGTTTGGTGCGAGTGCCAGGGTGAATGCCAGCGCGGCAAAAAACGCGACGTCGATGCGTTTTTGAAGGTGCGTTGTTTTCATGGGTTTCTCCTAAGTTTCCTTAAGCCGGGCGAGTTTTGACTCGCCCGGTCGCCACGGTTTGTTGACGTGCGGGGTCGGTCTATAAGCGAATTTGCAGCGAAGCACCCAGGATCGTCGCCGTGTCTATGTTCGGCAGGGCCGAATTAGTCAGTTGCGCGTCCAGATTCAAGTGCACTGCCGGGGTGAGTTCGATGTTGTAGAAGAGTTCAACCGCAGTGGAGGTATCTTCGATTCCAATGGCCGTTAAAAAACGACCTAATTGTAATTTAGAGTAACTGTACCCAAGGCCCATGCTGTCATTGTCACGACCGGGGATCAGCCCTTTGGCACTGACCCCGGCGCTGAGGATATAGTCAACGGGGTTGGTATCCTTGTCGGCAAACTGGACGCGGGAAAAGACCCCCACACCTTGCAGGTCCTGGCGACCGTTGTTGATATCGACAGGTTGCGAAGAGCCCCCTTCTACCCACAGGTATTGCCAGGCGTCGGCCGCAGCAAACCAGGTGGAATCCTCCGTGCTCAGTTTCAACTGTCCGCTATCGAAGTTGAGTCGGCCATTAATTTCATTGAAGTCACCATCCCAGCCATACCCGTACATGAGGCCGACCCCACCGGGCAGACTGCTGAGCTGGTATTTATTCGTGAGTGAGAGCAACCCGAACGTGCCGTCGTCGAAGTTGTCGAAGCCGGATCTGTTCGAAGTATCGGTGCTCGTGGCCACCATGCCGGTAATCGTAAGATTCGGATTGGGCATGAACAGCGCGACGCCCCCCAGCACGCTGTAGGGAATGATGAGCGCAGGAGATACGGGCATGTTCAGGTTCTGGTTCCACCACTGGCTTCTGCCGCGGCCACCGGCAAACTCGTTGGCGGAGTCATAGGTGTCATATTTACCGAAACCTATGGCAAACGTCTTGCTGAGATACTGGGTGTAGTTGATTACGGGGAGCCAGAGGGTGACATCGTCATCTGCGCTCGAGGTGGTGGGGTGCGTCGCATCCGCGTTGACCGGGATGGCAGCACCGCTGATGCCGTTGACCGAGTTCCCGTAGCGCGACACGGCGCGCATCTGCAACAGACCGCCGGGAATCAGCCCCATACGGTCAAAATCGACATTGATGTTGACGTCGATGGTGCCGCCATACTCGGAATCGCGATCTCTTCCGCCATCGGTAACGGCCTGGAAATACTGGTTGTAATCGATATCGAAGGTAAATCCCTGCTTGGCCCATTCGGTCCGTTTGCCGCCGAAATCACCCAACAGGTAGGACCGTTTAGCATACTCACCGGAGTAGTCGGCCAATGGCAGAATGCCACTGCTCGTTGCCGGGGCGGCGTCCGCCAGCACGTCAGGCGCAGGCGCCAGGAGAGTAGCCGCCCCTAAAAGGGGCACGGCCGCCGCCCTCAATGCGTTTTTAACTCTGATCCTTGGCATCATCCTGCCTCCATTTTTTAGTCGATGCTGCCATCGAGATCCTGTTCTTCGTCCCCTTCTTTGTATAAGTGATAGTCAATCCTTGGCGCGTTGCAAGGTTGTTGTCGCCTCAACTATGCTTTTATGCCGCCATTTTCAGTGCCGGTTGCTCCCTCTCGGGGTTGAGTGTGAGTGTGCCGATGGGTTGCCCGTTTTGTGGCGCGCTAGACCATCGGTGCGGGTGATGCGTGCGGGCTTGCTGATACCGCCCATGACGCTGCGCCGGGGTCACGAAGCGCATGCGGCTGTGACGATACTGATGGTTGTACCCGCAGATAAAGTCGCGCACCCAACTGCGTGCGGCGTCCAAATATGCAAAGCCTTCCATGGGCTATGCGGGCAGTATTTCAAGGTTATAAACAGCGACCCCGAGTACGGATTGTCATTGCTCAGCCGTGGTCATCCGCGCGATGGGGTGATGGCTAAATCGTACAATTTGCTTCACAGCGTCGATGATTTCATCGCTGCGCCGTTGTCCGAGCGACGTAATAAGGGCTTGCCGGCGCAGCGTAAGCGTGCGGGCCTACCATCTGTAACCCGCTGCATTCGAGCGGCATCCTGTGCTTTTTCCGGCAGGAGAGTTACATGGAACCGATGTCAGTGCGGCGCGCATCATGGATCGCACATGTTAAGTCTTGGCGCGACAGCGATCTCACTCAGGCCGATTACTGTCGGCGGCATGCGATTAACAGCACACCCATGGTCGCGTGGCTTCCGAGCCGCATAGGCGGCTGTATAACCCGTGATTGCTTAAACTTAACAATCCCCCAGTTACCGGTGCCTGCAAGCTGGACGCTTGGAGCAAGTGCGCTACTCAGTTGATTTTCGTCTGTGCGCATCTAGAGTTAGTTTCTGTCGAACATCGCACCCAACAGATATTGTCGTCATGGCGGCCGGCACTATTGAGGCGCAAAGAAAGTTCATCGGCCGGTAATTTGAGCGTCTGAAACCA
>JAGGNC010000186.1 GCA_017886405.1 Pseudomonas sp. | reverse complement strand
AGCAGTTGGCTTTTAACCAATTGGTCGTAGGTTCGAATCCCACACGACCCACCATTTCAAGTCTGCTTGAAAGTAAAAAACCCGCCTAGTGCGGGTTTTTTATTGTCCGTGTTTTGTGCTTGATCGTTGGCTGATGGGGCTGCGGGCACGTCCTTGACGTGCCCGCAGCTAACTCAGTGCAGCTTGAGGCGTGGCTCAGTGCTGCGCCCGATGCGATCGCTGAGCATCATCAGCAGTGTGCGGGTCATGCCATACAGCGCGATCTGGTGCATGCGGTAGAGCGACAGGTAGAACATCCTGGCCAACCAGCCTTCGAGCATGACGCTGCCTGTCAGGTTGCCCATCAAGTTACCAACGGCCGAGAACGTCGACAGCGAGATCAGTGAGCCGTAATCACGGTAACGGTATTCGGGCAGGGCTTTGCCATCAATGCGTAGCTTCAGAGACTTGGCTAACAAGGAGGCTTGCTGGTGCGCCGCTTGGGCGCGAGGTGGAACGTTCTGGCCTTCCTTGCCCGGTTGTGGGCAGGCAGCGCAGTCGCCGAAGGCAAAAATATTGTCATCTCGGCTGGTCTGCAATGTCGGGCGCACGTGCAGCTGGTTGATGCGATTACTTTCAAGGCCATCCAGGTCCTTGAGAAAATCAGGCGCGCGAATACCTGCCGCCCAGACTTTCAGCGTGGCCGGGATAACCTGACCTTGCGCGGTATGCAGAGCCTCGGGGGTTACCTGGCTGACGGCTGCGCCGGTGAGTATGGTAACGCCAAGTTTCTCCAGGGTTTTGTGCACCGGTTGGCTGATGCGCTCCGGCAGCGCCGGCAGTACGCGCGGGCCGGCTTCGATCAGGGTAATGCGCATATTTTCCGGACTGATCCGGTTCAGGCCATAGGCCGCCAGCTCGCGCGCGGCGTGGTGCAGTTCGGCTGCCAGTTCGACCCCTGTGGCGCCGGCGCCGACGATGGCGACGTTGATCAATTCGGTGGTTTCACTCTGGCTGGCGTGGGCGCGCAGGTAATGGCTGAGCAACTGGCGATGGAAGCGTTCTGCCTGCTCGCGGGTATCGAGAAACAGGCAGTGCTCGGCTGCGCCAGCGGTGCCGAAGTCATTGGTAGTGCTGCCAACCGCAATAACCAGGGTGTCATAGCCCAACTCGCGAGCAGGCATCAGCACTTGGTCGTGGTCATCTAGAGCAGCGGCAAGGCTGATGCGTTTTTCCAGGCGGTTGAGGTTGCACATCCGCCCCAGCTGGAACTCAAAATGATTCCACTTGGCTTGGGCCACGTAGTTCAGTTCGTCGCCTGAGGAATTCAACGAGCCCGCAGCCACTTCGTGTAGCAGCGGCTTCCAGATATGGGTCAGGGTGGCGTCGACCAAGGTGATCTTGGCTTGGTTGCTTTTACCCAAGGTTCTACCTAGGCGGGTAGCAAGCTCCAGCCCGCCGGCACCGCCGCCGACAATTACGATTTTGTGAGGCATCAGGCACACTCATAAGGCTTTTAAGAAAAGATGACGAGTCGTTCTGGGCGAGCGCTAAGCAGCTCATAGCACCAGTCGACTCAAAAGGCGGCTCAGTACGCCCAGGCCAATCGTGGCAATCACGATGATCAGCAGCAGTCGCCACACCTTGAATGGCTGACGCTCTACCTGATGCTGCGGAGCGCTGAGGTAGTGTTCGACACGTTTCTGATCATCAGGGTTCAGGCGACTGGACATACGTGCCTCGAATAAAGCAGCCGATTGCCGGCTGAAGTAGTGAGTAGTCTAGCTGCGCAGCCTATAAAGGCTCAACACGCAGATGATCATTCAGGCGAATGATGCCGCCCTGCAGCACGCGAGCGGTGATGCCGCCGTGGCCGCGCATGGCCTGAAAGGTGCCGAGCCCCAAGCGTTCCTCCAGCTTTGCGCAGGGTTGGCACCAGCCGGTGGTTTCCAGAATCGCCTGGCCGAGGCGAAAGCGTCGGCCTTTGAGGCTGAACAGGTTAATGCCACTGATGGCGATATTGCGGCGCAGCTCAGGCGCGGTAAGCGGATTTTCATCGGGGCGCCCCATCAGTGCGCTTGCCACCGCCAGGTGTTCCCATTGGATCAGGGTCACTTGCCTGGCGTTGCGAGGCCCCGGGCGGCTGTGATCGCCGGTGAGGCCGGCCTCGCGGCGCGCTTCAACGGCCTCCAGCTCTATCATCGCCGCCCGAGAGGCGGGGCGTACGCCAATCCAGCGTACACAGCCTTGCTGCGGCACGGCAGCGAGCAGCTCGTGCAAGGGGCTCATAGGCTGATACCGACATCGAACAGCACTGAGCGGCCGAGGTTGCTGCGCAGAAAATCAGGCGCGTCGGGGTGGGCAAAAAGCACGCGCGCGAAGGTCGGCCCGACGAGTGATAGCGAGCGCCAGCCTTGACGGAGAAACTCGGTCGGCGGCGGGAAGTGGCTATTGAAATCTGGTATAGCGCGCTTCAGGTTGACGTAAGCGAGCAGGTCCAATTCGCTCAGGTCAAGGCCGCGCTCTGTATAGTTGTGCGCTTTCTTGCGCAGCGTCGGGGCCAGCCGCTGTTGCAGCTCGGCTGCGGCGATGCGCTTGGGTTTGGCTTCACGACGCACCAATTGGCTGAGGGAAAATGCGCTGCGTCGCCGTTCCAGTTCAGCCCGCCATTCATCGTTTAGGCGGCGGCCCTCATCAAGGACGAAGAACACCTCAAAGCGCGCGTCGCGGAACAACACGTCAGGTGGCTCATGGCCCGCTGCGCTGAACTCATCCAGGCGGTGGCTAACATTTAAGGCCTGCAGCAGGCGCTGGCAAACCCAGCGCTCGCGTTCCCACTTGCG
>JAGGNC010000194.1 GCA_017886405.1 Pseudomonas sp. | reverse complement strand
TAACGCCACCGCGCGATTGGGTGCTTCACGCTTGGCTAATAACGCTAATAACGCATCGCTCGGCGCCGGCAAGCCCTGGGCACCGGAGCTGGTCATGATCAGCGTCAGACTCTGTACCCGCTCAGGCGCAAGGTCCGCCATATGCTGAGCGATCATCCCGCCCATGCTCGCCCCCAGTACGTGAACCTGTCTTACTGCCAAAGCATCCAACAGGCCCAGGGCATCTTTGGCCATATCGCGCAGCCCGTAAGGTGCAGATACGGCTAGACCAAGGCGATAACGCAACGCTTCGTAGGTCAGGTTGATTGCCGGAGCCGGGCCGACCCAGTTGCTCAGACCGACATCACGGTTGTCGAAGCGGATCACCCGAAAACCCTGCTGACACAGGCGCGTCACCACTTCATCCGGCCAGTGAATGAGCTGCCCACCCAGGCCCATGACCAGCAGCAACGCTGGATCACTGTCACGTCCGATGCTCTGATACGCTAGGCGCAGCTCACCCACCTCGACCGTTTCAGTCGGCACCTGAACAGCACAACGCTGAGCAGAAAAAGCAGGCACACCGCACAGCAGTAAGGCGAGAAAGATTAGTCCGCGCATAACATCACCACATCGCAGGACAGCAGAACGCAGCCCTCCATTAAGATGCGAGTGTGGAGAAAGTTGAGCGCGCGCGATGCCACACAACCGTGACAGTTTGATGAAGGGAGACGAGCGGTAACACACCGCTCGTCTACACAGCGTCTCAGGCCAGTTCAGTGCGCAGCTGGCGGGCGGCAGACACCATATTCACCAAAGCAGCTTCGGTCTCTGGCCATGCGCGGGTTTTCAGGCCGCAATCCGGGTTGACCCACAGCCGTTCGGCAGGGATGAGCTGCGCCGCCTTGCGCAGCAACTTGACCATCTCACTGCTGTCCGGCACCCGAGGTGAGTGAATGTCATAGACGCCGGGGCCGATGTCATTGGGGTAGGCAAATGCCTCGAACGCCTGCAGCAGCTCCATGTCCGATCGGGAGGTTTCGATGGTGATGACGTCGGCATCCATAGCGGCAATGGCCTCGATCACATCATTGAACTCGCTGTAGCACATGTGCGTGTGAATTTGCGTTTCGTCACGCACCCCTGAAGCACACAAACGGAATGCTTGCGTGGCCCAGTTGAGGTAGCCCTGCCACTGCCCCTGACGCAGCGGCAGTCCTTCACGGAACGCCGCCTCATCGATCTGGATGATTTTGATGCCGGCCGCTTGCAGGTCCACCACTTCGTCGCGAATCGCCAGGGCCAGCTGGTTCGCCTGCTGTTCGCGGGAAATATCGTCACGCGCAAAGGACCACATCAGCATAGTGACCGGGCCGGTGAGCATGCCCTTCATCACCTTGTTGGTCAGCCCTTGTGCATAACGAATCCACTCCACGGTCATCGACAACGGGCGGCTTAGGTCGCCGAAGATCAGCGCCGGTTTGACGCAGCGCGAGCCATAGCTCTGTACCCAGCCGAAGCGGGTAAAGGCATAGCCGTCGAGCTGTTCAGCGAAGTACTCGACCATGTCGTTACGCTCAGCCTCGCCGTGCACCAGCACATCCAGGCCGAGGTTTTCCTGCACCGCAACCGCATGGCGGATTTCACTGTGCATGGCCTCGGTGTATTCGGCAGCCGACAGCTTGCCGGCTTTAAACGATTGGCGCGCCAGACGGATCGAGGGGGTCTGCGGGAACGAGCCAATGGTGGTCGTGGGGAACGCGGGCAGTTGCAGGCGTGCACGCTGCTGCTCGATACGCAGAGCGAACGGCGACTGGCGCTGGCTGTCGGCTACGGTGATCGCCGCCAACCGGGCCTGCACGGCGGGTTTGTGAATACGTTGCGACTGCGCGCGGCTGGCCTGCACGGCGCGGCTCTGCGCCAAGGCCGCTTGCACCTGGGCGTTCTGCGGATCGTTCAGGGCGCTGGTGAGCAGCGCAACTTCCTCGCACTTTTGCACGGCGAAGGCCAGCCAACTTTGCAACTCGTCATCCAGTTTGTCTTCGCGCTGCAGATCAACGGGACTGTGCAGCAACGAGCAACTCGGCGCCACCCACAAACGCTCGCACAGACGCTCATGAGCCTGCTGCAAGATGGCCAGCGTATTTTCCGGGTCAGTGCGCCAGATATTGCGCCCGTTAACCACGCCCAGCGACAGCACTTTGTAGGCGGGCAGGCGGTCGAGGATGCTCGGGAACTGCTCAGGCGCGCGCACCAGATCGATATGCAAGCCATCCACCGGCAAGCTGGCGGCCAAACCCAGGTTGTCTTCCAGGCCGCCGAAGTAGGTGGCAATCAGTTTCTTGCCCGGCTCGCGCTGAAGAATGTTGTACGCACGCTCGAAAGCGTTCTTCCAATCCTGGGGTAGATCCAGAGCCAGAATCGGCTCGTCGATCTGCACCCACTCCACGCCCTGCGCAGCCAAGCGCTGAAGAATCTCACCGTAAACCGGCAGCAACCGCTCAAGTAAATCCAGACGATCAAACTCGCTGCCTTTGGCTTTACCCAGCCACAGGTAGGTCAGCGGGCCGATAATCACCGGCTTAACGTTATGACCCAGGCTATGGGCCTCAGCCACTTCCTCAAACAACTGCTCCCAGCTCAGTTGGAACTGCTGATCGGCGCTGAACTCGGGGACCAGATAGTGGTAATTGGTGTCGAACCATTTGGTCAGCTCTTGTGCAGAAGCGGGCTGCGCATGAGCACCGCCGCAACAGGCGTTCTGGCTGCTGTTGTTTGCAGAAACCCCTCGGGCCATGCCAAACAAGGTCGTCAGCGTCGGCTTACCGCTGTGCGGGCGGAAGCGCTCGGGGATCACGCC
>JAGGNC010000179.1 GCA_017886405.1 Pseudomonas sp. | reverse complement strand
TCGGTCGGTGACGAGGGCGGCTTTGCGCCGAACTTGGCGTCTAACGAAGATGCCTTAGCGGCCATCAGCGAGGCAGTTGCCAATGCCGGTTATACGCTTGGCACTGATGTGACTCTGGCGTTGGATTGCGCGGCCAGTGAATTTTACCAAGACGGCAAATACGACTTGGCCGGTGAAGGCAAAGCTTTTGACGGCGCAGGGTTTGCCGATTATCTGGCTGGACTGGTTGAGCGTTATCCAATCATCTCCATCGAAGACGGCATGGACGAGTCTGACTGGGCTGGCTGGAAAGTCCTGACTGACAAGCTTGGTGAGAAGGTGCAATTGGTCGGCGATGATCTGTTCGTCACCAACACCAAGATTCTCAAGCGCGGTATCGACGAGTCGATTGGCAATTCGATCCTGATCAAGTTCAACCAGATCGGCACCTTGACCGAAACCCTGGAAGCCATCCAAATGGCTAAAGCTGCGGGTTATACCGCCGTGATCTCTCACCGCTCAGGTGAAACCGAAGACAGCACTATTGCCGATTTAGCCGTGGGCACTGCTGCTGGTCAGATCAAAACGGGTTCGCTGTGCCGCTCCGACCGCGTGTCCAAGTACAACCAATTGCTGCGTATCGAAGAGCAACTGGCAGGTAAGGCACCCTACAAAGGCCGCGCCGAGTTCCGTGGTTGAGCGTAGGCATGCTAAAAGAGGGGCGGCGCGAGTCGCCCTTTTTTCATTTGGAATCATTTGCCGCCATGCGTAGTCGTTCTTATTGGGTGTTTATCGTCCTGCTGACCTTGTTGGCTGGTCTGCAATATCGCCTGTGGGTGGACGATGGCAGCTTGGCGCAAGTGGCTCAGCTGAAGCAGCAGATTGCTGAGCAAGAAGGCGAGAACGAACAACTGCAAGAGCGTAATCGGATTCTCGAGGCCGAGGTTCTGGAGTTGAAAAGCGGTATGGAAACCGTCGAGGAACGTGCACGGCACGAGCTGGGCATGCTTAAAGAGGGCGAAACCCTCTATCAGTTGGCTGAATGAATACCTCTGACTTACCCTCTTTTTGGGTGCTGATCCCCGCTGCTGGTATCGGCAGCCGAATGCGCGCGGACCGGCCCAAGCAGTACCTGCAGCTGGCCGATAAAACCATCATCGAACACACCCTGGCGTGCTTCCTCAGCCACCCACAACTTCGCGGTGTGGTAATTAGCTTAGCGGTTGATGATCCCTATTGGCCAAACCTGCCATGCGCCAATGACCCGCGTATTCTGCGTGCTGAGGGTGGCGCTGAGCGTGCTGATTCGGTGCTCAATGGTTTACTGCGCTTGTATGAATTGGGCGCGGAGGATCAAGATTGGGTCTTGGTGCATGATGCCGCACGGCCGAATCTGGCCCGGAGTGACTTAGACCTCCTGCTCGCCGAATTGGCTGACGATCCAGTGGGCGGCCTGCTAGCTGTGCCCGTTCGCGACACGCTCAAGCGCGCCAGTGCCGATGGCCGGGTGCAGGCTACGGTTGATCGCTCAACTATCTGGCACGCCTTTACCCCGCAGATGTTTCGTTTGGGGGCGTTGCAGCGTGCGCTGGCCGATGCATTGATTGCCGGTGTTGCGATTACCGATGAAGCATCTGCTCTGGAGTGGGCGGGGCAGGCGCCCCGGCTTATTGAGGGGCGTGCCGATAACCTAAAGGTGACCCGGCCGGAAGACTTGCAGAGTCTCAACCTGCTCTGGCACGGGCGCTGCTAGCTCAGTCCTTGCGGTATTCGCGACGCGCCCCCAGCCCTTGTTTAAGAAAGTCTACCAATTGACGAACTTTTGGCGACAAGTGTCGTTGCTGGGGGTAAATCGCCCACACGGCGGTGTCTGGGGGTTGCTGGTTGTCTAGCAATGACACCAGTGCTCCGCTGCGCAGGTACTCCAGCACGTAATAGTCTGGCAGTTGGCACAGGCCAATCCCGCGTAATGCCGCTTCCAGCACTGCCTGGCCGCTGTTACAGCGCCAGTTGCCTTGTACCCGAACACTCACATCACGGTCGCTGGCTTGAAAGCTCCACAGGTCCGAGCTGCCGATCAGGCAGTTGTGCTTACTCAGTTCGGACAACGAGTGCGGTCGGCCGTAGCGTTGTAGATAGCTCGGTGCGCCGCACAGGTACATTTGCCTTGGCGCCAGGCGTGCGGCGACCAAGCGGGAGTCCTGCAAACGGCCCAGGCGGATAGCTAGGTCCAGGCCGTCATACAGCAGGTCGAGGGTGCGGTTGCTCAATTCAATATCCACCCGCAGCTGTGGATGCTGCACCATAAAATCGGTCATCAACGGCACGATAAAACGTTCGCCGTAAGCCACTGCGCAGGTCATGCGCAGGAGGCCTTTGGGTTCGCTCCCGAGATCGCCCACGGCGCGCAAGGCTTCTTCACGGGCATCCTGCAAACGTTGGCAATGTTGTAGAAAGGTTTGTCCGGCCTCGGTCAGCGCCACGCGACGGGTGCTGCGATAGAACAGGCGAGTTTGCAGGCGCTCCTCCAAACGGGCGATTTGTCGGCTGACCTGGGACGACGAAAGGCTCAGACGTTCGGCGGCGGCCGTAAACTGGCCGCACTCAGCCACGGCCACAAACTCATCGAGACCTTCCCAGCGATTCATAGTGGCTATCCTTTAGTGGTTGATTATCCCTGTATAGCAAGAATGTTTTGTTTTTTGGCGGATTATTTATCTGAGGACACTGATCTACACTCTTACCATTGTTGAATCCGTTGGAGAGTGATCATGATCAAGTCCCGTGCTGCCGTAGCGTTTGCCCCTAATCAGCCGCTACAAATTGTTGAAATCGACGTTGCCCCGCCCCGAGCTGGGGAAGTA
>JAGGNC010000166.1 GCA_017886405.1 Pseudomonas sp. | reverse complement strand
AACTTATCTTCGGGCGCTGCGGACACTTCACCTTGCTTCTCCAGCAGTTGGATGGCTTTGAGAAACAGGTGGCAACTCACCGACGTGGGCGGCACATTTCGCGTCCAGATCTCGGGGTGGATGTCGATGTGATCGAAGCGCACCGCCATCTCTTGCACATGCCGCGAGTAGCCCGCCGCGCCGCCCTTGTCGCCCCAGCCGGTGTCTATGCGCGCCGCGACATCGCCGAACAGGTGGAGGAAGCGATACTCGACACATATCTGGTCGCCGAATTGGCGCTGCAACTCGGCGAGCTTGATTTGCGTTGCGTAGGCCCATACGCAGAGCACATCGGAAAAGTAGGCAACGGTCAAGGTCGGCTGCACAGTGGTGCTCCCGTATCGTTGATGAGCATTTCAAGAGCAGTAGCAGACTGCTGGATCATTTGCGTGGCAAATAAGACCACGCCGACCACGACGGCCAGCAGAATCCCCAGTAGCCGCCCATCCCGACGCCGCTCCACATGCCGCCAGCATTCATCATGTTGCTGTTCTGCGCAGACGACACGCCACTGGCGAGCATGGACGCCCAACAGACAACCATTGCGGTCAAGAACTTCATGAAACCTCCTGTGTGAAGGAGAACGCCTGAGCAACCGCTCCAGACACCTATGCGCCAGGCAGATAAAGCTGCGGCGCAATGTCCCTGCACAGGTTTGCACATGATCAAGCTGTAAGGAACAATCTAGGTCACGACGCTGCTGCAGTCTGTTCGACAGCGAACATACCCCGCAGCGGGTAGCGGACAGCCTTCACTTTGGGGTCCGCGTGACCCGTGTGCCTCTGGCCTTTGTGCTCATCCGGGTGATGAAAACGGGCAGCTCTGCTCCCCTGTCGTTCGCCAGGGCCAGGTGAGCGATCCCGAACCTGCGTCGATGTCAGCTCAGATCCCGCTTGCGCGCATCAAATTCGGTCTTATCGATATCGCCGCGTGCGTAGCGCTCCTTGAGGATCGCCAGCGCGTGATCCTCGCCAGTCTCGCCGGCCGGGCCAGTCCCGCCGCTCCATGATCGGGCCACCAGCACGACAACCACGATGACGAGAACCAAGCCGATCAGGCCAAATCCGAACATATTGCCTCCACTCCAGCCGCCGCCCCAACCCATCATGTTGCCGTATCCCATGGTGTACTGGCCGCAAAATCAGCGGCTGCTCCGGTAGCGACTCAGCTTTTCTCGCTGATCCTTGGTCAGCACAGCGTCGATCTTCTTGCGAGCGTCGAACTGCAACTCGAACATCGCCTTCTGTGTCTCGGTCATCGTCTGAAACGACTTGCGTGCCGCGGCTTCGTCTACCGGGCCAGCCCCGAACATGCCCTGCATGTGGGAGCCCTGTCCGTGCATCGTGCCCATGTGCTGCCACATCGCCGTCGAAGTCTGCTCATGGATGCTGGCAATGGTCTTCTGCTGCTCAGGCGTGAGGTCCAGGCCCGCGTAAGCATCGTTGGTGTAGCCGAACATCATGCCGGGGCCCATGCCATAGCCAGCGCCGCCCATCATCCCGGGGCCCATGCCGTGGCCACCCCCGTAGCCACCCATCATCCCCGGGGCCATGCCCTGAGGCTGTGCCACCGCCACGCCGGTCAACGCCACGGTGGCCGCAACGCCTGCGAGAACATTCTTCATCTTCATCTTCGACTCCTTGGTTGAATACAGAAACCCGACGCATGTCCTTGCCCGATTGAACCGGCAAGACGCAGGCCCTAAACCAATGCTGGTCCGCAACGCGGCTGCAGTCTGTTCGGCATCGCACAGACTGCAGCAGCGAATAGTAGGTTGCCCTCACTTTGGGTTCGGCGTGTATCGGCGCATCTGTTCAGGGTTTCTACCTGCATGTTCGCAGGGCCCCGCGCAGGCCCATTTCGGCAGATTCTCGGCGCAGACCTGCGCACAGAGCCTTGGCGACGAGGTACATGTGAGCAACCCGGCACCCGCATGAACATCGACGCCAATGCAGGCAAGGTCTGCGAAGGCGACGAGGTGTTCCTGCACCTGTCGAAGGAGGCGCCGCGCAAGCGCCTGCTGGCGCGCATCGACGATGCCCGATAAGAACTGCAAGTTCAGCGCCGAGCGCATTGTGGGACGCTTACATACAAGCCTATGGCCATGCCCTGGCGCGACCAGCACGGCTGACTCGCCCAGGCTCATCGTGCCGGCCGACGACAAACATGACGCACGGCTGATCGTGTCGCACGATCGTGCTCGGCGTGCTGGAAGGTCTCAAGTTGAGTTGTGGTCAGCGCGCCGCGCCGGTGTGAGTTGCAAGCGATTCGCAGGCAGCTGGCCACGTTAGGCGGTTCATGCCACGGTAACCGCTGGTACTGCTGACCGGACCGAGCAGTACGCGTCAGCATAAACAGCGTTGACAGCGATCAGTCGATGGCTTTTCGCGAGCCGAATGTCCGGGCGTAAACGCAGGTGAACTCTGCGCCGATCAGCAGGATCTGCGCTGAAAAGTACACCCAGAGCAGCACCACCACTAACGAACCGGCCGCGCCAAAACCCGACGCGACGTCGCTGCGGCCGATGTAGGCGCCGATCATCACCTTACCCCCGGTGAAGAGCAAAGCCGCCAGTAATGCGCCGAGCCACACATCGGACGCTAGAACACGCTGACGCGGCATGATCTTGTAGATCAGGCCAAACATGAGCGCCACCAGCAGGAACCCGCCGAGCGCATTGCCAGCCTCCACCACCGTCTGCCAGCCGCCAAGCACCGGCTCCAGTTGGCGGCCCACGGCAGACAGCAACGCACTGGTGACTAGCGATACGATGAGCAGGAAACCCAGCGCGAGGACCATACCGAAC
>JAGGNC010000104.1 GCA_017886405.1 Pseudomonas sp. | reverse complement strand
AAACAGGACCTGGTCGGCCTCCGCGCGTTGGCTGTCCTGGATATGCCAGTGCACGGCGACCCGTGGGTCGAGTTGGCGAAATACCGCGTCGACCCAGGCGGTGCCGCAGATGATCGCGGATTCACGGGTGATGACCGTGGCGTGGGCGAGACGCTCGGCGGGGATCAGTTGCGCGGTGATATCGCCGCTGCCTATATCCTCGGCCAGTGCGCGGCGCACGTTGGCCTCGATTTCGTGGGCGAGGTCGGTGAGGATAAGGTTGGGCATGACGGGCTCCAGTCAGCAGAATGCGCCGATTATAGGGTTTGATGGCGGGTTGCGCAGTGTTTGCAGCCGTTCTCTGCTGGCTGAGGGGCTATGCTGTTGGAGGTTGTTCGTGAGGTGTGTGCCACCGCTGCGCATAAGTAAGCGTTATCCATAAATTATTGCGTTGGTCGCATGCAGGTAACCGTTGGGACGCTGTGGCGCTGCATCTGTGACCTGGGTCATGTCTGGAAGAAAAGTCAGCTTGGTATGGGCGCGCAGATCCTTATACTGAACTAACTTTTTAAAAATACATTGACGCCAGGCATTTGACGTTAGGATGACGCTCAGTTGACCGCTGTGCAGATCGGTTAGCCCAAGAGGGGCAGTCTGCAGGAGAATCACCATGAAAACTGATGCGAATGTGGTTCACCTGAGCAAGGCGACCTCTGCGCAATCGCCCATCTCGCCGGTAGGAAGACTGCCTGTGGCGCTAGTAAATGTACGTGATAAAGCAGCCAAACAGCTGAAAGCAGCGCTGCAAAAGCTGTTCGACAACGCGGACGATACGCTGTTCGAGATGGCGGACCGTGCCACCAGCAATGCCGAGCAGAATACGTTCTTCGAGGCGATGCGCGATCTGCGCTTGAAGCGGAAAAATATCGAGCGTGGTTTCTTGCAAAAGGTCTTTGAAGCCTTTGCCACGCTTAATCAATATGAAATAGGTAAGCCTGCACCCTTGGATGCAGTGTCGTTCGACACGCTGTCGCTGGTGCAGGACGATGCATTGGAAGAGTCGGTCGCTCTAGATACTATGGTGGCTAAGGTCGTCAGCCGTGATGGTACTGCGCTGAGTCACCTGACCACGCGCTTCAACGCCATGGTTAGCAAAAAACTGGACAACAAGAGTAATCCTGTTGGCCCGACCAGCCTCTGCGAGTTCTTTCTTGATGCCTGCAGCAGCTTGGGTGTTGAGATCAAGGTCAAACTGATCATCCTTAAACTATTCGAGAAGTACGTTCTGAGTGATCTCGATCAGCTGTATGCCGAAGCCAATCAGGCGTTGATTGCGGCCGGTGTGTTGCCGGAACTCAAATCCGCACCCGCGCGGCGCAATCCCTCACGCAGCAGTGCTGCAGCCAGTGGTACTCGTCAGGATGGCTCGTCTGATTTGGCGGGTGAGTCTGCTGATGAGGGCGTGCATGAAGTTTTCGCCGCGCTCCAAGAGTTGTTGTCGCAGGCGCGAGGCTCGGCCACTCCACGGCGCAACCGGCCGGCAGATGCGCTGCCGATCTCCAGCGATGATCTGATGCGCCTGCTTTCGCACATGCAGCAGCGCGCGCCCATTCAGGCTAGCGACGATTTTGATCTGCGTGATCAGCTTGAAGGTCTGCTTACGCGAGCCAGTGCCAAGGCTGGTAAGGCGCGAGTGGTTGGCGAGGTAGATGAAGACGTCATCAATTTGGTGTCGATGCTGTTCGAGTACATTCTTGATGACCGTACCTTGCCTGACTCGTTCAAGGCGCTGATTGCCCGCTTGCAGATACCCATTCTGAAAGTAGCGGTGATTGATAAAACGTTCTTCAACCGTGGCAGCCATCCGGCGCGGCGTCTGCTCAACGAAATCGCTTCAGCCGCCCTTGGCTGGGGTGAGCAGGATGATACTCAGCGCGACAGCCTGTACCAGAAGATTGAGCATGTGGTGCAGCGGCTGCTCAATGACTTTGTCGACGATCCGTTGATCTTCTCCGAGCTGTTGACTGAATTCCTGGCGTTTAGCGGTGATGAGCGCCGTCGTAGTGGCCTGCTTGAGCAGCGCACTCGGGATGCCGAAGAGGGCAGCGCCAAGGCGGCAATGGCGCGCCGCGAGGTTGAGCAAGCGCTAAATGAGCGGTTGCTCGGTAAGACCCTGCCCGAAGTG
Organism: Pseudomonas sp.; assembly: GCA_017886405.1. Lineage (GTDB taxonomy): Bacteria > Pseudomonadota > Gammaproteobacteria > Pseudomonadales > Pseudomonadaceae > Aquipseudomonas. The sequence goes on along the minus strand of JAGGNC010000104.1, from coordinate 9,684 downwards.
GTGGTGCGCTTGCTGCAGGAGGCCTGGAGCAAAGTACTGATGCTCACCTGCCTGAAGCACGGGGTTGAGTCGGTCGAGTGGCAGGCCGCGTTGGCAACCATGGATGATCTGGTCTGGAGCGTTGAGGTTCACGAAGAGCCAGAAGTTCGCATGCGCTTGCTGGATATGGTGCCGGGGATGCTCAAGGCGCTGCGCGAAGGTATGGCCAGTGCGGCGTTTGATCCGTTCTCAACGGGTGAGTTCTTCAGTCAGTTGGAGGCGCTGCATGTGCAGGCCTTCCAGCGCTTTAAGCGCAGCCTGCCGAAGGAAAGCGCTACTCAGGATGCCGGTTCGGATCAGGCTGATGTAGCCGTTATAAATGATCAGCAGCGTGCAGCGTTGGCAGAGGTTGGGATTGATCTGTCCCTGCTGGAGTCGCCGCAGGTTGAGGCTGCTGCAGAGCCGGCGATGATGGCGGTGGTCGAAGAAATCATCTTGCTGGCGCCAGGCGAACTGCGCGCCGCCGAACCCGAAGCCAGCTTGCCTGACGATGACGAGGCGCTGCTGCAAGTGGATAACCTGAGGGTCGGCAGTTGGGTCGAATTTCAGGAAGATGAAGAGCATAAGTTGCGTTGCAAGCTGGCGGCTGTGATCAAGCCGACGGGCAAGTACATCTTCGTCAACCGCACCGGTATGAAGGTGCTGGAGAAAACCCGCACGGGCCTGGCCGTGGAGTTCAGCCGCAATGCCATTCGCTTGTTAAATGATGCACTGTTGTTTGATCGTGCGTTGGAGTCGGTGATCGGCAACCTGCGAAAACTCAAGGGCACTTGATCAGTCGCTGATGGGTAATCAAGACGCCGCCAGGTCAACGCCTAGGCGGCGTTTTTGCGTCTGCGCCTATAAGAGCCTCTTGGGGTGCTTTGGTCCTTGGCCTAGGGGCGGCACTGCACTAGAGTGAGTGATCGATCAAGGAGTTTTGTATGCAGCTGGACCCCTCCAGTGGCTGGTGTGATGGTGTCCGACACTGCCCGTCGCCCAACTTCAATCAGCGGCCGCTGGGTGAAATATCGCTGCTGGTCATCCATAACATCAGCTTGCCGCCTGGGCAGTTTGGTACGGGCAAGGTGCAGGCGTTTTTTCAAAATCGTTTGGACGCCGAAGAGCATCCCTATTTCGCCAGCATTGCCAGCATGCAGGTGTCTGCGCATTTTTTTATCGAGCGTGATGGCGCAATTAGCCAGTTCGTCTCCTGTAATGAGCGCGCTTGGCATGCCGGGCAATCGCGCTTTGCCGAGCGGGATAATTGTAATGATTTTTCCCTGGGCATTGAGCTTGAGGGGACCGATTATCTGCCGTTCACTGCACCGCAGTATGCGGCGCTGATTGAGTTGGTTCAGCAACTGCAGGCGGCTTATCCGGCGATCACCCTGGAGCGTATTTGTGGCCATAGCGATATTGCGCCAGGACGTAAGACTGATCCGGGGCCGGCATTCGACTGGCACTATATGCGTGTGGCATTGCAGCAAGATAAGGAGCTGACATGAGTTTTCTGGTGCTACTGCTGGCGCTGTGGGTCGAGAAGTTCTCGGCCTGGCGTAACAGTATCCAGCAGGACGGTCTCTGGTTACGATTATTGGCTGGGACTGAACGCTGGCCTTTGATGGCGGCGCGGCCCTGGTTGGCGCTGGCGTGTGTGGTGGTGCTGCCGATCCTGGTGCTGGGCTTACTGCTGCTGTTGCTAGAGCCTTTGGCCTATGGCTGGCTGGCCCTGCCGGTGCATCTGTTGGTGGTGATTTATAGCCTGGGTCGTGGCGATCTGCTGGCGGCGCTTGGACCGTTTCGCGACAGCTGGCGGCGCGGTGACGCCGAGGCGGCGTATCTGGTGGCCCGGCGCGATCTGGCGCTGGAAGCCGATGACGAGGGCGAATTACTGCAAAACGTGCAGGGCCATTTGGTGTGGCAGGCCTATCAAAGTTTTTTTGCAGTGATCTTCTGGTATGCGCTGCTAGGACCTTTGGCGGCGCTGGCGTATCGGCTGGTCGCGTTGACCAGCGAGCATGCCGCCCAGCCCGTTCTGCGTGAGACTGCGGTGCAGGTTCGGCATGGCTTCGACTGGTTGCCGGTGCGCGTGCTGGCGGCCAGCTTTGCCCTGGTGGGCAACTTCGCCGGGGTCAGCCGGGCCTTGCTGCATGAACTGCTCAGCTGGGATATCAGTGCGGCGCAGCTGGTCATTATTACTGCGCGGGCAGCCGGCGAGACGCCGGCGCCAGTGATTGGCGAGGCCGGCGTCAGCAGTCTGGATGGGCTCTGGCAGCTATTGGTCCGTGCTGCTGTGTTCTGGTACGCGGTATTTGCCGTGTGGACGCTGCTTATCTGAGGTCATCGTTCCACAACCAGGCGGCGCCGCGTACTCCGCTGGAGTCGCCGTGGTGGGCCTGCAGCAGTCGCGTGTTGACCTGGTCGGAGAATACATAGCGCGGCAGCAGCGGCATGACCTGTGAGTAGAGCGCGGCGCTGTTGGAGAGGCCGCCGCCCAGGACGATCACATAGGGATCAATCAGGTTGATCACCGAGGCCAGGCCGCGCGCCAGTTGGTCGCAATAGCCAGCAAATGCCTTCTGCGCGGCCTGGTCACCGGCATTTGCGGCCTTGACCAGCGCGCCCGCGTCTAGCCCCAGATCGCTGCGTGCTGCCCAGCCGGGACCACTTAAAAAGGTTTCTATGCAGTCATCCTTGCCGCAATAACAGCGTCTGCTTGGGCCATCTTCGCTGCGCCGCCAGGGCATCGGGTTATGGCCCCATTCCCCGGTGATGGCATTCGGACCGCTGAGCAGTTGCTGGTTGACGACCAGGCCGCCACCGACGCCGGTGCCGAGAATCACCCCGAAAACGCTAGCGGCTCCAGCACCAGCCCCATCACAGGCTTCGGAGAGGGCAAAGCAGTCGGCGTCATTGGCCAGGCGCACCGGGCGCTGCAAGCGGTGTTCTAGATCGGCCTGCAGGTCCTGGCCGATCAGGCACTGGGAATTGGCATTTTTGATGCGCCCGTGGTCAGGCGAGCGAGTGCCGGGAATGCCAACGCCCACGCTGCCCTGTCTGCCCAGTTCACGCTCGCACTCTTCAACTAGGCTGGCTATCAAATTGACGGTTTTTTGATAGTCACCCTGTGGTGTTGGGGCGCGTCGACGCAGGCGCTGGATGCCGTTTTCCAGGGCGATGATTTCGACCTTGGTACCACCCAGATCAATACCCAGCTTCAGTGGTAAAAGCATTATTAACCTTAAGTTACAGAGGTTGAGGCCGATTAAAGGTATACATGATGCATAGCTCGGCCGCTATTTTGTGACATTAGTCAGGTCAATCTGCCCATATATACCCGATTGATCCAAGTGCCGTAGGTCGAGCATCAAGTGTCATACAGGCCAATTTTTGCCATGGTTACCGGCTGATTTTTAACCTGACACCACAATAATTAGAACTGGAGACGTCCTGTGAAGACCGTGTTATATCCGGCCATCGCGCTAATGAACCGCCTCAGCTTCGCCATGAAGTTCAGTTTGATCAGTGTGCTGTTCTTTGTGCCAATGCTGGTCACTAACTTTTATTTGGTGCGTGATTCCTATCGTCAGATAGTGAGCACACAGGCGGCCCTAGAGAGCATTGATTTGCTCGGTGAAAGTCTAAAGCTGCGGCGTAATGTTGAGGACCTGGTTGACCTTACCGAAATCAATTTCATGATCGGCCAATCGGGGCAGGCCGGTGACCTTGAAGCGCGTCTGGCCAACCTTAACCAGACTATTGCCAGCGCAATGCAGGCGCTGGCAGCCGTGGTGCACGATACGGAGCAGGTTGATGAGTTCAATAGCAAACGTGATGAGCTAATAGCCGAGCTGGCTGCAGTGCAGCGTGAGACGTCCCTGCAAGGCAGAATTGCCCTGGCCGAGAAGCTGCTGGGTTCCTCACAGGTCTTTATCAAACTGGTCGCCAGCCAGGCGGGGTTGAGCCAGGACCGCCAGGCCGCTGTGCGGCAGATGGTCGAGCTGGTTTCAGTTAATACCTTGAAAGTCACGGCGGCCCTCAGTGAGGGACGAACTGTAGGTTCTTATTCGCTGGCCCAAGGCTTTCTCAACTCATCTGCCAGTAATACGTTCGACGAGTTGCTGCTGGAGCTGGAGAAGCTGCATGCCGAATATGGGCTGAACTTACAGACCTCGCTTAACACCAGCCCCGAAGCACGTGCGGCCTTGGCGACAAAGGCTGCAAGCAGCCTGGAAACCTTGACCACCACCGCCGCTCTGTTCGAGGATAAAGTGGTCATCGCCGATTCGCTGGATACCCCGTGGGTGCAGTTTTACAACGATGTCAGCGCGGCAATGGAGCACACCTACCAGCTCAATAGCGCCGTGCTGGTGCTGCTTGATCAGCAGCTAGAGGCGCGCCTGCAAGAGAACCGCACACAAATGATGTTGTTGGCAGCCGCTCTGGTGGTGGTGTTTCTGTTGATCGGTTACCTGTACAGCGGGTTCTATGCATCGATTCGCGCCACGCTGAAAAGCTTGGGCCAGGTGATGAACCAAGTGGCGGCGGGCGATATGACGGTCAGCTTCAAGGCGCAGAGCCAGGATGAGCTGGGCGAGCTGGGGCAGGTGTTCAATGAAACGGTGAGCAAGATCCACGAGCTGATCGAGCGTGTGGGGCAGACCGTGGTCGAGGTTGAGCGTCAGGCTGATCGTGTGCAACGGGTTTCCGGCGAAAGCAATCAGGCGGTTGCCGGGCAGCGAGGGCAGATCGACCAGGTGGCGACTGCCATGAACCAGATGTCTGCCACTGCTCAGGATGTAGCGCGTAGCGCCGTTGCGGCAGTGGACAGTGCGCAGAGCGTCAACCAGGAAACCGTCAACGGGCGAGCCTTGGTTGAATCGCAAGTTGGCAGCATCCGTCGCCTGGCGGGTGAGATCGATGAGTCGGTCGAGGTGATCAACAAGCTGGCCAGTGACAGCGCGTCGATCAGCCAGGTGCTGGACGTGATCAAGGGGATTGCCGAGCAGACCAACCTGTTGGCGCTGAACGCCGCTATCGAGGCCGCGCGTGCGGGTGATCAGGGTCGTGGTTTTGCCGTGGTGGCCGATGAGGTGCGTAATCTCGCCAAGCGTACCCAGCAGTCCACCGAACAAATTGAGTCGATGATTGCCAAGCTGCAAAGCGGTGTGGGTGCGGCGGTCAAGGTGATGAATAGCAGCCATCAGATGGCCGACAGCACGGTAAACGAGTCCGCCAAAGTGCAGCAGGCGCTGGAGAATATCCTCGGTGCGGTGGGCATGATCGTCGACCAGAATCGGCAGATCGCTACTGCCGCCGAAGAACAGACCGCCGTGGCCCATGATATCGACCAGAACATCGTCGAAATCAGCCAGGCCGGTGAGCGCACCGCCGAAGGTGCCAGCCAGACAGAGCAGGCCAGCCGCGAGCTGTCTGGGCTGGTGGCTCGCTTGAAGCAGTTGATCGGTGCGTTTCGCGTCTGATGCGCTACCCGCTTAAACAAAGCCCGCCACCTTGGCGGGCTTTTTTATTGACGATGCGGCGCCTTATTCAAGCGCGTTCGGCCATCGCTGAGAGTGCCACTGAAGTAGCGGCCGTGCGGGTTTCTACACCGAGTTTGACGTAGACGTGCTCCAAGTGTTTGTTCACCGTGCGTGGGCTCAGGCCGAGGATGTCGCCAATATCTCGGTTAGTTTTGCCGCACGCCACCCAGCTCAATACTTCCACTTCGCGCCCGGTAAGCTGGAAGCGTGCCGAGAGCGTGGCATAGGCGGGCTCATCGTTGAGTGTGAGCGGTTGTGCCTGGCTGGCCGCACGTGCTGTTTGCAGGATGCGTGCGGTGCGCAGGTGGGAGGCCACGCGCGCGAGCACTTCCTCGGTGTTGATCGGCTTGGTCACATAGTCGATACCCCCGGCGGCAAAGCCTTTAACCACGTGCTCACTGTCGGTCAGCGCGGTCATAAACAACACCGGGATATCGGCGGTGGTGGCATCGGCCTTGATTCGCCGGCAGGTCTCAAAGCCGTCCAGCCCGGGCATCATCGCATCGAGCAGAATCAGGTCCGGGCGCCGGCGCTGGATACGGCTCAGGGCGCTCAAGCCATCCAGCGCAACCAGCACCATATAGCCCACTTCATCCAGCGCATCTGATAGCAGTGCCAGGTTGTCTGGTATGTCGTCGACGATCAGGATAACCCCGCGCTCGGCTGGGTTGGCTGTGTGCTCAGGTGGATTTGTCAGCGTGTTCATGCCCGACCTTCTTCAGTTGACGGTTGAATTCGTCCAGACGGTAACTGCTTATCAACGCGCGCAGGGGCGCGGTGAAGCTGGCGCTGGCGGGTGTCAGCCGATCAATGGCGTCGAGCTTCTCCTGAATTCCGCGGATATAGCCGATGGCCCCGAGTTCGCGCAGTGCGTCGAGGTCGCTGGCGCTTGGCTGCACGGTGGCTGCCAGCGCTGGCGTGAGCAGTGGCGTGGTGCGCCGCAACCACTTTAGATCAAGGTGCTTGTGAATGCGTTCGAGCAACTCCGGGGTGTGCACGGGTTTGGCCAGGTAGTCGTTGCATGCCGAGGCCACGCTGCGTTCGCGGTCATCGGCAAAGGCATTGGCGGAGATTACGATGATCGGTGCCTGGGACATAGTATTACGGCGGATCAGTCGGCTGGTTTCCCAGCCATCCATCTGCGGCATCGATAGGTCCATCAAGATCAGGTCGGGGTGCAGCAGGGCTGTCTGGCGAATCGCTTCCTGACCGCTGGCGGCCTGGATGATGTCGAAGCCCAGCGGCTCGAGCATACCGGCCAGCACGCGGCGGTGTTCGATATGGTCGTCCACTACCAGAATCAGTTGACGTGGACCTTGATAGCCAATGATGTCGTGCTCCACATGCACCACCGCTCGAGGCACGCGCACCTCGGAGAGGAACAGGCGTACCTGGAAGCGGGTGCCCTGACCCAGCACGCTTTTTACCGACAGTTCACCGCCCATCAAGGAGGTCAGCATGCGCGTGATGGTCAGGCCGAGGCCGACGCCGTTGTCCTGGCGCATCAGGTCGCCGCGCTCGAAGGGTTGGAAGAGCCGCTCCATCTGCTCGGCATCAATGCCAATGCCCGTGTCGATGATCTCGAAACTGGCGGTTTCGCGCAGGTAGCTGACGTGCAGGCAGACCTCGCCGGTGTCAGTGAAGCGCACCGCATTACCGAGGAGGTTGATTAGAATCTGCCGCACGCGCTTCTCGTCACCGCGCACCACCGCCGGCACGCGCCCCAGCACCTCCAGGCGAAAGCGCAGGCCCTTCTCCTCTGCCTGGGGGGCGAACATGCGCTGCAGGTCCTGGATAAATTCCGCGAAGGCAATTTCGCTGGGCTCCAGGCGCAGCTTGCCGGCCTCGATCTTGGCCACGTCGAGCAGCCCATCGATCAGCGACAGCAGGTGCGAGCCGCTGCGAAAGATGGTCGCCAGGGCATCTTTATGCTGTTCTGGCATGCCGCCATCGCGTTGCAGAATCTGGGTGTAGCCGAGGATGCTGTTAAGCGGGGTGCGCAGCTCATGGGACAGCCCCGTGACGTAGCGGCTCTTTGCTGCGTTGGCGGCTTCGCTGGCTTCCTTGGCTTTTTGCAGGGCTTCGTCGGTTCTGCTGTGGGCTTCGATTTCCTGCATCAGCAGTTGGGTCTGGCGGTCGGATTCTTCTTGGGCCACGCGCCGGCTTTCCCGCGTCAGTACCACCCACCAGGCGAGGATCGCGGCGAACAAAGAGAGGGTCAAAAATGCCTTGAGAAAGGCCAGGTAGAGGGCCTCTTGCGCCTCCGGCGATTGCGCCACCAGGCCCGGTGAGACCTGGCTGTAGATCAGCGCCAGGCCGCCGAACAGCAGGGTTACCAGCACCGTCAGTAGGCCTAGGTATTGCGCCAAACGGCTATGCAGGCGAGGGATTGAGACCTTGGGGAACAGCCAGCGAATAAAGTCGTCGAGTTGTTCGGACACCCGTGCCCGTGGTTTGCAGGAATCGCCACAGCGAGCGTCAAGCGAGCAGCACAACGAGCAAATGGGTGTGCTGTAGGCCGGGCAGAAGGCCATGTCCTCGGTCTCAAAGGCGTTGCTGCACAGGCCGCACTCTACGGTGGTGGTGACGCCGAGCGGGTAGAGCAGCAACGGGTCGCTGCTGCGAGCAAGGTAGTAGCGACCGCCGGTGAACCAGGCAATCAGTGGCGTAAAGAGCATTGCAGAACCCAATGCGACAACGGGCGATGCGGCCTGGGCCAATTGGCCGAATAGCCCGGCGTGGGCCAGGATCGACAGCAAGGAGGCGATTAGCATGGCACCAACGCCCACCGGGTTGATGTCGTACAGGTGTGCGCGCTTAAACTCGATATGTTTCGGCGACAGTCCCAGCGGCTTGTTGATCACTAGATCAGCGACCACCGCGCCAATCCAGGCGATGGCGATATTGGCATACAGGCCGAGCACCTCCTCAATCGCCTGAAACACCCCCAGCTCCATCAATATCAAGGCGATGGCCACGTTGAATATCAGCCACACCACGCGCCCAGGGTGGCTGTGGGTCACGCGGGCAAAGAAATTTGACCATGCCAGCGAACCGGCATAAGCATTGGTCATGTTGATCTTTATCTGGCTGACGATAACAAACAGCACCATGGCCGCCAGCGCCCACTCAGGTGAGCTGAACACGTAGTTGAACGCCACCAGGTACATCTGCGTCGGCTCGGCGGCTCGGTCTATGGGAACTTCATGCTGCAGGGCCAGAAAGGCGAGGAAAGCGCCTGCGAGCATTTTCAGCGCGCCGGGGATGATCCAGCCCGGGCCAGCCAACAGCAGCGCAGCCCACCAGCGCTTGCGATTATGGCGGGTTTTTTCTGGCAAGAAGCGCAGGTAGTCGACCTGTTCGCCAATCTGCGTGACCAGCGCCAGGATCACGGTGCAGGCGGCACCGAAATACAGCAGGTTGAACGTCCCCCCTTCGCCTTCGCGGCCGGCGAAGCTAGTCCAGTCGCTGAGCGCTTCAGGGTTTTTGCTGATAACGAAAACGTAAGGCAGCAACAGCAAAAACAACCACAGCGGCTGGCTCCACATCTGTAATCGGTTGATCAAGGTGATGCCGTAGGCCACCAGAGGTATCACGATCACCGAACAGATCACATAGGCCAGCGCCAAGGGGATGTTGAAGTACAGTTCCAAGGCCAGGGCCATGATTGCCGCTTCGAGGGCAAAAAACAGGAAGGTGAAGCTGGCATAGATCAGTGAAGTGATGGTTGAGCCGATGTAGCCGAAGCCCGCGCCACGGGTCAGCAGGTCCATGTCCACGCCATAACGAGCGGCGTAGTAGCTGATGGGTAGGCCCGTGAGAAAGATCACCAGGCTCACCGCGAGGATGGCCCACAGCGTGTTGGTAAACCCGTAACTGAGCGCCAAGGCGCCACCGATGGCCTCCAACGCGAGAAATGACACGGAACTCAACGCGGTGTTGGCGATGCGCAGCTCTGACCACTTGCGAAACGATTTTGGGGTAAACCGCAGGGCGTAGTCTTCCATGGTCTCGTCGGCGACCCATCTGTTGTAGTCGCGGCGGATCTTGACGATGCGCTGGGTGCCGGTTGGTTGCACGCAGGGTGCTCCTAAGTCGTGGCTATACACATGTTTTATTT
>JAGGNC010000162.1 GCA_017886405.1 Pseudomonas sp. | reverse complement strand
TAACGCCGAAAATAAGCGGCAGCCCTGCAGCGCAGCGAAAGGGCTGTCCGGTGCAGGGCCCTCAGGCCCGGAACGAACTTGATTGATTTGTTAAGCAATGACTCTGCAGATGAAGGATGCAACGTCACCACCGGTGCCAGAGGCAATACCGTGTGCCACGCCGTATGGCTCAAATTCTCTTTGAATTCCATTTCCTAACGGCAGCGCCAGAAATATCCGGTTCTCTTTAACCTTAGTCTCACCGTCTCTATGTTCAACAAGATAAATCATGATGAACGCACCAATGCGGGAAAATTGGGGTCAGATGAACATTTAGGCGAAAACCTTCATCTGGCCCCAATTACGTTCCGTGTGTTCCCTAGGTAAAAATCTGCCATAGGTTCAATGGTTTGCAAGGTAAAGAGCTTTCGTCATTGCCGTCCCCATTCCTTTCCACCCATTTCTACCAACCGAGACGCGGCTCGTCGAAAGGAAAAGGCGAGATCATTGGCGGCCGATAATTGTGCCAGTGACACGCCACTTCGACCCGTCGCCGACCACTCAAATTGTTCACCCTCTTTGGTGCGAATCATGGTCGTCGCAAAGGAACTCGAGTTTCCCCCCTTCTCACTGACAAACAACTCTTCATTTCCATCACTGCTTTCAACTTGCGCTTCAAACTCGACAAATAATTCATCGAGCGGGACTTTTGCCGCTAGCACCAAGCGGGTGCGAGATTCATAACACACGTCAATGAGGGTCACGAATCGTCGCGCTTCGTCGAGGTGATTGGCGTCTAATTGCGGCACCCGGTCCATGATGAGGACCTGAAATCGGTCGCAGAGGGAAATATAATCGGCCGCGCCGAGTGGTTGGTAGCATAACTCGGAAAAGTCAAACCAGGCGCACCGGTCATTCAATCGGGCGACCTGGACGGTGCGACCGAAGGGTACGTGAATGACCTCGGCCTCAGTTTCGGATGCAGTGCCACCAAATATTTCTTTCAACTGCGCCTGCATGTTGTTATCACTATTATTATCGCCGTGAACATCCTTGTTTGACCAAAAATAGGATTGACCATCAGCTCGAGTTTCGAGTCGATAATCCTTGGCGGAATCCTCCATGGAGATAATGTCGAACGTGTGTTTTAACATGTCTATGAATGGCAAAAAGAGGGATCGGTTAATGCCTCCCTCATACAAGGCATCGGGGGAGCGATTCGAGGTGGCCACCACCACGACATTCCAATCTAATAATAATAAAAAAAGTCGTTTCAAAATCATGGCATCGGCAACGTCTGTTACTTGAAATTCATCGAAACAGAGGAGTTGGGCTTCCTGTGCCAATTGCTGCGCAATGATGGGTATCGCATCATCTCGTGGGTGCTTCTGTTTGTAGACAAAGATTCGATGATGGACCTCTAGCATGAATTCATGAACGTGGACACGGCGTTTGGTAATTTTGACGTGTTTGAAGCTGTGGCTGTCATTATTACAGCAAGAATCATCAGGAACATTAACCGACGCGTAAAAGAGATCCATTAGAAAGCTCTTGCCGACCCCGACCGGTCCATGAATGTACATGCCTCGCGGTGGTGGACCAAAAGACCACAAATGGAATTTCTTTCGAAGAAAGGACTGAGCGGATGCCAAGGATCGCGTCAGTAACAGTAACAGCGGACTGCTGCTTGTAGAGCTGCTCTCTGTCGGTCTGTCGGTGCGCAGGGGTACTGGTGGGAGCGAGGTAAGAGACTCGTGCAGGGCATCGAGTTTTGCCGCCAGAGCGACTTGCGCGTCATCTCGTCGCACCTCCTCCGCATCCACCTTGCGTTCATACGCCGCTGTCACGGGGCCTGTCGGGAGGGACCGCCGAGCAACGCGATGTTGTGCTGCCATATTCTTCATCACCGTCTTCATCATCAACATGATGAGTTTATCAACATGGTAAGGAAAGTACGATCAAGTCCGCTTCTTCCCGCTTTTTTCGATTGTCTCAGGTCTACGAGTAATTGGGGTCAGAAGAAGATTAATGGGAAACCTTAATCTGACCCCGATTTCCGCCCCATTTGCGTCCTAACATTTATTTAGGCTTTCACTGGTTAATTAATCACTGCTGTCGTGCCAAAAAACATCGCCCTCATCCATGTCGTCGGCGTCTGGACTTACTTTATTTTGGTTTGGATTAAGTTGTTTTCCACGATTCCCTTGCGCTTGGTCATATTGCAGGTTTGTGCCAGCCGAGCCCTTATTGGCGTTAGTTTGATTTCCTTCATTATCTTTCGGATGAATTTTATTTAAGAGTTCACTTATGTCCGTTAGATATTCCTTGTGAGATAGGGGTTGTGTGGATGACCCACGGTTTCTATGTGTGGCCTAACTATTATTAGGCGACATTGAATGTCGCGTTTCGTGTCGTATAACCATGTCGTATAACAACCCCAGCCTCCCCGCAACCCTTTGACTAAATTGAGTATTCAGGGAAGAAAGCGCGACGGTACTGGTGAGAAATGCGACATGAAAAATGACTTCTGTGACCATACGCTACTAACCAGCTGGCACTCTGTCCAGAGGCTGCTTTTGGTCGTGACTCACCCCTGGCTTCCTAGCTAGCTCTGAGCGTCCGCTATTGGCCGATTCCTGCCATTAGTGAGCGGCAGCCATGGGTCGGTTTCTACCCGATACGACTGATCGCTCTGGGTCGACTTCAGTCGGATCCCCCACACTGCCCGGCAGAATCGCGCGCCGATCTGGCCGTCCTTGCCGGACGCTGGTGGTGAAGGGGCTGAAGTTGAACGAACGGGCATTGTCCATGCATCTGGAGCGGGTAGTCGCGCATGTGCCAGCAGATGCGCGGCTGGCCGATATCGGCTCTGATCACTGCTACCT
>JAGGNC010000272.1 GCA_017886405.1 Pseudomonas sp. | reverse complement strand
CGCCCCCAAGACCATCGCCAACGGCGAACTGAAAGTGGGCATGGAGATTTCCTACCCGCCCTTTGAATATTACGAAGGTGACAAGGTGATGGGCTTCGACCCGGAGGTATCTGCCGCCTTGGCCAAGCAACTGGGACTGACCGCCAGCTTCAGCGACACCAGCTTCCCCAACCTGATCCTGGGCCTGGACGCTAACCGCTTCGACACCATCATTTCCGCCATGTACATCCTGCCTGAGCGTTTGGAGAAAGCCGACGCCATCCCCTACGCCAAGACCGGCGCAGCGATCATGGTGCGTGCCGATGCCGAGAAAAAACCAAGCACGCCTGAAGAGCTGTGTGGCTTGACCGTAGGCCTGCAGCAAGGCACCTCGTGGATTCCGGCGCTGGAAGCAGTCTCCGCGGGTTATTGCAAGGAAAACGCCGCTGGTGCCATTACCATCAACCAATACCCAACCACCGCCGAGACCTCCCAGGCACTGCTCTCTGGCCACATTAAGGCACACCTGGAAATCGACGCCGCCTCGCTGCTGATTGTTGAGAAAGCGCGCGGACGCATTGCCATCAGCTCCAAGGGCTCGATTTACCCGCAAGTTTTGGGCATCTACGTGAAGAAGGGTAATACCCAGTTGCTTGATGCGTTGAAGGCCGCCCTGGACCAATTCAAGGCCAGTGGCGAATACGCCAAGCTGCTGAAGAAATACAACTTAGAAGAAGCCTGATTCATACATAAGCGACACGTTACAAGCCTTGAACGGCAAGCAATCCTGCTTGCCGTTCAAGGCTTGTCGCCGCCTAGAGGTGATGCATGCCGTTCGAATGGAGCTATTTTTTCTCCCTGTTTTCTCTGCCGGCCTTCTGGTCAGCCAGCTGGACGGTGGTCAAGCTCAGCACTCTGGCCTGGTTGATCGGCTTGCTACTAGGCTTTGGCCTGGCCAGCGCCAAGCAGGCGACGAATCGCTGGGTAAGCACGCCAGCCGCACTCTATGTCTGGTTCTTCCGCAGCGTACCGCTGTTAGTACTGCTGATCTTTGTCTATAACCTGCCGCAACTGCTGCCCGCCAGCGGAGCGCTGCTGTCCAATCCGTTTTTCGCCGGCCTCTTCGCCCTGGTGCTGACCGAAGCCGCCTACATGGCGGAAATCCACCGTGGCGGGCTGCTCTCGGTGGCCAAAGGGCAGCGCGAAGCCGCACGCGCCTTAGGTATCAGGGCACTGGGTACACAACGCCTGATCGTGGTGCCGCAAGCCTTTCGCATCGCCCTGCCAACCCTGACCAACGAATACGTGACCATCGTCAAGCTGACGTCACTGGTCTCGGTGATCTCGCTCAGCGAGCTGTTGCTGGTTGGCCAACGCCTCTATTCACAGAACTTTCTGGTGCTGGAAACCCTCGGTGCGGTAGCCGTCTATTACGTCATTATCGTCAGCCTGTTCGGCTGGGGCTTGCAGTACCTCGAACGCTACCTGGACCTGAGCCGGCGCAAACCCAACGCCCTAAATGATGACCTGCTCGCCAGCCTGCGGAGCCAGCTGCCCATCGCCCAGACCATACCCAGCTACACCAGCCGCCCCGGTACCCCGGATGCCTTGCGCCTGCGCTCTATCCATAAAGCCTATGGCAACCATCAAGTGCTCAAAGGCATCGACCTGGCTGTACGCCCCGGCGAGGTGATCTCCATCATCGGCCCGTCCGGCTCCGGCAAAACCTCGCTGATCCGCACCGTCAATGGGCTGGAGCGCATCGACCAAGGCGAGATTGTGCTGTTCGGCGAAAGCTTCATTCAGGCCGGCGACCACCCCGACAACCGCCGCCAGCGCCAAGGCGTGCGGCACATCGGCATGGTGTTCCAGAACTTCAACCTGTTTCCGCACCGCACCATTGTCGATAACGTGCTGCTCGCCCCGCGCTATCACCGTCTGGCCAACGCCCCAACCCTGCGCAACGAAGCCCTGGCCCTGCTCGACAAGGTCGGCCTGCTGGCTCATGCCGACAAGTACCCACACCAATTGTCCGGCGGCCAGCAGCAACGCGTGGCCATCGCCCGCGCCTTGGCGATGAAACCGCAGATCATGCTATTCGACGAGCCCACCTCGGCCCTCGACCCTGAGCTGGTCGGCGACGTGCTCGCGGTGATCCGCGACCTGGCCCGCGAAGGCATGACCATGCTGATCGTCACCCACGAGATGGACTTTGCCTTGTCGATTTCCGACCGCGTACTGTTTATGGAAGACGGCCTCGTCCAGCTCGACGCCTCCCCAGAGGCCATCCGCACCGGCGACCACGAACGCGTACGCCGCTTTATCGGCCTGGAGAACCCATGAACTGCGTCGCCACTCTGCGCCGCGACCTCGCCGCGGCTTATCGCCTGGCCGCCCTGTTCGGCTGGGATGACACCCTTTACAGCCACTTCTCCGCGCGCCTGCCCGGTGGCGGTGAGCCGCGCTTTCTGATCAACCCGTTCGGCCTGTTCTTCGAAGAGATCCGTGCCAGCGACCTGATCGTGGTGGACATGCAGGGGCAAGTGGTCGACGGCAATGCCGACTACAACGTCGCCGGCTTCACCATCCACAGCGCCGTGCATATGGCCCGCGAGGATGCCCACTGCGTGATTCACACCCACACCCTGGCCGGCATGGCGGTGGCTGCGCAGGACGCGGGGCTGTTGCAACTCAACCAGATCAGCACTGAGTTTCACGGCCGGCTTGGTTACCACGCGTATGAAAGCGTGGCACTAAACCTAGACGAGCGCGCGCGGATCCAGGCCTCGCTGGGCGACAACATCGCACTGCTGCTGCGCCATCACGGCCTACTCAGCGTCGGCGCCAGCGTCGCCGATGCCTTCTATGTCATGTACTACCTGAACCG
>JAGGNC010000184.1 GCA_017886405.1 Pseudomonas sp. | reverse complement strand
ATCCTGCAGGAGTCCGGCGGTCGCGCGATTACCCGGCGGCTGATTCAGCCGGTGTGGCCCGCCGAGCGTCTGCCCGGCGTGCGTGCGTTGTTCGACGGTGAGGAAGTGGACGCCGACAGCCTGGCCGAGTTCGACGTGCTGGTGGCGGATGCTGCGGGTAATAAATTGGCGGCCGAGCAGCTCAGCGTGCGCCTGATCCGTGAGCGCCGTGACTATTTCTGGAACTTCTCGGACAGCGATGGCTGGAGCCATAACTACAGCGAAAAATTCCTCACCCTGAGTGAAGAAACCCTCAGTGTCGACGCCGGTGCTACCGCCAAAATTAGCTTCCCCGTGGAGTGGGGCCCTTATCGCGTTGAAGTGATCGATGCGCAAACGGGGCTGCTCAGTAGCCTGCGCTTCTGGGCCGGCTACCGCTGGCAGGACAACGCCGATGGCGGCGCGGTGCGCCCCGATCAGGTCAAGCTGGCACTGGATAAACCGGCTTATGCCGACGGCGAAACCGCCCAGGTCACCGTCACCCCGCCTGCTGCGGGCAAGGGCTACCTGATGGTGGAATCCAGCGAAGGGCCGTTGTGGTGGCAAGAGATCGACGTGCCCGTCGAGGGCAAGACCTTCGACATTCCGATTGCCAAGGATTGGGCGCGGCATGACCTGTATGTCAGCGCCCTGGTGATCCGCCCCGGTGAGCGCAAGAGCAACGCTACACCCAAGCGCGCGGTCGGCTTGCTGCATTTGCCGCTGGAGCGAGCGCCACGCAAGCTGGCGCTGACGTTAACCGCTGCGGAGAAAATCCGTCCGAACCAGCCGCTCACCGTCAAGGTACAGGCGCGCAGTGCCGATGGCAGCATTCCTAAGCACGTCCATGTGCTGGTGGCTGCAGTGGATGTTGGCATCCTCAATATCACCGATTACGCCACGCCCGATCCCTTCGCCACGTTCTTCGGGCGTAAGGCCTACGGCGCCGATCAGCTGGATATCTACGGCCAACTGATCGAAGCCGGACAAGGCCGGGTGGCTAAGCTGGCGTTCGGTGGTGACGCTGCGCTGGCGGCCGGCGGAAAACGTCCGGATACCCGTGTGCTGATCGTCGCGCTGCAAAGTCAGCCGTTAGCCTTGAATGAGCAGGGTGAAGGCGAAGTGAGTCTGGATATTCCGGATTTCAATGGTGAGTTGCGCCTAATGGCGCAGGCGTGGAGCGACGATCAATTTGCTATGGGTGAGGGCAAGACGGTGGTTGCCGCGCCATTGATTGCCGAGCTGTCAGCGCCGCGCTTCCTCGCCGGTGGTGATGAAACCACCTTGGCCCTGGACCTCAGTAACCTGTCGGGTCACGCGCAAAAACTCGATGTGCAACTGAGTGCCGAAGGGCAGTTACGACTGGCACAGAACGCTGACGGCGCCACTGCGCCAATCAGCCTGGCCGATGGCCAACGCACCATTTTGCGCATCCCCGTAGTCGCTCTGGGCGGCTTTGGTCAGGGGCGTATCAAGGTCAGCATCAAGGGTCTGGTTCTGCCCGGCGAAGCGCTAGCGCCGTTCAGTCGTGAGTGGCAGCTAGGTATCCGCCCGGCTTACCCGGCGCAACTTAAGCAGTTTCGCGCGGTACTCAAGGACCAGACCTGGTTGCTGCCGGCGGATGCGCTGAGCGTCTTTGAAACCGCAGGTTTGGAAGCGCGCCTGGCCATCTCCAGCCGGCCACCGCTGAACCTGGGTGAGCAGATTCGTGCGCTCAAGGCCTATCCGTATGGCTGCCTTGAACAGACCACCAGCGGCCTGTATCCGTCGTTGTATGCCGATGCAGCAACCCTTAAACGACTGGGGGTAAAAGCCGAGCCCGATGAGCAGCGCAAACGCGCCATCGAGCTGGGTATTGAGCGTCTATTGAGCATGCAACGTTACAACGGCAGCTTCGGCCTGTGGGGCGCAGACAGCGAGGAGGAATACTGGCTGACCGCCTATGTCAGTGATTTTCTGCTGCGCGCTCGGGAGCAAGGTTTTGGCGTGCCGGACGAGGCGCTGAAGAAGGCCAGCGAACGGCTGCTGCGCTATGTGCAAGAGCGCAACCTGATCGAGGTCAACTACAGCGACAACGCCAACCACAGCCGTTTTGCCGTGCAGGCCTATGCCGGATACGTGTTGGCGCGCAGTCAGCAAGCGCCATTGGGCGCATTGCGCAGCCTGTATGAGCGCCGCAGTGATGCGTTGTCTGGTTTGCCATTGGTGCACTTGGCCGTTGCCTTGGAGAAAATGGGTGACCAGCCACGCGCCGACGAGCTGCTGAACGTAGGCCTGGTTCGGGGTCGCAAGAGTAATAGCTGGCTGGGCGATTACGGCAGTCCGTTACGCGATCAGGCGCTGATTTTGGCGCTGCTGGAAGAGCATGATCTGGCCAGTCAGCGTCGTGAAGAGCGCCTGTTCAATCTGGCCGATGAAGTGGCCGGGCAGCAGTGGCTGTCCACTCAGGAACGCAACGCACTGTACCTGGCGGGGCGCAACCTGCTGAGTAAGCCTGAGCCGAACTGGAGTGCCACCCTGCAAACCGGCAGCCTGGCCTTTGAACTGAACAATGCTCAGTCGGGCCTCAAGCTGGAAGGGCGCGACTTGCTCGCGCCGCTGAGCATCACCAATGCGGCAAGCAAACCGAGTGAAACACCGCTGTATCAGCAACTGACGCTTTCCGGCTATCCAACTAAGGCGCCGGCGGCTGGCGGTGAGAACCTGTCGATCTACCGCGAATACCTGGGCATGGACGGGCGCAAACTGGATCTAAATAACCTGCAAAGTGGCGAGCTGGTGCTGGTACATCTGGCTGTCGCGCCTAAACAACGGGTGCCGGATGCGCTGGTGGTCGACTTACTGCCGGCAGGGCTGGAGCTGGAGAATCAAAACCTGGCGCAAAGCTCGGCGAGCCTGGACGACGCCAGCAGCGCAGTGAAAGAGTGGCGCAAATCGATGCAGAATGCGGCCATCAAGCACCAGGAGTTCCGGGGTGATCGCTATGTCGCCGCGCTGGATATCAGCGGCTACGAGACCACGCACCTGCTGTACCTGGCCCGCGCCGTTACCCCCGGCAGCTACCGTGTACCACCACCCCAGGTAGAGTCGATGTACCGGCCGAATTGGCAGGCCTTAGGGCAGACGCCAGGGCGCTTGGTGGTCAAGGAACGCTAGATGCTTCTCCCCGGATTGCATCCGGGCTACCAGAGCGCTAAGTAGCCCGGATGCAATCCGGGAAAATATCGCGGACAGGGAGGTCTGCTTTATGGTGAATTATCGACGCGCCAAGGTAGCCGGAGCCTGCTATTTCCTGACCCTTACCCTGCAAGATAGGTCTTCAGATCTACTGGTAAGGCATCATCTAGAGCTGGGCAGGGCCTTGCGTTACATGCAACTGTGCAAGCCCTGCAGCTTGCCCGCAATCGTGCTGCTGCCAGACCATGTGCATATGTTAATGACCCTGCCTGTTGGCGATGCGGACTATTCATCGCGTATTCGTCTATGCAAATCCAGTTTCGTCAGTGCATTGCGTAAGCGAGTCGATGTCGACGTCAGGCTGAACGCCAAGGGCGAAGCGAACGTGTGGCAGCGCCGGTTTTGGGAGCACCTCATCCGCGACGAACAGGACTTTGCCGCGCATGTGGATTACATCCACATCAACCCACTTAAACACGGCTTGGTCGAGACGCTGGAGGATTGGCGCTTTTCCAGCTTTCATCGCTATGTTCGTGCAGGCTTGCTGCCTGCACATTGGGCTGGAGGTGCAGAGCAAAGGATTGTTTTGGCGGGAGAGTGACGGCACCCCCGAACTTCATCCGGGCTACGTACAACTGCTATCTAGCCGATTAAACCGCTCAGCAACCACAACCCCAGCACCAGCCAGATCATCCCGGCAATAATCGAACGGCGGATAAACGCGCGTAGCGCCAGGTAGAGCAACCACAGGCCGACTATCAGCACAACAATGCTGAGCAATGACGGCGTCACCCCCAGGGCTTTGGACATGCCGGCGATAAAACTGTTGACTGCGCCACCGAGCATGCCAAAAAAGCCGCTCATCCCTTCGACGATAAAGCGGATCACCGCACCGACCGCCTCGCCAAGGGATTCAAAAAAACCGTCTACGCCCATATGTTTGTTCCGATCGACCCAGCGTTGATTGCTGCTGCGCGCCAGTGTGCCAGTCATTTGGCAGAATGGCAGCGCGCATGGCCAGTCGGGCCGCTATTTGTCAGTACAGCCTCGTGATGCAAGGAATGGATCAATGCATGACCCGCGTTAAGTCGTTCTTCCTATTGGCCCTGTCCGTTTGGCGTAAGCGCCTGTGGCCGCTGTTGCGCCGCCCATGGCTGGGGCTGCCGCTGTGCCTGGTGTTAGTGCTGGCGCTGGCCGACCGGCTGTTGCCGCTGCCACTGCCATCGGATGATCTGGCGCGCGTGGTGCTGGCCGAGGACGGTACGCCGCTGTGGCGTTTTGCCGACCATGACGGTGTGTGGCGCTACCCGGTCAGCCCAGATCAGGTGTCGCCATATTATTTGG
The DNA here is from genome assembly GCA_017886405.1 of Pseudomonas sp. GTDB lineage: Bacteria > Pseudomonadota > Gammaproteobacteria > Pseudomonadales > Pseudomonadaceae > Aquipseudomonas. The sequence continues at coordinate 7,387 of JAGGNC010000184.1, read as the reverse complement.
AGGCGCTGCTGACCTACGAGGATCGCTGGTTCTATCACCACCCCGGGGTTAACCCGCTGTCCAGCAACCGTGCGGCCCTGCAGAACCTCAGCGGCGGGCGCGTGCTGTCGGGCGGCAGCACGCTGTCGATGCAGGTCGCACGGTTGCTGGATCCGCACGCGCGCACTTACAGCGGCAAGCTCAAGCAGCTGTGGCGCACGCTGCAACTGGAATGGCATCTGTCCAAAGATGAAATCCTCACCCTGTACCTCAATCGCGCCCCATTTGGCGGCACCTTGCAAGGCGTGGCCGCCGCCAGTTGGGCCTATCTGGGTAAATCACCCCGGCAGCTGACCCGTGCCGAAGCCGCGCTGCTTGCGGTGTTGCCGCAAGCCCCCAGCCGCCTGCGCCCGGATCGTCACCCTGAGCGCGCACAGGCGGCGCGGGATAAAGTGCTGCAGCGTTTGGCCAGTTTCCAGGTGTGGCCGCAAACGGCGATCAATGATGCGCTGGAGGAGCCGGTGCTGCTGGCCCCGCGTCAGGAGCCCCGGTTGGCGCCGCTGTTGGCGCGGCGCTTGAACAAAGCGGGCAGCCCGCCACTGATTCGCACCACCCTCGATGCCGCCTTGCAGCGCCGCCTGGAAGACTTGCTGCTGGGCTGGCGTGCACGCTTACCCGAGCGCACCTCGGCAGCGATTCTGGTGGTGGAGCAGCCAAGCATGGCGGTGCGTGCCTACCTGGGTTCGGTGGATATCGGCGATACCAAGCGCTTTGGCCATGTCGATATGGTCAGCGCGGTGCGCTCGCCGGGCTCAACGCTGAAGCCCTTTCTCTACGGCATGGCGTTGGACGAGGGGTTGATTCACTCCGAATCCCTGCTGCAGGACGTGCCGCGTCGCTATGGCGATTATCGCCCCGGCAACTTTGCCGCCGGCTTCAGTGGCGCGGTGTCCGTCAGTGAGGCCTTGGCCACCTCACTCAACCTACCGGCCGTGCAGCTGCTTGAGGCGTATGGGCCGAAGCGCTTTGCCGGCAAGTTGCGCAGTGCCGGTGTGCCGTTGCTGCTGCCGCCACTGGCGGAGCCGAATCTGGCGCTGATTCTCGGCGGTGCCGGGAGTCGGCTGGAAGATTTGGTCAGCGGTTACAGCGCCTTTGCCCGTGGCGGCATGGCCGCGCGTTTGCGCTTTCAGCCGCAGGATGCAGTGTATGAGCGGCGCTTGCTGTCGCCTGGCGCCGCGTGGATCGTGCGGCGCATTCTCAGCGGTCAGGCGCGACCGGACCGCGACCCGCGTGCGCAGCTGGTGCAACGCCCCAGCCTGGCCTGGAAGACCGGCACCAGTTACGGTTTTCGTGATGCCTGGGCGATTGGCGTGGCGCCGCGCTACCTGATTGGTATCTGGATTGGTCGGCCGGATGGCACCCCGGTGCCGGGGCAGTTCGGCTTGGCCTCGGCGGCGCCCTTGCTGCTGCAGGTGCACGATCTGCTGGTCAACCGCGACAGCCAACGCGGGATCGCCTTGCCGATTGATCCACAACCCACTTCGGTCGGCGTCGCGGCCATCTGCTGGCCACTGGGACAACCCATGGACAGCCGCGACCCTAACTGCCGGCGTCAACGCTTTGCCTGGACCCTTGCGGGCACCACGCCGCCAACCCTGCAAGCGCTGGATCAGCCGCTGGGTCTCGGCTTAGAGGCGCGAATCTGGGTCAATGCAGCAGGGCTGCGCGTCGATGCCAGCTGCCCTGACGCCACTTCGCAGCGGCTGGTCTTGTGGCCTGCGCCATTGGAGCCCTGGCTGCCACGCCGCGAGCGGCGCAGTGCGCGCCTGCCGGCAATTGATGCGCAGTGCCCGCCGCGGCACGTGCCCGTCGCTGCGCCGCTGTCGATTGTCGGCGTGCGTGACGGTGACCGTCTGCGCCGCCCGGCCGGCAGCATCGAACCGCTGCGTTTACGCCTGTCTGCCCTGGGCGGCAGCGGCCGGCGCTGGTGGTTTGTCGATGGTCAGCCAATTGCCGAAACCAGCGCCGATGCTTTGTTCAACCAGACCTTCAGGCGTGCAGGTCGCTACCAACTCAGCGTCCTCGATGAAAGCGGGCAGACCGCCAAGCTGAGCTTCAGCGTGCAGAACTGAAAACGCAGTTACGATCGCCCAAGCGCAGCAAGGCGTCACTGTCGCGGCGAAAGTGCTGGCGCATGCGTTTGGCAAAGGCGCTTAAGCAGATATCGCCACTGGCATGCCCATGCTCATGCTCATCATTGACCCGCTTGAAGAAATCGATATCCAGCAGCAGGCGTTCATGGTGAAAAAGCTGTCAGAGTGCCAGCGCACAGTAGGCGCATAGCCGCTATAAACAGCGGCATAGCAGCCGTTTATAGCGGCTATGCCGGGCCATCAGCGCAAAATCAGCAGTGCGCTGTTACTGGTGCGCAACAGGGTGCTGGTGGTGCTGCCGACCAGGAACTGACGAATCCGCGAGTGGCCGTAAGCGCCCATGGCCAACAGGTCAATGCCTTGCTCAAGTTGGTAGGCGTGCAGGGTAGGTTCCACCTCACCGGCGCGGATAACCTGATGCACTTCACTGGCCGAGCCTGCTATCACTTGTGCAGCGGCTTGCAGTTGTTCCCTGGCATCGCGGGTGTCGGCGCCGATCATCACCAGGTGGCACGGCAGGCCTTTGAGCAGCGGGCTGGCGGCGATCATCTGCAGGCTTTTTCGCGCGGTGGCGCTGCCGTCATACGCGAGCATGTAGTTTTGCGGTGCGTTGAATTCGCCACAGCTGACCAGAATCGGCCGGTGCAGGGTGCGGATGACGTTTTCCAGATGACTGCCGAGCAGCTGGCTGAGGGTGTCGCTGGTTTTACCCTGACGACCGATGACCAGCAGGCGGGTATCGGCCTCCAGCTCATGCAGGCACTCGACCAAGTCACCATGGCGCTGGCGCAATTGTGCCGGCTCCACGCCATCGGCTTGTACCCGCTCACGCGCCGCTTCGAGCATCAATCGGCCTTGTTCCATGGCCACCTTGTGGCGTTGCTGGTCGAGATTGGCCAGCTCTTCAAGCAGGTGTTCGCGACTGCCCAAACCGATAGCACCGGACAAGTCTGGCTGAGTCGGGTATTGCCCCTCATCCAATACGTGCAGCAGGGTCAGCGGCGCACTCAGGCGCTGGCTGGCCCAGGCGGCGTAATCGCAGACCGCGCGGGTGGATTGTGAGCCATCAATACACGCCATTACTTGGGTCATTGTTGTTCTCCTTGTGTAGAGGGGATTTAGAAACGTAGCGAGCGATGGTCAGGCAAGGCGAAATCAGCCGAAAAAGCGGAGTGTACGAGTAGTACATGAGCATTTAGAGGCGCCGTGTCTCGGGCTGAGTTCAACACGGCATGGACGAGCGCAGTAGTTTGTAAACCTCTCTTAGTGGCCGGACAGCAGGTCGGTGGCGTTGTCCTTATCGTGCACGCCGAAGCGGTCGACGATGGTGGCGCTGGCTTGGTTAAGGCCCAGTACTTCAACTTCAGCGCCTTCGCGGCGCAGTTTGATCACCACTTTATCCAGGGCGGCGACGGCGGTGATATCCCAGAAATGCGCGCGGGACAGGTCGATGGTGACCTTGCTCACGGCTTCTTTGAAATCAAAGGCGGCGACGAACTTGTCGGCAGAGCTGAAGAATACCTGGCCGACTACCGTGTAGGTGCGCTGGCTGCCATCACTGTCGGCGTCTGAATTGATATAGAGAAAATGGCCGATTTTGTTGGCGAAGAACAGCGCGGCCAGCAGCACCCCGACGAATACGCCGTACGCCAGATTATGGGTGTAGACGGTGACCGCCACGGTGGCAAGCATGACGATATTGGTGGAGAGCGGGAATTTCCTGAGGTTACGGATCGAGTCCCAGCTGAAGGTGCCGATCGACACCATGATCATCACGGCGACCAGGGCTGCCATGGGGATCTGGCTAACCCAGTCACTGAGGAACACCACCATCAGCAACAGCACCACTCCGGCTACTAGGCAGGACAGACGGCCACGGCCACCGGATTTCACGTTGATCACCGATTGGCCAATCATCGCGCAACCGGCCATGCCGCCGAGCAGGCCGGAGGCGATATTGGCCACGCCCTGGCCTTTGCATTCGCGGTTCTTGTCGCTGGTGGTGTCGGTCAGGTCATCAAGGATGGTCGCGGTCATCATCGATTCCAGTAGGCCGACCACTGCGAGGGCGGCGGCGTAGGGGAAGATGATCGCCAGGGTTTCCAGGTTCAGCGGTACGTCCGGCCAGAGGAAGATCGGCAGGGTATCCGGCAGCTCGCCCATGTCACCGACGGTACGAATATCCAGGCCGAAATACATAGCCACGGCGGTCATCGACAGGATGCACACCAAGGGCGAGGGGATCAGTTGGCCGAGCTTCGGTACATAGGGGAACAGGTAGATGATGCCCAGGCCGGCGGCGCACATGGCGTAAACGTGCCAGGTGACGTTGGTCAGTTCAGGCAGTTGTGCCATAAAAATAAGGATCGCCAGGGCGTTGACGAAACCGGTGACCACCGAGCGTGAGACAAAGCGCATCAGGCTGCCGAGCTTGAGGTAGCCGGCGCCTATCTGCAGCACGCCGGTCAGCAGGGTCGCCGCCAGCAGGTATTCCAAGCCATGGTTTTTAACCAGGGTCACCATCAGCAGGGCCATGGCCCCAGTGGCCGCGCTGATCATGCCGGGACGGCCGCCGACGAAGGCGATCACCACGGCGATACAAAACGAGGCGTACAGGCCGACTTTGGGGTCAACCCCGGCGATGATCGAAAAGGCGATAGCCTCGGGGATCAGCGCCAGCGCGACCACCAGGCCGGCGAGTACATCGCCGCGGATATTGAAGAACCAGGTATTTTTCAGGCTTTGTAGCATGGTGGGTTCCAGTGGCTGGGTTCCGCAAATGCGCTTAAGGGCAGGGCGGAGGGGCTAATAAAAAACGGGGTGCAGCAAATGCGCAACTGCTGTGCAGGCCTGCGCATATAGGCTTAACAACAGCAAGGTTATGCCTGCCGAGCTATGCGATAAAGAGGGCTAAACGCTATGGCGGCCTAGGCAGCCAGCGGGATGGTTGGGCCAGTGTCATAACGACCTGTCTCTATCCCAACCGGGTGAAAAGGGCGATTACCTTAACATAAGCCCCCTCCTGCGGCCGCCGCCCGGAGGCTGTCTGGTCCTGCGAGTTGAACTCATTCGCAGGCAGGCACTCCGACACTCGCAGCCCAGCTTCTGGTCCGATCACTGGGTACCCGCACAGTCGTGTTGTCATGTTCATGCAGCACACTGCTTTTTCCCGTAAACACGCGAGTATGACTATTCATGATGTCCGCTGCGAAAAGGGTAAGGGTCTGTTGTCATTTCATTCGCGGCCGCGCCGGAGCCTGTTTTTGCGCGAGGCAAGGCACGAGGAGCGCGGTTTGATTGTTCCAAATGAGCGACGAGAAACGCTGCATCGCGCAAAAACAGGCCCGGCCCTTCGGGTTGCGCGAGAAATGGCCCCCGCTGTTGTTGCAGGACTTGGTAAGGGAATAACCATTACCTGCGTCCTGCGCCTAACCGGGGGCCATTTCTCGCGGCAACGTGGCTCGCGATGAAACGACAACAGACCCTTGTACGGCTGCCTGATATCAGCCCATGGAAATGGGCGCTGTTGCTGCTGGCACTGACTCTGGTTTACCAGATAAGTGTGCAGCATCTGGATAAACGCCTGTATTTCTGGATCAAGACCTCCTTGCATGAAGTCGAATGGGAAAACCGCAGCCTGTGGTTGCCCGAGTACCAGGTGCGGATTGATGCGCTGCCGGTTGCCGGGGTGAGCAACAACCTGTCCGGGCTGACTTACGACGAAGGGCGCGACCAGCTCTGGGCGGTGGTCAATAACCCGGAGGAGCTGCTGGCGCTGAGCAAGGATGGTGAGCTGCTGGGGCGTTATCCGCTGAGCGGGTTCAGCGATGTCGAAGGCATCACCTACCTGGGCGATAACCTCCTGTTGCTGGTCGAGGAACGTGATCAGGCGCTGGTGGTGGTCGAGCTGCCGGAAAAACCCGGTGCCCTGTTCCGTGAGGATTACCGGGCGCTGACCTTGGGCATTGACCTGGGTGGCAACAAAGGCTTTGAAGGGGTCGGCTACGACCGTGCAGGCGACCGGCTGTATGTGGTCAAGGAACACTCACCGCGCAAGCTATATGAGGTGCGCGGTCTAAAATCCAGCTTCCTCGGCGACTTCAATCTGCAGGTGATCGACCGTCAGGCGTGGATCGACCACAAGGTGTTTGCCAAGGACCTGTCATCGGTGCACTACGACGAGCAGACCGGGCATCTGGCGCTGCTTAGTGACGAGTCCAAGGTAGTGATCGAGCTGGATGCCGAGGATGGCAAGCTGATCAGCTTCCGTTCGTTGCTCAGCGGCTTTGCTGGGCTGAAAGACAGTGTGCCGCAGGGCGAGGGCCTGACTCTGGATGATCAGGGCAATCTCTATCTGGTCAGCGAGCCCAACCTGTTCTACCGTTTCGAGCGGCGAAAGCCGGCCGGGCGCTTAGCCGCGCCGGATCAGCCAGATGCCGGCGACGATTAGCAGCAGGCCGCCGACTTTGCCCGCAGTAATCGGCGCCTCGCGAAAGCCGGCCCAGCCGAAGTGGTCCAGGGTCAGGGCCATGCTCAGTTGCCCGGCGATCACCAGGGCCATAAACAGCAGGGCGCCAACCTTAGGCCCGGCAAAGGCGGCGGTGGCGATAAATATCACCCCCAGTAGCCCGCCGCTCCAGTGCCACCACGTCAGACCTTTCAAAGCCCCTATGCTAGGAAACTCGCGCTGGACGAGTACTAAAATGAGCAGGGCCAGGGTGCCAGCAGCAAAGGAGATCAAAGATGCGGCCAATACACTGGTCACCTGCTTGGCCAACTGGCCGTTGATACCCGCTTGCAGCGGCAGGCAGGCACCGGCAACAAAGGGCAGGGCCAGTAACCACCAAATCGGCGCGGGCATGAGGTTCTCCAGAACAGGCAGGGCGGGCGATTATGCCGTAAAAGCTGTCCGCTTCGTCAGCCTCGGCACTGTCTGTGGAGGCTGTTATCGAGGGGCAACCCTTGTAGGAGCGGGCTTGCCCGCGATCAAAGTCAATTGAAAAACATCGCGGCCGAGGCCGCGCCTACGAATGCACAGCACTCAATCGGCAGATAGCGATATGTAGCGGGTTTTCAATGCGGCGGATACTGGCTCAGCACCTTGATCACCGTGTTGCGGATTGAGGCTTCACGCTCGCTGGGGCTGGGCTGGCGATTACGCAGCACCTGTTCGGCGCTGCCGCGCCAGACCAGCTTGTTGTCTTTGCCGTCGAGGAGGTCGATCTGCAGGGTGCGGACCTGATAGTCCTGCGTGT